>NZ_DASYGY010000008.1 GCF_035999195.1 Pseudoxanthomonas sp.
GATCTCGGCCGCATCGCAGGAACAGTCGGCCGGCATCGAGCAGGTCAACCAGACCATCACCCAGATGGACGAGACCACCCAGCAGAACGCCGCCCTGGTGGAGGAAGCCACGGCCGCCGCCCGCGCGATGGAGGAACAGGCACGGGCGCTCACCGAGTCGGTCTCGGTGTTCAAGCTGCACGCGAACAAGCGCACCTTCACACACAGGACGCCGGCATCCGTCGCTCCCGCGACGCGCCGCAGCGCTGCACCGAAAACGGTGCGGACCGCGCCGCCCACTGCCCCCGTGCCGGCGCTCGCCGGCGCCGACGAGGACGGCTGGCAGGAGTTCTGAGCGCCGTCAGCAGGACACAGACATCGCGTTGTCGCACACGGCCCGGCAGTGTCCGGGCCGTGTGCGTAGTCGATGGCGCTTCAGGGATGTTTGCCGCGTCATCGCGCCACGGGCGCGCGATGCATGAAGCGGGTCGAACCCGTGTAGCAGGAATCCGGCCCGGCGGATCCCGTGTGGAGACCCGGCCTCAGAACCGGCGCTGGCCACCGCCGTAGTTGCCGATATCGCACTGGCCGGAGAACGTGGTGCCGCCCTCGATGTTGATGCGCCCGGAGCGGCGGTCGACGGTCAGCCGCGGCTTGTTCATGCCGTCGAGGCGATAGGTGGCGGTGATGCGGTCCGCGCCGACCTGCAGGTTCTCCAAGTCCCACCAGCCATGATCGCCATGCGAGTTGATCGGCGGAATCAGCGGCGCACCCAGGTGGATGCGGCCGTGGTCGCCGTACAGTTCGATCTGCACGTCGCTG
This sequence comes from Pseudoxanthomonas sp., assembly GCF_035999195.1. Lineage (NCBI taxonomy): Bacteria > Pseudomonadati > Pseudomonadota > Gammaproteobacteria > Lysobacterales > Lysobacteraceae > Pseudoxanthomonas > Pseudoxanthomonas sp. Next base: position 802 of record NZ_DASYGY010000008.1, read on the forward strand.
CTGAAACCCTCGGTGGTGGCACGCACGGTGTCGGATTGGGCGCAACCTGCTGATGATGGTCGGCATCGCCGCGTTGAACCTGGTGGTCACCGTGCTGATCGGGCTGCTGCTCAACGGCCTGGACCAGGGGTCGGCCAATCCCGCGTTCAAGTCGATGGCCGAAGTGGATACCGCCACCCGCGTCATGGCCTTCGCAGCGATGGTGCCGCAGCTGCTGGGCGAGGAACTGCTCACCATCCTGCCCTTGCTCGCCCTGCTGTGGTGGCTGCATACCCGGATGAAGCTGAAGAAGCGCACTGCCCTGATGCGGGCGTGGCTGCTGTCGGCCATCCCGTTCGCGCTGGCGCACCTGCCCACCTACCAGTGGGACCTGGTGCAGTGCTTGGCGATCATCGGCAGCGCCCGGCTGGTGCTGAGCCTGGCCTATCTGTTCTCGCGCAACCTGTGGGCCTCCACCGGCGCGCACGTACTCAACGACTGGACCCTGTTCGGCATCAGCCTGACGCTGGGTTCGCTGCCGCACTGACGCCATCCCTCGCCCGAAGAAGGAATGTCCCATGGCGCTTCACCACGATCGGGCGGTACGGCTGAAGACCGTCGGCTGGACCCTGCTGACCCTGTTGTTCCTGCTGAGCGTTCCTCTGTTGCTCAGTGCATCGCCTTGGTTACTGGCGGCTTCGTTCCTGCTCGGCGCAGGCGTGGTGGCCGCGTTGGCGTGGCTGCTCGCCCGTCTGCGACGCCGGTCTTCGCCACATCGCTGGCCGCAGGCCCTGGCCGGCGGCATGGTCGCCACCGCGCTGATCGCGCTGCCGCTGTACTGGCTGGTGCTGCAGCCCGCACTGCGTCCGCTGGCGGTGCCTCGCGTCACCCTCGGCGACGGGCAGCGGCAGGTGGTGTTCCAGGGCATGACGCACATCGGCTCGGCCCCGTTCTATCGCTCGGTGGCCTTCGACCTGATGCGCACGCGCGAGGCAGGCTACAAGGTCTATTTCGAGGGCGTGATGCCGGGCACCCCGGAAGCGCAGGCATGGTTCCGTGACGAGCTCGCCGGCGGCGGCGACCTCAACGCCGAATACGGAAAGCTGGCCGGCTTCTGCGGCCTGCACTTCCAGAACGATTTTCTTGGCTTCGTCGGCACCGACGCGGTGAAGGATCCGGCACGCACCGTCAATGCGGACGTGACGGAAACCGAGATGTGGGAGGAATGGAAGCGCCTGGTGGCAGCGCGACCGGAACTGGCGGACCAACTCGTCAAGGAGCATCCGCCGTCCGACGACGGGGGCAGCTCGGGCATGAACCATGTGATGCAGGTGCTGTCCCACGTGGGCGATCGGCAACGCGACTTCGTCGGGGCGGCATGCCGTGGCATCTTCACCTTCGCCCTGCAGGGCAAGGAACGTCCGGACGTACTCAATGCGGTGGTGCTGGACTTCCGCAACCGCAAGCTGGCCGAACGGATCGCCGCCGATGCCGGGCGGAACCTCTACCTCATCTACGGCAGCGGCCACTTCCCCGGCTTGTTCCATGCGCTGAAGCAGCAGAACCCGGCATGGCGCATCGAAGGCGTGACCTCGTCCACCGCGATCGAGGCGCCGGAGGATGCGGTGGGCAGGCTGGAATTGCTTGACCCGGAACGATGAGCGATCGGTCACCCGAATCGCGACACGCGCGGGAACGCGGGTGGGATGTCAGCGGTGTCGATCCGCGCGCGGACGTCGCAGCGGAGGCGAGGGAGACGAGACGGCTGCGCCGGTTTCCGTGCGCACCAGCGCCGGCAACGGCGAACTCATCACGCGCGCCACCGGCCCAACGCGCACCAGGAAACCGGTCGCCGTGGCCGCGATGACGTCGATCTGGTGCTGGCCCTGTGGCAGACGGAAGCGTTCGCCCGGCTTCAGCATCGAGCCTTCATTGGCCGAATACGTCGCCGGCGGCAAGTCGCTGTCCAGGCTGTGGGTGGTTCCGTACCCACGCAGCGCATGGATGATGACCGCGTCGCCCGCCAGGTTGGACTCGTAAGGCGCCGTCCGGCGTCGCGCTTCCACCGTGTAGATGACGGTCGCGAACGGATCGGGCTGCGCGGGCAACGCCAGCACCAGCAACTGCACGCCGGTCCCGCCGGGTGCATCGACGACATCCAGCATGACGTCATGCGTGCCGATGTCCTCCGCCCGCACGGTGAGCCGGCCGGGCGGCGCCACCCATCCCAACCGCTCGCGCTGGTAGGCGCTGAGGTATTTGGGCAGCAGCCCGTACACCGGATCGCTGCCGGCGTGGCGCCACGCGTCGCTCATCAGGTCCCAGGGATTGTCGTAGGTGTCGGCATCGCCATCGCTGTTGTCCGAATGCGGCAGGCCGTAGCCGTGGCCCATTTCGTGCGCCATCGCGGCCAGGTTGGCGAACGACCAGGGCGGACTCCATGTGGCCCGCAGGCAGCGGTACGCGCCATCGAGCACTGCGCATGCGCCGCCGCCCCACGCGTAGCCGTCCAGCTCGTCGTTGAACATCAGGTTGATGCCCATCACGCCGGCGAACTCGACGTCCGCATCGGCGGCGGCCGTGCAGTCGGCGAACAGCAGCGACAGATCGGCCTGCGTGCCGGTGTAGGCACTGCGCGGGCGCGGCAGTACGTACCAGCCATGGGCCTGGCTGCCGGCCAGGTCGATGGCGCCCCGCGACACCCGTGACCAGTAGTGGCCCAGCTGACCCGGCCCGTCGCCGTACTGGGACTGGAAGAACTCGCGCGACTTCGGTTCGGCCGGCACGTCGGCGAACCGGCACATCAGCGTGATCCAGCGCGTGCTGCCGTGGACCGGTGCCGCCAGCCGGGGCCGACCGTCGTCGCCCGCCACGGGCGCCCGCTGCGCCTGGCGATCCGCAGGCACGATGGCGTCGATGACCACACGTGACCCGCGCTTGCCGGCGGCGGCGTGCGACACCGCCACACGGCGGTTGGCCAGCGCATAGAGGTCGCCTGCCGCGCGCGTGGCCTGGGCGACATCGAGCCGGCGGCGCGCGCCCGGCCCTGCGTCCAGCCACGCCTTGAAACGGGGAGGAGGCGTGGCCTGTCCGGGCATGGCAGGCCGCGCGTCGCCCCAGCGCAGCAGCAGGATGCCCTGTTCGATCTCGCCCGCCCATGCCGTCGGCAACGCCGCCGCACAGGCCAGCACCAACCCGACGACATACCGCTGCAGCGTCCCACCGCCGCGCACCTTCGCATTCCCGTACATGGCGTTCTCCTTCCCTGTGCCACGACAGCCCGAGCACCCGACACCGTCGATCGGCGCGGACCGCGTCCGGCGCCGCGCATATCGCGAATGCGGTCCGGCGCACGCCCCATGGCGGCGCAAGGGATCGAGGATGTCGGCGGCGGTGCATGCCCCGCATGCCCGTGTCCGCCAGCAGCGCGGTCCCTCGCGCGTCCGGGAGCCGTCGCCATGCTGGCCACGCTCCCGGGATGTGGGGGCAGCGTGCGCCGCCGTGTGTTGGATAAATGTGATTCGAGGGTGCCGTCTGTCTGCTACCTCCATGTACCTGCGCGCCGACGGTGAGACCACACCGGCGGACACCCCGCCTAAAGAGTTTGTGATCCACGCCGATACAGCCTGTGACGCCATCCCTGCCCTGACGCTTCCGCCCCCGCATGACCGAGTCCAGCGACGCCCCCCTGGCCGATCCCGTCGGGTACGACGAGGAAGAGAAGTACCTGGTGCATGGCGTGCCCGCGGTACGCCAGATCCTGCAGTCGCTGATCGACAAGCGCGCCCTGGTCAGCGGCTGCGCGATGCCGCGCAACCACACCTTTCCCACCTCCGTGATCGAAGTGCTGGACGACGAAGAGGGCGTGCTGATCGACGGCAGCGCCTCGGAGGCCGTCAACCGGAGCATCGAGGACGCCAGCCACGTTACCTGCGTGTCGCGGCTGGACCGCATCCACGTGCAGTTCAAGCTGTACGACCTGCGGCGCGTGCAGCAGGACGGCCAGGTCGCCTTCCATGCCTCGCTGCCCGACAGCATCCTGCGCCTGCAGCGCCGCGAGTTCTACCGGCTGCAGGTGCCGGTGACCCAGCCGATGGACTGCGCCATCGCCGAGCGCCAGCCCGACGGCGAGACCACCTACCGCAAGTACCGCGTGCTGGACATCAGTGGCGGCGGCATCGCGCTGGCGGTACAGGCCGAAGAGCCCACGCTGAAGCCGTACAAGGAATTCCCCGGCAGCCTGCTGCACCTGCCCGACAGCGGCCCGCTGTGCGTGCGCCTGATGGTCAAGAGCCTGCACCGGCAACTCAACCAGAACGGCAGCGAGAGCTGGCGAGCCGGGTGCCAGTTCACCGACATGCCGCGTGGCGGCGACGCGCTGATCCAGCGCTACATCTTCCGCCTGGAACGCCAGCGCAGCGCCCGCGAACGCGGCGCGGCGTGACCGTCGTCGCCGTTCCGGCCGCCGCCCGTCGGCAATCGCGTGACACGCACTCAATGACGCCGGGGCGCCGCCGATACGGTCCGTAACACGACTGCAACACCGGACGCCGGTCCTGGCGCCGCCGCTGCAGACGTCGCCACTCTGCATACGAGGCCATCATGTCTTCCGTTTCCGCGCGCTTCTCCTCCCGCAGCATCGCCACCCGGGTGATGTACGGCACCGCCATCGTCGCCCTGCTCGCCTTCGGCGTGGCCGCGGCCGCCAGCTACCTGCGCAGCAGCCAGTCCCTGCTGGCCGGCGCGCGCACCACAATGGAGGGGCTGGCCGAGCTGGAGGCCCAGCGCATCGCCGGGGACCTGGCAGGCGCGTTCGACACCAACGAGGCCCTGGCCAGCGCCCTGCTCGCGCAGCGCGCCGGCGACGGTCTGAGCCGCGCGGCGGCCAGCGCCATCTTCAAGCGGCAGCTGGAAACCCATCCGGAATGGGTCGGCGTGGGCACGCTGTGGGAGCCGGAGGCGTTCGACGGCAAGGACGCGGACTTCGTCGCCGCCGACGGCCACGACGGCACCGGCCGCTTCATGAGCTACTGGGCCTGGAGCGACGGCGCGCCATTGCAGGAAGCGCTGCGCGACTACGAAGTGCCCGGTGCCGGCGACTGGTACCTGCGCCCGCGCGAACTCAAGCGCCCGGTGGTCGCCGAACCCTATGTCTACAAGATCGCCGGCAAGGACGTGCTGATGACGACCCTGTCCACGCCGGTGCTGGACAACGGCACCTATCTCGGCGTCATGACGGTCGACTTCGCCCTGCAGTCGCTGCAGGAGCGCATCGCCAAGCTGACGCCGATGGACGCCGGCTTCGTGCGCCTGCTGACGCCCGCCGGCGTGGTGATCGCCGACCAGGACGCCGCTGCGGTCGGCAAGCCCTTCGCCGGCGCGCAGGCGGCCGATGTGATGAAGCAGATCGCCAGCGGCCAGTCCGTCTTCCGCGAAGCCACCGATGCCGCCGGTGACGCGGTGATGGAAGCCTACGTGCCGCTGCAGATCGGCAAGGCGCAGGAGCGCTTCGCCCTGGGCGTGGTGGTCCCGCGCGCCGTGCTGATGCAGGAAGCACGCGCCGTACTGTGGACCGTGGTGATGGTGGGCGCGCTGGGCGCGGTGCTGCTGTGCGGCGCGGTGTTCTGGCTGCTGCGCCGCCAGGTCGCCCGGCCGCTGGCCGGCGCGGTGCGCGTGGCCGACGACATCGCCCGCGGCAAGCTCGACAGCGAGATCGATGCCGCGCGCAGCGACGAGATCGGCACGCTGATGAAGGCGATGCGCAGCATGCAGGCCAACCTGCGCGAACGCATCGAACGCGACGCCGTGGTGGCGAAGGAAAGCCTGCGCATCCGTACCGCGCTGGAAGACGTCACCACCAACGTCATGATCGCCGATGCCGACCGCACCATCGTCTACGCCAACCGTCCGCTGATGAAGATGCTGACGGACGTGGAACAGGACCTGCGCCGCGACCTGCCCGCCTTCGACGTGCGCACCGTGGTGGGCAGCAGCATCGACATCTTCCACAAGAAGCCCGAGCACCAGTCGCGCATGCTGGCGCAGCTACAGGGCACGCACCGCGCCCAGATCAGCGTGGGCGGCCGCATCATGCAGCTGATCATCAATCCGGTGGCCGACGCGGACGGCCAGCGCATCGGCTATGTGGTCGAGTGGGCCGACCGCACCAACGAGGTGATGGTCGAGCAGGAAGTCACCCGCATCGTGCAGGCCGCGGTGCAGGGCGACCTGAGCGGCCGCATCGTCGAAACCGGCAAGCAGGGCTTCCTGCTCGGCCTGTCGCAGCAGATCAACGGCCTGCTGGCCACCATCGCCGGCAGCGTGCAGTCGGTGTCCACCGTGTTGCAGTCGCTGTCCAAGGGCGACCTGACCGCGCGCATGGAAGGCGACTTCCACGGCGTGTTCGCCACCATGCGCGACGATGCCAACGCCACCGTCGCCCAGCTGACCGACATCGTCGGCCGCATCCAGGACGCCTCCACCTCCATCAACACCGCCGCCGGCGAGATCGCGTCGGGCAATTCGGACCTGTCCCGCCGTACCGAGCAGCAGGCCGCCAACCTGGAAGAAACGGCGGCGTCGATGGAGGAACTGACCTCCACCGTGCGCCAGAATGCGGAAAGTGCGCGCCAGGCCAACCAGCTCGCCATCGGCGCGGCCTCGGTGGCCTCGCAGGGCGGCGACGTGGTCGGCAAGGTCGTCACCACCATGACCGACATCGAGCAGTCGTCGAAGAAGATCGCCGAGATCATCTCGGTCATCGACGGCATCGCGTTCCAGACCAATATCCTGGCGCTCAACGCGGCGGTGGAAGCCGCGCGCGCCGGCGAACAGGGCCGCGGCTTCGCGGTCGTGGCGAGCGAAGTCCGAACGCTGGCCCAGCGTTCGGCCAACGCGGCCAAGGAGATCAAGGGCCTGATCGAGAATTCGGTGGAGAAGGTCTCCGACGGCTCGGCGCTGGTGAACCAGGCCGGTGCGACGATGGCCGAGATCGTGGCCAGCGTGCAGCGCGTGACCGACATCATGGCCGAGATCTCGGCCGCATCGCAGGAACAGTCGGCCGGCATCGAGCAGGTCAACCAGACCATCACCCAGATGGACGAGACCACC
>NZ_DASYGY010000009.1:2160000-2441812 GCF_035999195.1 Pseudoxanthomonas sp.
TTGGTGATGGCTGCCTCAACCCCCCACCCCAATCTCCACCGCCGTCCCACTCACCCTTACCCCCTCGCTTACATCCACCGGCACCGCCACCCGCAACACACTCGGTCGCCCGAGATCATGCCCCTGGTGGATGGTGAACCTGCGTTGGTCGGACAACAGATCCTGCGACGCCAGATATGCACCCAATGCCGCGGCCGCCGCGCCGGTCGCCGGATCTTCCACCACGCCACCTGGCGGGAAGGGATTGCGTGCGTGCAGGGTGTGCGCGTCTTCGCGCCAGACCAGGTTGATGGTCGTCCAGCCGCGTGCGGCCATCAGGGTGGCGAGGGCATCGAAGTCGTAGTGCAGGTCGGCCAGGCGTGCACGCGAGGCGGCGGCGATGACCGGATGCCATGCACCCGCATACGCCAGCGCGGGCGGCAGTGCGGGATCGAGATCTTCGTGATGCCAACCGAGCGTCGCGAGCAGTGCGTCGAGATCGGCGGACGACAACGCATCGACGCGCGGCGCGACGCTGGTCAGCGTGGCGGTGAAGCCGGCATCGACGGTGACCCGCACGGGGCCGACCTGCGTGTGCAGCAGGACATCGCCGGGACCCTCCTTGTGCGCACGCGCGACCATCGCTGCGATGGTGGCATGCCCGCAGAAACTCACTTCGGCCAGCGGACTGAAATAGCGCACATCGAGATCGCCGTCCGCGCGCGGCGACAGGAACGCGGTTTCCGAATACCCCACGTCGGCGGCGATGCGCTGCATGGCATCGGCCGACAGGCCGCGCGCATCCAGCACCACGCCGGCGGGATTGCCGCCGTGCGGGTCGGTGGTGAAGGCGCTGTAGCGCAGCACGGCAGCGGTCATGGCGTTTCTCCGGCGACGGCGACGGGCGGATCGAGGCGCACCACGAGGTAGCGCAGGAAGAACTGCGTCAGCGGGCCCACGCCGAACGCGAACAGCACGGTGCCGACACCGGCGACGCCGCCGAGCAGCATGCCGATGATCAGCACGGTGACTTCAATCAGCGTGCGGATGCGGCGGATCGACCAGCCGGTACGGCGCGCGAGTCCCGTCATCAAGCCGTCGCGCGGACCCGGGCCCAGCTGCGCGCCGATGTACAGCGCGGTGGCGATCGCGCACAGCACCACACCGGCGACCAGGTAAGCGATACGCAACGGCAGTCCCTCCGGCGTGCCCAGCAGGGCCAGGTTGAGGTCGGCGAACGGACCCAGCAGCAGCGTGTTGGCGAGCGTGCCCACGCCCGGCATCTGCCGCAGCGGAATCCACGCCAGCAGCACGCCCACGGCGGTGAGCACCATCACCATGCCGAACGACAGCGGCACGTGCCGCGACACGCCCAGGTGGAAGACGTCCCACGGCGAGGCGCCGACCGCGCCTTCGATCATCAGCGCGATGGCCAGCCCGTACAGCCACAGGCCGACCAGCAGGCGCAGCAGGCGTTCCGGCAGGCGGCCGGCTTTCAGTTGGGCGAGGGGACCGAGATTGGCGAGGCCGTTGGGCGGCGTGAGCGGTTTCATGGGGCCACCATCTCCAATATTGGCCCTTTTCTCCAGAGCCAATCCTGCGATAGTGGCCCCATGGAACGCTCACTGGCCCCCGATCGCCTCGCCACGCTGGTCGGCGACTTTCCTCGCTCGCCCGCCTATCGCGGCCTGCGCCAGGCGCTGCAGGAACTGATCGGCGACGGCCGCATTCCCTTGGGCACGCGACTGCCCAGCGAGCGCGCGGTCACCCGGGCACTGGGCGTCTCGCGCAACACCGTGACCCGCGCCTACGCCGACCTGGTGGCGGCCGGCTTCGCCACCGCGCGGCAGGGCGCCGGCACCTACGCCACCGTGCCCATCGACCGCCGGCGCGCGCACGACCATGCGTTGCACACGGTGGACCGGGCGCACGCGGCCGATGGCGTGATCGACCTCAACTGCGCGGCCGGTGCCGCCACGCCGGGCGTTGCCGCCGCCTATGCGCGCGCGCTCGACGCACTGCCCGCCTACCTGGCCAGCGACGGCTACCTGCCCTCGGGACTGCCGGCGCTGCGGGCACGCGTCGCCGCGGGCTACACGCAGCGCGGCCTGCCGACGGCGGTGGAACAGATCGTCATCACCACCGGCGCGCTGTCGGCGACCGCGATCATCGCGCGGGCGCTGACGCGGCCGGGCGACCGCGTGATGATCGAATCGCCGGTGTACTCGAACGCGATCGAAGCGCTGCGGCTCGGCGGCGGACGCCTGGTCAGCGCGCCGCTGGCCGATGCGCTGGGCGACGAAGGCTGGGACCTGGCCGCCATCGACGCGACGCTGCGGCAGACCGCGCCGCGCATCGCCTACCTGATTCCGGATTTCCAGAACCCCACCGGCTTCCTGATGGACGACGCGCAGCGCGCCCGCTATGCCGCCGCGCTGCACGCCACGCGTACGGTGGCGATCGTCGACGAGACGCTGCAGTCCACCGGCCTGGGCGACGCACCCATGCCGGCGCCGTTCGCCTTGCACGCACCGGACACCTATACCGTCGGCAGCGCCTCGAAGCTGTGCTGGGGCGGCTTGCGCGTGGGCTGGATCCGCGCACCACGCGAGGCGGTGGACCGCCTGATCGCCGCACGCGTGCAGATGGACCTGGGCAGTTCGCTGTTCGACCAGCTGGTGGTGGCGGAGATGCTGGATGCCGACGACGTGCTGTCCGCACGCCGCGAGCAGCTGCGGCAACGCCGCGACGCCCTGGCCGGCGCCCTGCGCGAGCACCTGCCCGACTGGCGTTTCCGCCTGCCCGACGGCGGCATGTCGCTGTGGGTGCGGATGCCGCACGGCAGCGCGACGCAACTGGCCGTGGATGTGGAGCGCCGCGGCGTGCACCTGGCGCCGGGGCCGGTCTTCAGCGTGGAAGGCGGTGCCGACCAGTGGCTGCGGATTCCATTCGCGCGACCCGAGGAACAACTGGTGCAGGCGGTGCGGGTGATGGCGGACGCATGGTCGGCACGCCCGCAGGAGCCGGGCGTGCCGTCGCGACGCGGAACGCGGCTGATCGCGTGATGCCGGCGGCGTCGCGCTGTCGCGGCCGGTCGCTCAGCGGTCGGGCAGGTCGTCGCGCGCCTTGCCCCGCGACACGCGCCGCTCGATCCACGCCAGCACCGAGAGCACGGCCAGCGTCAGCAGCGTGGCCAGCAGCGCCAGCCAGCCATGGCCGAAGCCGACCGCCACGCCGATCACCGCCACCATCAACAGCGAGGCGGCGGTGGTGATGCCGGCGATGGTGCGGCCGCGCTGCGCGATCATGGTGCCGGCGCCGATGAAGGCGACGCCGGCGATCACCGCTTCCACCAGCCGGAACGGATCGATCTGCACCCGCTCTTCGTTGTGCTGCGCCTGCGCCAGCATCATCTCGCCCATGCCGGTGAGCATCGCGGCGGCGGCGGCCACCAGCGTATGCGTGCGAAAGCCGGCGGGCCGGTCCTTGATCTCGCGTTCCAGCCCGATCATGCCGCCCAGCAGCATCGCGAAGGCGATGCGCGCGACCACCGACACCTGCGATTCCCATCCATCGAACATGGCGTGACCTCCGCAGCCGATGCTTCCACCGGCATGGTCAACGCGATGCGAAGGTGGTCAGGGGGCTGGCGGCGTGCCGGTCAGCAGGGCGCGGTAGTTCGGGTCGGCCGGTTGCCAGCCAGCGGGCGGTTCGCCGGCGATGCCGTTGGCCTGCAGCTGGTGGCGCATGGCGGCGAGTTCGCCGTCGCGCAGGAAGACATCGACATGATCGTCCGGCAAGCGTCGCGCCTCTGCAGGTCGCTGGTACAGCTGCATGACGTTCTCGTACACCCAGGCGAACTGGCGCAGGCGCTCGCGTGCGGTCGTGCGTTCGACCTCCGTATCGGCCCACCGCACCAGTTGCGGCAACGCGACGGCGGGCATGATCAGCATGGATGTGTCGGCGGCCATCAGCGTGTAGAGGTGCTTGCAGGTGGATCGCGCATCGGCCGGCAATTCACCGACCTGCGGCCGGCATCGTTGCGTGACCGGAAGCAGCGAAGGCATGGCGATCGCCGCATTGATGCCCATCACCCCCATGTCGGCAAGCTCCTGCGGCGTGACGGCCCGACCGATCCGGAAGTCCTCGCCCATCGCGGCCGCCAACGCGGGATCCAGCGGCGGCGCCGGTACCTGTCGCAGCGTCGCGGCCATCAGCAGGCCGACGTTGTTGAAATGCCCGCGATAGTGGGTCGCATCGGCGGCTGCCTGCCAGTACCGCTCGGCGGATGCCATGTCCTTGCGTTCGACGGCGTCGTGGTAGGCCGTGAGCAGGAGTTCGGCGTTGCCCTCATCGACCGCCATCAACCACTGCAGCAGACGGTCGCGGTCGCAGCGGGCATGGTTCTTGGGGCAGGCATTCAGCAGCGCCCAGTCCACCAGCGGATCGTCGCCGGTGGAGGCGTCGTAGGCGGCCTGGATCCAGGTACGGGATTGGTCCCAGGCGCGCGCCTGGATGTCCACATCGTCGCCACTCCTTGGCCACAGCCATCCCGCGATCAAGAGGTCGCGCGGCGTACCGCGCGCAGCGACGGTGCGCAGGTGCGTTTCGATGTTGACGCGCCATGCGTCGTGCCAGGCCTGGCTGGCGGCCGCGAGCCTTGGATCGGATTCGACCCGGCCCGGCACCTCCGGGGGCGGACCTTCCTGTGCGAAGGACGGCGATGAAACCAAAGCCGACGCCATCAATACCAGCCACGCACCGATCTGCCTTGCCTTGCGCATTGCCCACTCCTGTCGGGAACGGCGGCCACGTTCGCACGAACGATACATCCTGCGCCAGCGGCCTCTGCCTCTGGCATTCCCGCGGCTTTCAACAGACGCACGTCTGGTAAGGCGTGACGCGCGCCTCGACAGCCGACTGACCGGTGACCCGGTGTCCTCGCTTGCCATGAAGTCGCTGGATCCCAGCCTGCGCGGGAACGACGGCGGTGGTCCAGACCGTCGCTAGCGCACCAGCTGTCCCACCACCCACGCCCACAGCGGCAACGTCACCAGCGACAGCAGGATGCCGTAGCCGACCAGTGCGGCCGCGAGCCGTGGCGCGAGCTGGTGCGCGATGGCCAGCGCGGCGGCGGTGATCATGGGCGGCATGGCCGATTCCAGCACGTTCGCCTGCAGCATACCGCCGGTCATGCCGAACGCCAGCGACAGCGGCACCGCGAGCGCGGGCATCACCAGCAGGCGCAGCAGCAGGCCGACGGCGAGCGGCTTGAGTTCGTCGCGCGGCAGCTTCAGCTGCAGGGTCAGGCCGACCGCCAGCATCACCAGCGGCAGCATCGCATCGGCGAGTTTCTGCAGCGCCGAGCCGATCCACGCCGGCGGCTGTTCCGGCATCAGCGTCAGGCCGAACAGCAGCGCCCACACCGGTGGGAACTTCAGGATGCGCAGGCCGATCTCGCGTGCCGTCGGCGGCGCATCGCCGCCATACCGCGCCAGCACGTACAGGCCGAACGTGTACAGCAGGATGAAGGTACCGAACTGGTCGTACACCACCGCATACGGCAGCGCCTGCTCGCCCAGCAGCGCGCGCACCATCGGGTAGCCGATGAAGCTGCTGTTGCACAACGCCACGCACAGCAGCAGCACGGCGTGCTCGTCGCGGCGGAACTTCAGCACGCGCGTGGCCAGCGCGACCAGCGCGACGGTGGCCACGGTCAACAGCCACGGCGTGACGATCACGCCGGCCAGCGAAATGTCCAGGCGCAGCCGCGGCACGTAGGTCAGCACCGCCGCCGGCAGGCAGACGTACAGCACCACGCGGTTGAGCACGTCGGCGGCGTTGTCGGGGAACACGCGCAGGCGCGCGAACAGCATGCCGAGCGCCAGCAGGGTCAGGATCAGGGCGAAGGCATCGAATGCCATGGTGCGGCGGGTGCGGCGTGGGGACGGCAGGATCGCACAGCGCTGCGCGCGGCGCTGCGGGACCTTGGTCGCACGCCTGACGCCGTCATTCCTTGCGCGTCACCACGGCGCTGGCCGGGGCCCAGTGACGCTTCTTGCTCCCCGGGGAACGTCGCCGGGTGACCGGCCATGCGGTCGTTGTAAAGCGCTTCCGGCTTGACCAGCCGTTCGGCTGTTGCGAGCCGCCGGAATGACGGAAGCTGGGACTGACATCGCCGTGCGCAGCCAGGGCTTATCATGGCGGCATGACGAATCCCGCCTTCCCCTCCGCGTCCGGCCCGATCACCCTCGACGGCCCCGACGGCCCGCTGGAAGCCCACGTCGACTGGCCGGAAGAAGGCGAGCCGGTCGCGCCGTTGACTGCCGTGGTCTGCCATCCGCTGCCCACCGAAGGCGGCACCATGCACAACAAGGTGGTGGTGATGGCCGCGCGCAGCCTGCGCGAACTCGGCGCGGTGACGGTGCGCTTCAACTTCCGCGGCACCGGCGCGTCGGCCGGCCTGTTCGACCATGGCGATGGCGAAGTGGACGACCTGCGCGCGGTGGTGCGGTGGGTGCGCGAACACCGGCCCGGCACGCAGCTGTGGCTGGCCGGTTTCAGCTTCGGTGCGTACGTGTCGCTGCGCGCGACCGACGCGCTGCAGCCCGATGCGCTGCTGTCGATCGCGCCGCCCGCCGGCCGCTGGGATTTCGCCGCGATCGTGCCCCCGACCTGTCCGTGGCTGGTGATCCAGGGCGAGGAGGACGAGATCGTCGAGCCGCAGGCGGTCTACGACTGGATCGACAGCCTGAAGCAGCCGCCGGAACTGATCCGCATGCCGGAGACCAGCCACTTCTTCCACCGCAAGCTGATGGACCTGCGCGGCGCCATCAAGCACGCGATGAAAGGCTACGTGCCGGCGTGATGACGGACGAAGCGAACGGCGAGGCGCCCACGCCGTCGCAGGTGTACGCGCGCGGCGCGGCGCAGGGCCAGTGGCAGGACGATCCGGCGCAGCATCCGGCGCTGGCGGAACTGGACCGCATCCATGCGGCGCTGCTGGCGGACGACGGCGCGCCCGGCCTGCTCGGCCGCCTGTTCGGCAAGCCTCCGGAGACGGTGAAGGGCCTGTACTACTGGGGCGAGGTCGGCCGCGGCAAGACCTTCCTGGTCGACCTGTTCTACGACAACCTGCCGCTGCCGACGTATTCCGTGTCGCAGAACAAGGCGCACGGCGAGGGCGGCGGCAAGTACCGCACGCACTTCCACCGCTTCATGCGCGGCGTGCACGAGCGCCTGCGCCTGCATGCGGGCGAAGCCGATCCGCTGGCGAAGATCGTGCGCGAGGCGCGCGGCAAGCTGCGGGTGCTGGTGCTGGACGAATTCTTCGTCACCGACATCGGCGATGCGATGCTGCTGGCCCGGCTGCTGGAACGCATGTTCGCCGAAGGCATTGCGCTGGTGACCACGTCGAACACCGCACCGGAGAACCTGTACAAGGACGGCCTGCAGCGCGCGGGCTTCCTGCCGGCCATCGAGCTGCTGCAACAGCACTGCGTGGTGCTGCGCTCGGACGGGCAGGAAGACTACCGCCTGCGCGCGCTGACCCGTTCGCCGGTGTATCGCACGCCGCTGGACGGCGCCGCCGACGACTGGCTGGCGATGCGCTGGCGCGAACTCAGCGGCGGCGACGCGGCGCAGGGCGGCAACATCGAGATCGACAGCCGCAAGATCCCGGTGCGGGGGCGCGGCAAGAGCATCGCGTGGTTCGACTTCGCGGCGCTGTGCGAAGGTCCGCGCGGAACGACGGACTACATCGAGGTCGCGCACGAGTTCAACACCGTGCTGCTGGGCGGCATTCCCACCTTCGACCGCATGAACGAGGACGCGGCGCGCCGCTTCGTCAACCTGATCGACGAGCTGTACGACCGCCACGTCAACCTGGTCTGCACCGCGGCCGCCGCGCCGACCGCACTGTACGACGGCACCCGGCTGCAGGGCGCGTTCGAGCGCACGGCCTCGCGCCTGATCGAGATGCAGAGCGCCGAGTACCTGGCCACGCCGCACAAGGCCTGAGCGATGGAGCGCGTGCCCGCCGCGATCGCACACGCGCTGCAGCGGACCATCGACGAGGGCGGCAACGTGTGCGTGCTGACCGGCGCCGGTATGTCGGCCGAAAGCGGCATCCCGACCTTCCGCGGCACCCACGACAGCCTGTGGTCGCGCTTCGATCCGATGCGGCTGGCGACCGCCGAGGCGTGGCGCGAGGATCCCGCACTCGTCTGGGGTTGGTATCGCTGGCGCATGCAAGGGGTGCGCGATGCGCAGCCGAATGCGGGGCATCGCGCCCTGGCCGATCTCGCGCGTCGCCTGCCGCTGTCGCTGGTCACCCAGAACGTGGACGACCTGCACGAGCGCGCCGGCAGCGTGGTCGACGCGCATGTGCACGGCAGCCTGTTCGCCCTGCGCTGCTTCGCCTGCGGGCGCGCACATGACGGCCCGCTCGACGACTGCGTCGACGGCGCGCAGCGGGTCGAACCGATGCGCTGCACCGGCTGCGGGGACCGCATCCGCCCGGGCGTGGTGTGGTTCGGCGAAGCGCTGCCGGACGATGCGTGGGAGGCCGCCACGGAAGCGGCGACCGGTTGCGCGCTGATGCTGGTGGTGGGTACGTCGGGGCTGGTGTATCCGGCGGCCGGACTGCCCGCCCTTGCACAGCGCCGGGGCGCCGTCGTCGTCGAGATCAATCCGGAGCCGACCGCGCTGTCCGCGCAGGCCGACCACGTCTGGCGCGCCACGGCGGCCATGGCCTTGCCACTGCTGGCAGGCGCCGGACACTGACCCCTGCCGCAGCGGATGTTTAACGCGCGCCGTGCGACACTGCGCCCGGGTCTCCGTCGAGGAGGATGCGATGAGAACGCCGCCGCTTCCGGCCTGTCTGGCCGCCGCCCTGGCCTCCCTGCTGGCGCTGGGCTGCGAACGCCCACCCGAACGCGGCGACGTGGTCGCGGCGCTGGAAACGGCGCTGGTGATCGCCGAACACCGGCCACCGCCGCAGGCCCCGCCGCCCGACGCGCAGTTCGCCGACGCGACGCGCGGCATCGCCCTCGCCCCCGTGCCCGGTTTCGTTCCGCGCCACGAAGACCGGCATGACCTGCCCGGCGGCGACGCGGGATGGAATGCGTTGCCGGGACGCGAGCGCGATGGTGGCGCGCCGCTGCTGGCCCTGGTGCTGGAGGGATCGGATCGCACGGCCGCCGCCGAATTCCGCATCGGCGCCAGCCGCGATGCGCACGCCGTGGTGACCTGCCGGCAGATTCCCGCGGTGCCGGGTGTGGCCAGGGGCGAGGATGTCCGCATCGATGGCCAACCCTTCCGTCATGTCCACGTGGCCGAATCCTCGCCGCACCACTACCGCACGCTCGACGCCTACCGCAGCGTGCGCAACGGCCACTGCCTCGCCATCGACCTGATCGTCACCGGCACGCACGACCCGGCCACCACGCCGCCGTTCGACGAGGCCACGGCACAGGCACGCCTGCAGCAGGCCCTCGGCGCGGTGCGGATCATGCGCTGAGGTGTCTCGTCGTTCCTTCTCCCCGTGCCGACGGGGAGAAGGTGCCGAAGGCGGATGAGGGGCGCTGTTGTGGGAGCGACGTGAGTCGCGATGAGGCTTTACCGATGGCCATCGCGACTCACGTCGCTCCCACGGGGATGCGTCGGTTACGGCACGTGGCGTCGCATGAACCCATCCACCGCGTTCGTGTAATCCGACGGCAAGCCGAGCTCGCGGTTCACTTCCGCGTGCGAGAGATCCTGCGGCAGCACCGCCATCGTCAGGCCCAGCGTCTCGGCCTTCTCGGCCATCGCGCGGCCCTGCGGGCAGGCATCCCTGCGGTGGGAGGAGCAGACGAACAGCATCGGCACTGCGTCGCGGGTGAGCTGGTGGTACGGCGAGGCGGCGATCCAGTCGGCCGGGTTCCTGCCGAAGGCGGTGTCGTAGATGCGCGGCAGTGGTGGCTTCTTCATCGTCAGCGGCACGTCCAGCGCGCCGCTGTCCAGCGACACGACGGCGCGCGGTGCCGTCGCGCCGGCCTCGCGCCACAGCGTGGACGAGGCACCGACCAGCGCGGCGAGATGCGCGCCGGCGGAGTGGCCCATCAGCAGCACGCGCGAGGCGTCGCCGTTCCACCCGGGTGCACGCCGCTGCACGGCGGCCAACGCACGGGCGACATCGCGTGCCTGGTCGAGCGGCGCGGTGTCCGGCCGCAGGCGGTAGTTGGTGGAGACCAGGATGTAGCCCTCCGGCAGCCAGTAGGCGGCCTTGTTCTCGACCACGCCGGGATTGTCCTTGTTGCCGTTGGCCCAGCCGCCGCCGTGGACGAACAGCAGGATCGGCGCGTTGCGCGGCTGCGCCGGCAGGTAGACATCGAAACGCTGGCGCGGATCGTCGCCATAGGCGACATCGCGCAGCGCCCTCGCGCCCGCCGGGAGGGCCGGCGCGCGCGCGGCGGGCTGCCGCGAGGCCTCGCGCGCCTGCTGCAGGCGTTCGCGGAAGGTCTGGGCCGCCAGCGGCGGCAGCATCACGATCAGGGCGACGGCCAGCAGGCCGGCGCGGAACGGCTTCTTCATCGCATCACCTCGTGGGGCCATCGATTCAGCCGGCGCGCACCACCAGTTGCGCACGCAGGCCGTGGGGCGTGTTCGGCAACAGTCGCAGCGCGCCGCCATGCTGGCGCGCGACGCGGTCGACGATCGGCAGGCCCAGGCCGCTGCCGCCCTGTGCCTGGTCGTGGACGAAGGGCTGGCGGGCGCGTTCGGCAGCCTCGGCGGACAGGCCGGGGCCGCCGTCGGCGACCTCGACCACCCAGGCCGATCCTTCGGCCCACAGCCGCAGCGACAGCGGCAACGCACCATGCCGCTCGGCGTTGACCAGCAGGTTCTCGACCGCGCGCAGCAGCGCCATCGGTTTGCCGGGCAGCAGCGCGTGCTCGGGAAGGTCGACCCGCCAGCCCTTCGAGGACGCGGCGACCGCGTGCCGGCAGATCGCGGCCAGGTCGACGGTCTCGCTGCCTTCGTCGCGACCGTCGCGCGCGAAGGCGATGAACTGGCCGAGGATGGCGTCCATCTCGGCGATGTCGCGATGCATGCTGCGGGTCAGGTCGGGATCGTTATCGGGGACCATCTCCAGCGCGAACTGCAGGCGCGTCAAGGGCGTGCGCAGGTCGTGCGAGATGCCGGCCAGCAGCAGCGCGCGCTCGTCCGCGGCGGCCCGCACATCGCGACTGGCATCGCCCAGCGCCTGCGCCAGGTCCGTCACTTCGCGCGGGCCACGCGCATGCACCGGCGGCGGCGCATCGCCGCGCACGATGGCCGGCGCGGCGGCGGCGAGCCGGCGCAGCGGCTGCACCAGGCGACGGGCGAAGTACGCCGCAGCCAGCCACACCAGCGCCACGCAGCCGATCAGCATGAACACAGAGAACCGGCGCACGCCGGTGCCGGGGCGGTCGTAGGCGAACGAGACCCACAGCGGTTCACGCGTGGCCGGTTTCAGCCAGATCACCCGCAAGCCACGGCCGGCATCCATGCGCAGCTCGCGACCGGCGCCCAGCGTGCCGGCGGCCTGTTCGCGCAGTTCACGCAGCAACGGCGCGAAGCGCGGCCGCGCGTCGGCCGGCGGCGTGCTGCGCACCTCCAGGCCGGCATCGCGCAGCTGCGCGACGGTGCGCGCATGCGGCTGGTGTTGATCGAGCGCTTCGACGACGTCGGCGAAGCCCTGCATGGCGCGCAGCAACTGGTCCGCCGCCGGTCGCGTGGCCAGTTCGCGCCCCAGCACCAGCGCCAGCACGCCCGCGCCGATCAGCACCAGCGCGATCACCAGCACCAGTTGGCCGAACACGCTGCGCGGCAGCGGCGACCTCATGGCGCGGCCTCCGGCGGCACGAACACATAGCCCACGCCCCAGACCGTCTGGATCAGGCGCGGCTGCCGCGGATCGTCTTCCAGCAAACGGCGCAGGCGCGCGATGGTGACGTCCATGCTGCGCTCGAAGGCGTCGTGCTCTCGCCCGCGCGCCAGACTCATCAGGCGGTCGCGGCTGAGCGGCTGGCGCGGGTGCCGCAGCAGCACCGACAGCACGGCGAACTCGCCGCCGGTCAGCCGCAGCAGCGCGCCATCGCGGGTCAGTTCGCGCCGGCCGAGGTCGAGACGGAACGGACCGAACGCCACCTCGCCGCCCTCGGGTTGCGGTGCGCCCGGGACGGGGCGCGTGCGCCGCAGCACCGAGCGGATGCGCGCCAGCAGTTCGCGCGGATTGACCGGCTTGGGCACGTAATCGTCCGCGCCGATCTCAAGGCCGACGATGCGGTCGATCTCGTCGCCCTTCGCCGTGAGCATGACGATGGGCGTGGCATCGCCCTGGCCGCGCAGGCGGCGGCAGATGTCCAGGCCGCTTTCGCCGGGCAGCATCAGGTCCAGCACGATCAGGTCGAAGTGGCCGCGGTCCAGCGCCTGCCGCAGCTGCACGCCATCGCCCACGCCGCGCACGTCGAAGCCCTGCGACTGCAGGTAGCGCTGCAGCAGCTCGCGCAGGCGCAGATCGTCGTCGACCAGCAACACACGGGGCAGGGTGTCGTCCATGCGGCCACTATCGCCCGCCGTCGCGACGGCCGGCAAACCCTGTCAGCGGCCCGTTTGTAAGCAGATATGTCCGTCATGGCCGGCAGACACATCCGCTGGCAACCACGACACACCTGCCCGCGTGGCCCGGCCTACCGTGGCGCTGCCGCCGCTTCCCCGTGCGGCCTTCCCTTCCCCGACGAGGATTCCGCCATGAGCAAGACCCCGCTCCTGATCGCCACCGCCTTCGTGCTGTGCGCCACCGCGCTGTTCGCCGGCCACGCCGACGCCCGCGAGCGCAGCCGCGCCGTGCAGCGCACCCCGCAGGGCGGCAGCGTCGCCGTCGAGCGCAGCAACGCGCGCTTCGAGAGCCAGCGCCAGCGCGCGTGGCAGGCCGACGGCCAGGGCAACGCCAGCGCGTCGCGCAACGGCCGCATCGCCGGCGTCCACGGAGGCAGCGCCGGTGCCGAGCGCAGCGCCTACCGCAACGCCGATGGCAGCGCCGGCCGCCAGGGCAGCGCGTACGCGAACGGCCCCAACGGCGGCAGCGCCAGTACCAGCGGCGGCATCAGCCGCGATGCCGACGGCAACGTGACCGGCGCGCGCACCACCACCGCCACCGGTGCGAACGGCAACGGCTATACCGGCAGCACGACGGTCTCGGACGGCACGCTGGTGCACAGCCGCAGCTGCACCAGTGCCGCCGGTGACGTCATCGCCTGTCCGCGCGGCCACTGACCGGACGGCGGCACCTGCTTTCCCGCAGGCGCGGTGGCAGGGCACTCCCCCCTGCCGCACGGATGCATTCCCGCGCCGCCGCGCCTGCACCTTTTCTTTCCTTCACTTGGAGATTCCCGATGTCGCGTTCCATCCTGCTTCCGTTCGCCACCGCGCTGTCCGTGTTCGCGCTGGCCGCCCCCGTCGCCGCGCAGCAGCGCGCGCTCACCGACGAGCAGAAGGCCGCCCTGCTTGAACGCCTGAAAGCCGCCGACACCAATGGCGATGGCGTGATCGACAAGGCCGAGGCGGAGGCGAAACTGCCGCGCCTCGCCAAGCGCTTCGACACGCTCGATGCCGACGGCAACGGCACGCTGTCGCCGGACGAAATGCGCGCGGCGGGCCAGAAGATGGCCGCGCGGCGCACGCGCTGAGTCCGAGCGATGGAGGACCTCCGCCTGTTCGCCGGCTTGCCGCTGCCGTTGCTCATCCTCGTCGCCATCGCCGCGCTGGAGGCGGCGTGGCTCGCCCGGCGCGGCGTGCGCTACGACTGGAAAGGCTACTGGGCCTCGTTCGGCGATGCGGCCGGCCGCGCGCTGCTCGGCCTGCTGATCCAGGGCGGCCTGGTGGGCGTGCTGCTGTTCGCGATCTGGGAATTCCGCCTGACCACGATCGCGATGGACCGCCCCTGGCACTGGATCGCGCTCTTCGTCGGCCAGGAGTTCTGCTATTACTGGATGCACCGCGCCGACCACCGCGTGCGCTGGTTCTGGCTGAACCATTCGGTGCATCACTCGGCCGAGCAGTACAACCTGTCCACGGCGTACCGCCTCGGCTGGACCGGCAAGCTGACCGGCGCGGCAGTGTTCTTCGGCCCACTGGTCTGGCTGGGCTTCCCGGTGCCGTACGTGGTCGGCGCGCTGGCGCTGAACCTGCTGTACCAGTACTGGCTGCACACGGAACTGGTGCCGCGCCTGCCACGCCCCATCGAGTTCGTGTTCAACACGCCGGCGCACCACCGCGTGCACCACGCCAGCAATCCGGAATACCTGGACTGCAACTACGGCGGCGTGCTGATCGTGTTCGACCGCCTGTTCGGTACCTGCCGCGAGGAACGCCCCGGCGTGCCGATCCGCTATGGACTGGTGGATCCGGTGCGCAGCTACAACCCGGTGAAGATCGCCTTCCACGCCTGGGTGAAGCTGCTGCGCGACCTGCGGCGCGCGCGTGGCCTGCGGCAGGTGGGCATGACCCTGTTCGGTCCGCCCGGGTATGTCCCCGGCGGCACGGACGACGGTCGTCCGAGGGGTTGAGAGTGGCCCGGGCCGGCGCGGCCGGCGACAATACGCGCCCCCGGCGGCCCCACGCCGCCCGCACGCCGAGCCCCATGACCGCCTTCGTTTCGCCCGACCGCATCCGCTGCCTGTTCGCCCAGGCCATGTCCGACATGTACCGCGCCGAGGTGCCGCTGTATGGCGACCTGATCGCGCTGGTCGGCGACATCAACGCCGACACGCTGCAACGCGATCCGGCGCTGGCCGAACGCCTGCAGCGCACCGGCGAAACCGAGCGCCTGGACCTGGAGCGCCATGGCGCCATCCGCGTGGGCACGCCGGCGGAACTGGCGATGCTGGGCCGTGTGTTCGCGCTGATGGGCATGCACCCGGTGGGCTACTACGACCTGACCGTGGCCGGCGTGCCGGTGCACGCCACCGCCTTCCGGCCGCTGACCGAAGAAGCGCTGGCGGCGAATCCGTTCCGCATCTTCACCTCGCTGCTGCGGCTGGAGCTGATCGCCGATGCCGCGCTGCGTGCCGAAGCGGAGGCGATCCTGGCGCGGCGCGACATCTTCACCGCCGGCGCGCGCGCGCTGGTGGACCAGGCCGAACGCGACGGCGGCCTGTCCGACGCCGATGCGCAGCGCTTCGTCGCCGAGGTGCTGGAAACCTTCCGCTGGCATGGCGATGCGACCGTCTCGCTGGAGACCTACCGCGCGCTGCATGGCCTGCACCGCCTGGTCGCCGACGTGGTCAGTTTCCGCGGCCCGCACATCAACCACCTCACCCCGCGCACCCTGGACATCGACGCCGCGCAGGCCGCGATGCTGGAACGCGGCCTGCAGGCCAAGGCGCTGATCGAAGGCCCACCGCGCCGCGCCGTGCCCATCCTGCTGCGGCAGACCAGCTTCAAGGCGCTGGAAGAGGAGGTCGCCTTCCCCGACGCCACCGGCACGCTGGTGCCCGGCAGCCACAGCGCGCGTTTCGGCGAGATCGAACAGCGCGGCCTGGCGCTGACCCCGGCCGGGCGCGAGCTCTACGACCGCCTGCTGGCGCAGGTGCGCCAGGCGGGCGGCGCCGGCAATACCGCGGCGGACTATCCGCAGCGGCTGGCGGAGGCGTTCGCGGAATTTCCGGACGACGAGACCGCGCTGCGCCGCGATGGCCTGGGCTACTTCCGCTACCGCCTGATCGATGCCGGCGCGGCCATGCCGGCCAGCGAACGCGCCGCGCTGACGCCGGATGCGCTGGTCGACGCCGGCTTCGCCGTCGCCGACCCCATCGTCTACGAGGACTTCCTGCCGGTCAGCGCGGCCGGCATCTTCCAGTCCAACCTCGGCGGCGGCGAACAGCGCGCCTACGACGCGCATGCCAACCAGGAGGCGTTCGAGGCTGCGCTGGGCAAGGCGATCCATGATCCGTTCGCGCTGTACGCGCGGGCGCAGGATGCCTCAATCGCCGCGCTGCGGCGCTGACGTAGGGCGGGCCCCGGCCCGCCATTGCCACGCCGGGCCTCACGACGCGACCCGGCGATCGGCGGTGTCGCCACCTCTCCACGGCACTCGACGCGTGCGATGGGCCAAGGCCCACCCTACGATGCTGACGCCTGACGTCTTACTCCCTCTCCCCGTACAACGGGGAGAGGGTGCCCAACGGGCGGGTGAGGGGCGAACGGAGTCCGGACACCTCACTTCGTTGGATCGGGACAACATTCCGTTGATAACGAAGCGCTCCACTCGCGAGTCGTGACCGCGCCTGCCCCTCATCCGCCCCCGTATCAAGTACGGGGCAGGCTCTTCGGGCACCTTCTCCCCGCCCAGCGGGGAGAAGGACTCAGCGCAGCAATGCGAAACCGTGAAACCCGCATGGCACCGACGAGCGCTGTTCCACACAACATTTCGTGTTGACGCTTCCCGGCACCCCCACTATCTTGTGGCCGTCGGTTCCGGTGGTCGCAAGCCACGGGATTAAAACGGGAAGCCGGTGACGCGTTCGCGCCACTCCGGCACTGCCCCGCAGCGGTAATTGGGAACGAACCCGCCACCAGCACTGAGGCGCCATGCCTTGGGAAGCGGTGGGTGTAGGAAGAAGGCTCGCCCTTCGCGCCCATGAGTCCGAAGACCTGCCGACAGCCGCGCGATGCACACCGCGCGGTGCCGGCCGCGGATTCTCCGGGGGGAGAGGGCTGGCGAAGCAGGGCGCCCGCAGTCCGTCTGCGCGGTCGCGTCCCCTGCGACGCCGCTTCCCCACTGTGATCCTCCATCCGGCCTTGCGCAGCCCTGCGAGGGACGGGCCGCCGCGTGCACCACGCATGGAGGACTCGCATGACCCCGACCGACACCGCCGTCGCCGACGCCGGCACCATCCCGTCCCAGAAGGACGCGTTCGCCCTGACCCCGCCGCCCACCGCCACCGCCATGAGCGTGACCAAGCGCAACGGCAGCCGCGAGCCGGTGGACCTCAACAAGATCGTGCGCGCGGTGCAGCGCAACTGCGAAGGCCTGCATGCCATCGACCCGATGCGCGTGGCCACCCGCACCATCTCCGGCCTGTACGACGGCGCCAGCACGCGCGAACTGGACGAACTGTCGATCCGCACCGCCGCGCTGCTGACCGGCGAGGAGCCCGAATACAGCCGCCTGGCCGCGCGCCTGCTGGCCGGCTACATCACCAAGGAAGTCACCGGCCAGGAGATCCATGCGTTCTCGCAGTCGGTGACGCGCGGCCACGAGGTCGGCCTGATCAACGAGCGCCTGCTGAACTTCGTGCAGACCAACGCGCGCAAGCTCAACGATGCGCTGGACGCCTCGCTCGACCTGCACTTCGACTACTTCGGCCTGCGCACGCTGTACGACCGCTACCTGCTGCGCCACCCACACACGCGCAAGGTGATCGAGACGCCGCAGCAGTTCTTCCTGCGCATCGCCTGCGCGCTGAGCGAGGACGTGCCGGAAGCGCTGGCGCTGTACCGCCGCATGGGCCACCTGGACTACCTGCCCAGCTCGCCGACGCTGTTCAACAGCGGCACCACGCACGAGCAGCTGTCCTCGTGCTTCCTGCTGGACTCGCCGCAGGACACGCTGGAATCGATCTACGCCAGGTACGGCGATATCGCCCAGCTGAGCAAGTTCAGCGGCGGCATCGGCGTGAGCTACACGCGCGTGCGGTCGCGCGGCTCGCTGATCAAGTCCACCAACGGCCACAGCAACGGCATCGTGCCGTGGCTGAAGACGCTGGACTCCTCGGTCGCGGCGGTCAACCAGGGCGGCAAGCGCAAGGGCGCGGCCTGCGTGTACCTGGAAACCTGGCATGCCGACATCGAGGATTTCCTGGAACTGCGCGACAACACCGGCGACGAAGCGCGCCGCACGCACAACCTCAACCTGGCCAACTGGGTGCCGGACCTGTTCATGAAGCGCGTGGAGGCCGACCAGGACTGGTCGCTGTTCGATCCGCGCGTGGTGCCGGAACTGACAGATCTGTATGGCGCGGCATTCGATCTGGCGTACACGCAGGCCGAGCTGCAGGGCAAGGCGATCAAGACCGTTTCCGCCCGCAAGCTGTACGGCCGGATGATGCGCACGCTGGCCGAGACCGGCAACGGCTGGATGACGTTCAAGGACAAGTGCAACGCCGCCAGCAACCAGACGCTGCGGCCGGGCAACGTGATCCACCTGTCGAACCTGTGCACCGAGATCCTGGAGGTCACCTCGGCGGACGAGACCGCGGTGTGCAACTTGGGGTCGATCAATCTGGCGCGCCATTTCGACCGCGATGCCGAGACCGGCCGCGAGTGGTTCGATTTCGACAAGCTGGCCGAAACCGTCCGTCTGGCCGTGCGCCAGCTGGACCGCGTGATCGACCTGAACTTCTATCCGATCGAGACCGCGCGCCGCGGCAACCTGCGCTGGCGGCCGGTGGGCCTGGGCTGCATGGGCCTGCAGGACGTGTTCTTCAAGCTGCGCCTGCCGTTCGACAGCGCCGAGGCGCGCGCGCTGTCGGCGAAGATCGCCGAAACCATCTATTTCCACGCACTGGAGACGTCGGTGGACCTGGCGCAGGAACGCGGCCGCCATCCGTCCTTCGCCGACACCCGCGCGGCGAACGGCGAGCTGCAGTTCGACGCATGGAGCGTGGTACCGGAAAACCGCGAGCGCTGGGACGCGCTGCGCGAGCGCATCAGGGAGCACGGCCTGCGCAACTCGCTGCTGATTGCCATCGCCCCGACCGCGACCATCGCCTCGATCGCCGGCTGCTACGAATGCGTGGAGCCGCAGGTGTCCAACCTGTTCAAGCGCGAGACGCTGTCGGGCGACTTCCTGCAGGTCAACCGCTACCTGGTGGACGAGCTGAAGAAGCTCGGCCTGTGGACGCCGGAAACCCGCGATGCGATCAAGCTGGCGGAAGGCTCCATCCAGGGCATGGCGCAGATCCCGGAGACGCTGCAGCAGGTCTACCGCACGGCGTGGGAACTGCCGATGCGCTCGCTGATCGACATGGCCGCCGACCGCGGCGCCTTCATCGACCAGTCGGCCTCGCTCAACCTGTTCATGGAAAGCCCGAACATCGGCGCGCTGTCGTCCATGTACATGTACGCCTGGAAGCGGGGCATCAAGACCACCTACTACCTGCGCTCGCGCCCGGCCACCCGCATCGCCAAGACCACGGTCAGCAGCGCCGCCGCCGCGGAGCCGAAGCGCGAATACACGCCGGCGGAGGCGATTGCGTGTTCGCTCGAGAACCCCGAAGCCTGCGAGGCCTGCCAGTAACCGCTCCCCTGCGCCGGCTCCGGCCGACGACCCCTGGAACAGGAACACGGACGTTCCCGGCGCAAGGACGCGCCACCTTCTCGATCGAGCCCCTCTCCCACCGGGAGAGGGGTTGGGGTGAGGGTACGGCGGCGTCACGACGTGTCGCCGCCGCTGCCGTCGCCGCACCCTCATCCGCCCTACGGGCACCTTCTCCCGGAGGGAGAAGGAACCAAGAGACCACCGCACCATGTCCGCACACCCCAAGCAGATGCTGCTAGACCCCGGCTTCGAACTGACGCTGCGCCCGATGCGCTACCCGCAGTTCTATGACATGTACCGCGACGCCATCAAGAACACGTGGACGGTGGAGGAGATCAACTTCCAGATCGACATCACCGACCTGCACTCGAAGATGACGCCGGCCGACCGCCACCTGATCCACCGGCTGGTCGCCTTCTTCGCCACCGGCGATTCCATCGTGTCGAACAACCTGGTGCTGAACCTCTACCAGCACCTCAACGCGCCCGAGGCGCGCATGTACCTGTCGCGGCAGCTGTACGAGGAAGCGCTGCACGTGCAGTTCTACCTGACGCTGCTGGACAACTACCTGCCCGATCCGTCCGAGCGCTTCAAGGCGTTCGCCGCGGTCGAGAACATCCCGGCGATCAAGAAGAAGGCCGACTTCTGCTTCAAGTGGATCGATTCGCTGCAGGACATGAAACGGATCGAGACGCGCGAGCAGCGCCGCCAGTTCCTGCTCAACCAGATCTGCTTCGCCGCCTGCATTGAAGGCCTGTTCTTCTTCGCCGCGTTCGCCTACGTGTACTACTTCCGCTCGCGCGGCCTGCTGCCGGGCCTGGCCAGCGGCACCAACTGGGTGTTCCGCGACGAGAGCTGCCACATGGAGTTCGCGTTCGAGTGCGTGCGTACCGTGCGCGAGGAAGAGCCGGACCTGTTCGACGACCGCATGCAGCAGCAGGTCTACGACATGCTTGAAGAGGCGATCGAGTGCGAAGTGCAGTTCGCCGAGGACGTGCTGTCCGGCGGGGTGGCCGGCATCTCCACGCGGGACATGCGCCAGTACCTGCAGCACTGCGCCGACCAGCACTTCGCCAAGCTCGGCATGCCCAAGCGCTACGACGTGCGCAACCCGCTGCCCTTCATGGAGCTGCAGGACGTGCAGGAACTGACCAACTTCTTCGAGCGCCGCGTCTCCGCGTACCAGCTGGGCGTGCAGGGCGAAGTCGGCTTCGACCACGCGTTCTAGCATGCACGCGTTGTAGGAGCGACGCGAGTCGCGACCGCGGCAATGAAACCCCCATGTCGCAGCGTCGCCCCTGCGAGATCGGCGCTGGGTACCGCGTCATAAGCCGTCCTCCAGGTATCCTGGCCATTCGTTCATGCGGTCGCGACTCACGTCGCTCCTACATCAGCACAACATCCTCCGCGCTATGCTCCCGCCGGGAGCACGCATACCGGAGCATTACCATGACCGATCTGCCCACCGCGGAAGCGCGCCCTACCGAGGCGCGCCTACTGCACATGGTCTTCCCCGACCACACCAACCACCTGGGCACGTTGTTCGGCGGCCAGGCGCTGGCGTGGATGGACATGTCGGCCTTCATCGCCGCGTCGCGTTACGCGCGCACCACCGTGGTCACCGCGCGTTCGGAACAGGTCGACTTCAACCAGCCCATCCACAAGGGCGATCTGGTGGAAGTGGTCGCGCGCGTGGTCAAGGTCGGGCGCAGCTCGATGAACGTCGACGTCGAGGTCATCACCGAGAACCTGCTGACCGGCGAGCGCAAACTGTGCACGCGCGGCCACTTCGTGATGATCGCGCTCGACCCGCTGGGCCGACCCACGCAGGCGCCGCCCCTGGTCCCTGCCGACGCGTAGGGCGGGCCTTGGCCCGCCACCGCGACACCCTGCATGCCCCGGACCAGGCCATTGCGCGATACAGGTCGCCGAGCGTGATCGCATCGGGGATCGCTCCGGACCCGGAGCGGGGTTCGGCTAGGTCGTTCGTCATGCTTCTGCAGGCTCCTTCTTCGTGCAGCCCTATGACGCCTGACGCCGCTCCACGTTGCCCCCACCGCCGCCGCTGGTTGTCCGCACTGGTGGCCACGCAGCTGGCGGCAGGTGTCTGGCCACCCCTCGCATCGGCCGCCGCCTGCGACGATGCCGCGGACTGGGTTCCACCCGACGCCTTTCTCGCCGATCTCCCTCGCCTGATGCAGGCGCTGCGCGTGCCCGCCATCGGCATGGCCGTCGTCGAGCGTGGTGACGTCGTGTGGTCGCGCAACCTCGGCGTGCTGAATGCGCAAACGCGAACGCCGGTGGCGGACAACACCCTGTTCGAGGACGCCTCGCTCAGCAAGCCGGTGTTCGCCTACCTGGTGCTGCAGCTGGCGGACCAGGGCGTGATCGATCTGGATGCACCGCTGGTGCGCTACCGGCGCATGGACTACCTGGCCGATCATCCGTGGACCGACCTGGTCACCGCCCGCGACGTGCTGCGCCATTCCACCGGCATGCCCAACTGGCGCAAAGACCCGGCGAACGAGAAGCTGGTGCCCGCAGTGAAGCCAGGTACGCGCATCGACTACTCCGGCGAAGCGATCTTCTGGCTTCAGCTGGTGGTGGAGACGCTGACCGGCGAGAGCCTGGACGCGTCGATGCAGCGCCTGCTGTTCGGCCCCGCCGGCATGCGCGACAGCAGCTACACCTGGAATACCGACCTCGCCACGCGTTCGGTGTATGGCCATCGCGCGGTCGATGACGAAGGGCACGGCATGCCCCCGCAGATGCTGCGCGACACCTGGAACGCCGCGCAGACCGTCGCCGAGCGCTGGGGCAAGCCGCTGTCGGCATGGCGGTACGAAGACGCGCAGCGGGCGTTGCCCGAGGTGCAGGCCATCACGCCGAAAGGCCTGGTGAACTGGCCCGGCGATATCCTCGCCAATGCGGCGGCCAGCCTGCGTACCACGCCGACCGATTACGCGCGCTTCATGGCGCTGATGGTGCGCACGCAACGCGAGCCCTGGCAGATCAGCGAGGCCACGCGCACGGCGATGCTGACGAAGCAGATCGACGCGCCCGGCCGCTGGACCGACAAGGGCCTGGGCTGGAACCTGGAAGTCACCCCGCGCGGCCCGGTGTTCTACCACTCGGGCAGCAACGGCGGCATCTTCAAGAACTTCGCCCTGGGCGATGCCCGCGGCCGGCGCGCGCTCGTCGCATTGACCAACGGCGGCAGCGGCAACGTGCTGTACCGGCGCGTGGTACGCGCGGCCACCGGGCACGACCTGCTGGCGTTCGATCTGTAGGCATGCGCCGCCACAGCGGCCGTCCCGGCGATGTGCTAAACAGCGAGCCTCACCGCCCCGGAGACGCTGCCATGGCCTTCCCCCATCACTTCCTTCGTTCGTCCCTCCGTGTCGTCGGCGCGATCGCCGGCGCCCTGGCGGTGTCCGCCTGCGTCAGCACGCCGGGACCGCAGGTGGCCGGGGACGGCCTGTGCAGCGATGCGTCGCTGGGCTGGGCGGTCGGGCGACCGGCGGACGAAGCCACGCTCAAGCGGCTGTCCAGCGAAAGCGGTGCCGGACTGGTCAATCCGATCGGCCCGACCACCGCCGTCAAGCACGACGCCCGCCGCGACCGCCTGCGTGTCTACCTCGATGCGCAGAACCGCATCACCGCCGCACGTTGCGAATGATCCTACCGATACCCCCATGCGCCGCGACCACATCCTGACCCTTTCCTGCCCCGACACCACCGGCATCGTCTACCGCGTCACCGGGCTGCTGTACGAATCCGGCTGCAACATCCTCGACGCGCAGCAGTTCGGCGACGAGGAATCGGGACGGTTCTTCCTGCGCGTGCATTTCGACGTACCCGGCACGGCCGAGATCGACGTGCTGCAGGAGGGCTTCGCCTCGCTGGCGGAGATGTTCGGCATGGACTGGCGGATCCACGATGCCAGCCGCAAGGCGCGCCTGATGGTGCTGGTCAGCAAGCAGGGCCATTGCCTCAACGACCTGCTGTTCCGCGTGCACAGCCGGCAGCTGCCGGTGGAGATCGCCTGCATCGCCTCCAACCATGCGGACTTCGCCCCGCTGGCGCAGTCCTACGGCGTGGCCTTCCACCATCTGCCGGTCTCGGCCGACAACCGCACCGCGCAGGAACGGCAGATCGTCGACCTGGTCGAACGCGAGCGGATCGACCTGGTGGTGCTGGCGCGCTACATGCAGATCCTCTCGCCCGAGCTGTGCGACGCGCTGGCCGGCCGCGCCATCAACATCCACCACAGCTTCCTGCCCAGCTTCAAGGGCGCCAAGCCGTACCACCAGGCGCACCAGCGCGGGGTCAAGATCATCGGCGCCACCGCGCACTACGTGACGCGCGACCTGGACGAAGGCCCGATCATCGAACAGGACGTCGCCCGCGTGGACCACGCCATGACGCCCAAGGAACTGGTGCGCATGGGCAGCGACATCGAATCGCTGGTGCTCGCGCGCGCGGTGCGCCGCCACGTGGAGCACCGCATCCTGCTGAACGGGCACCGGACGGTGGTGTTCCGATAAGTCTGACCGGTGGGGGATCAACAACTGTGGGAGCGACGTAAGTCGCGATGTTTTTCGTGCAGCTCAGCGGAAAAGCTCGCGACTTACGTCGCTCCCACAACCGGTTCCCATCCGTCCAAGCGTCAGCCCCCGCCGCGCCGCCGCAATCCCACCAGCACCGCATACACCACCGCCAGCACCACCACCGCCACCCCGATCGCCGTCCATTCGCGCGTGCTCAGCGTGGTGAGGATGGCAACCATGCCGGCGACCGCCAGGCCCGGCACCAGCGGACCACCGCGCAGCACGAACGGTTGGCCACGCTCGCGCAGGTCGTTGCGCTGCGCGCGCCAGGCCGCGATGCACACCATCACGTACACCAGGCAGACCGCGCCCCCGGAGATCAGCACCAGCGCCTCGAAGTTGCCCAGCACCGCCAGCACGCAGGCGATGCCGGCATGCGCGGCCAGCGCCAGCAGCGGCACGCGATGGGTCGCGCTGACCCGGCCGAAGGCCTGCGGCAGGTAGCCATCCCGGCCCAGCGCGAACAGCAGCCGCGACGAGCCCAGCAGGTTGCCGAGCAGGAAGCCCGCCATCGAGATGCACGCGGTCACCAGCAGGGCGATGCGTGCCGGGTCCCACAGGCGGCCCGCCGCTTCGGCGATCGGCACGCTGCTGCTGGCCAGCGCCGGACCCAGCACGCCCTGGCAGACGATCTGCAGACCCAGGTACAGCAGCACCACCAGCAGGATGGCGCTCATCGCCGCGCGCGGCACGCTGCGCGAGGGATCGCGCACTTCGCCACCGGGGATCAGCGCCGTCTCCACGCCGGAATAGGCGAACACGACCATTACCATCGCCGCGCCCAGTGCGGTCCACGACGGCACGTCGGCGAACGCGAAGCTGACCTGCGTGGTGTCGACGAAGGCCAGCCCGACGATCACCAGCAGGAACAGCGGCAGCAGCTTCAGCGTGGCCAGCGTCATCACCGCGCGTGCGCCCAGCTTCACGCCGAAGGCATTGAGCGCGTAGATCGCGGCGTACACGCCCAGCAGCAGCAGCGCGCGCGGCAGTGGCGCGGCGAAGACCGGCCACAGGCTGGCGACCTGCAGCGACAGCGCCGCCGCCACGCCCGCGCTGGAGGCCACGTTGCAGATCCACATCAGGGCGCCGGCCAGGAAGCCGGGCAGCGTGCCGAACACCGCGCTGACGTAGGTGTAGGGGCCGCCGGTCGCCGACGCGCGGCTGCCGATGGCGGCGAAGCACAGCGCCACCGGCACCATCACCAGCGCACCGGCCAGCAGCGCGAGCGGCGCGGCCGCGCCGACCTGGGCCGACAGCGCGGCGGGCATCTTGAAGATGCCGCCGCCGACGATGATGTTGATGACGGCCGCCGCCAGCGCCAGGCTGCCGACCGCACGCAGCAACGCGGCGTCGCCCTGCAACGGGCGGGAGGGAACAGGTTCGGCGTCGCGGGTCATGGGCATGCGGGGTGGTCGGCGGCCTGCGAGCCTGCCACGCGCGCACGGCGAATGCGAGCCGCGCGCCCGCATGCGCTCATGGCGATTCGCCATTGGACGCGCGCGTCGACCGGGCTAGCATCGGGCTCCGACCACCCTGCGTCCCCTGCCATGTCCCACTGCCACCGCCGTTCCCTGCAGGCGGCCTGCCTGCTCGTGCTCTCCACGCTGCTGCCGCTGCCAGGACATGCCGCGGAGTCGACCGCCGTTGCCGCGCTGGAGCAGGTGCAGCCGAAGCTCGTGCAGTGGCGCCGCGACATCCATCAGCACCCCGAACTCGGCGAGCAGGAAACGCGGACGGCGAAACTCGTCGCCGACCACCTGCGTTCGCTCGGCCTGACGGTGCGTACCGGTGTCGGCAAGACCGGCGTGGTCGCGGTACTGAAGGGCGCGAAACCCGGTCCGCGCATCGCGCTGCGCGCCGACATGGATGCGCTGCCGGTCACCGAGCAGACCGGCCTGCCGTTCGCGTCCAAGGTGAAGGCCGACTACCGCGGCCAGCCTGTCGGCGTGATGCATGCCTGCGGCCACGATGCGCATGTCGCCATCCTGATGGGCGTGGCGCAGGCACTGGTCGCCGCCAAGGACGAGTTGCCGGGTGAAGTGATGTTCGTCTTCCAGCCTGCCGAGGAAGGCCCGCCGGTTGCGGGCGAGGTGTTCGGTGCCGCGCTGATGCTGCAGGACGGCGTGTTCGAGGACTTCACGCCCGATGCCGTGTTCGGCCTGCACGTGTGGGCCGGCCTGCCGGTCGGCAGCGTGGGTTACCGCAGCGGCCCGCTGATGGCGGCGGCGGACGAGTGGTCGCTGGTGGTGAAGGGCAGGCAGACGCACGGCTCACGGCCGTGGGACGGCGTGGACCCGATCACCCTGGGCGCGCAGATCCTGCTGGGGACGCAGAGCATGATCGCGCGGCAGATCAACATCGCCACCAGCCCGGTGGTACTGACGGCCGGTCAGTTCCAGGCCGGCGTGCGCTTCAACATCATTCCAGACGAAGCGACGCTGGTCGGTACGCTGCGCACCTTCGACCCCACCGTGCGCGAGGACGTGATCGCGCGGTTCCGCCGCATCGCCGACGACTACGCGCACGCCAGCGGCGGCAGCGCCGAACTGAAGGTCGCCAACAACGCACCGGCCACCATCAACCAGCCTGCGCTCACCCAGCGCGTGCGGCCGTCGCTGGAGAAGGCCGTCGGCGCGGCGAACGTGGTGGAGATGCCGCTGGTGACGGTGGCGGAGGATTTCTCGCAGTTCGCCCACACGGTGCCCGGTTTCTACTTCTTCGTCGGCTCCACATCGAAGGGCATCGATCCGGCCACCGCGCCGATCAACCACTCGCCGCAGTTCCTGCTCGACGAACAGGCGCTGCAGACCGGCAGCCGGGCGATGCTGCAGGTGGCGCTGGATTACCTGCGCTCGCCTTGATCGCGAATGGTTGTGGGAGCGACGTAAGTCGCGAGCTTTTGGTATGGCCCGAGGAAGAGCATCGCGACTTACGTCGCTCCCACAAGTGCCGGCCGGGGCCTGGTACCAGCCGGGTCAGAACGACACCACCCACGCCCGCAGCGGATGCTGCGGGTCGGCCAGCAGGCGGATCGCCAGCGCGATCGAGACCGTCACCAGCAGCGGCTTGATGATGCGGGCGCCCTGCTTCATCGCGAAGCGCGAGCCGAGTTGCGCGCCGAGGAACTGGCCTGCACCCATCAGCAGGCCGATCTTCCACAGCACCGCACCGTGGGCGAGGAACACCGCGAACGCGCCGAGGTTGGAGCCGAAGTTGAGGAACTTGGTGTGTGCGGTGGCCTTGAGGATGCCGAAGCCGGCCAGCGCCACGAAGCCCAGCATCAGGAACGACCCGGTGCCGGGACCGAACACGCCGTCGTAGAAGCCGATCGCCGGCACGAAGGTCAGCGCGAACACCTGCGGCCGCATGCGCTGGTGGCGGTCGACGTGGCCGATGTCCGGCTTCAGGCCGAAATAGACGGCGATGCCGACCAGCAGGAACGGCAGCGCCCACTTCAGCCATTCCACCGGAATCACCGTCGCCAGCAGCGCACCGCCGACGGCGCCGAGCGCCGCCGTCAGCACCATCGGCAACTGCCCCTTGGGATCGACGTGCCCGTGCCGCGCATACGCCCAGCTCGCGGACCCGGAACCGAACAGCGACTGCAGCTTGTTGGTGCCCAGCACCTGCAGCGGCGGAATGCCGGCCAGCAGCATCGCCGGAATGGTCACCATGCCGCCGCCGCCGGCGATGGCATCGATGAAGCCCGCCAGCATCGCGGCGAGGAACAGCAGCGGGAGCACCTGCAGGGCGAGGTCGGGCATGGGGGTTCCGGTGTGACGACGATGCGCGTCCGCCGGAACGTCGACGGACACGACACCACGTCATTCTAGTTGAGGCGGACCCCGGAACTCCGTCCGTGGTGAGCCCGTCGAACTCCGCCTGGTGCGGAAAGCGGCCGTTCTGGCGCGCCGTTTCATGGCAAACCGCGCGGTTCGACAAGCTCACCACGAACGGTATCCACGCGCGCAGTTCGGCGCCGTCGTTCGTCGTCGACCGCAAGCGTCGGCGCCCTTTCCCACGCCGCCAGGCCATTGCGGTTAGCATCGCGGCATCCCGTCCGGAGTCCGACACGATGCGCCATGCACGTCCGTTGCTCGTTTCCCTGCTTGCCGCCGCGCTGTCCGCCGCATTGCCTGCCGCCGCGCAGGACGCCGCGGCCTCGCAGCGCCCCGAGGTCGCCGCCGCCGGCAAGGCCGTGCAGCAGCAGGTGATCGAGTGGCGCCGGTACTTCCACCAGTACCCGGAACTGTCCAACCGCGAGGAACAGACCGCCAGGCGCGTGGCCGAGGAACTGCGGAAGCTGGGCCTGCAGCCGCGCACCGGCATCGCGCACCACGGCGTCACCGCGGTGATCAAGGGCGGCAGGCCCGGTCCGCGCATCGCCCTGCGCGCGGACATGGATGCGCTGCCGGTGACCGAGCGCAACGACCTGCCGTTCGCCTCGAAGGCGACGTCGACCTACCGCGGCGAGACCGTCGGCGTGATGCATGCCTGCGGCCACGACGCGCATACCGGCATCCTGCTGGGCGTGGCGAAGGCGCTGGTGGCGATGCAGGACCGGTTGCCCGGCGAGGTGCTGCTGGTGTTCCAGCCCGCCGAGGAGGGCGCGCCGGCCGGCGAGGAAGGCGGTGCGTCGCTGATGCTGGCCGAAGGCGTGTTCAAGGACTTCAAGCCGGAAGCGGTGTTCGGCCTGCACGTGTTCTCGTCCATCCCGGTCGGCCAGATCGGCGTGCGGCAGGGCCCGCTGATGGCGGCGTCGGACAGCTTCACGCTGAAGGTCGTCGGCCGGCAGACGCACGGGTCGCGCCCGTGGGGCGGCATCGACCCGATCGTGGCGATGGCCGACGTGATCGGCACCACCCAGACCATCGTCAGCCGCCGCACCGACATCTCGAAACTGCCGGCGGTGGTCAGCTTCGGCGCCATCAAGGGCGGCATCCGCTACAACATCATCCCCGACGACGTGGAAGTGGTCGGCACCATCCGTACCTTCGACGAAGGCATGCGGCAGAAGATCTTCGCCGACCTGAAGAACGTCGCCACCCACGTCAGTGCCGCGCACGGCGCCAAGGTCGAAGCCAGCGTGCCCGACAACGACGGCAATCCGGTCACCGTCAACAACCCCGAACTCACCGCGCGCATGCTGCCCAGCCTGCAGGCGGTGGTGGGCGCCGACAACGTCATCACCCCGCCGCTGCAGATGGGCGCGGAAGACTTCTCGTTCTATGCGCGCGAAGTGCCCTCGATGTTCTTCTTCGTCGGCAGCACCGCCAAGGGTGTCGATCCCGTCACCGCGCCCAGCAACCATTCGCCGGAATTCATGCTGGACGAAGGCTCGCTCGACATCGGCCTGCGTGCGTTGCTGCAGGTCACGCTCGACTACCTGCACACCGCACGCTGACCGCCGCACGGCGTTTCGCCTCACGGTAACCAGGGCGAGCCACCGCGCGGCGTTTCGCCTCACAGTAAGGCGGGCGCGCAGGGATTGATGCGGTGGCTGCCGCGGACAACAATGCCGCGTCACGCATTGCCCGAGGGAAGGTTCATCGCTGCAGCCGCCGCCCGCGTCGCTCCTGCCATCGCCACGCCTTGCGTGCCGCCCGGTGCGGCGACGGCGGCCCACGCGGCCGGGGCGCTCGCGTGAACATCGCGTTCGCCCGCGCGCTCGCGCTGTTCGATGAAGTGGTGGCGCTGGCGCCCGCGCAGCGCGCGGAGCGGTTGGCCACGCTGGCGCGCGATGAACCGGCGGCGCACGACGCGCTGCAACGGCTGCTGGCCACCGACGACAGCGTCGGCGACGAAGCGCACGCGATGGATGGCCTGCAGGATGTCCTCTTCGCCGACACCGGGGCGACCATCGCCGATCCGCACCTGGGTTCGCGGCTCGGGCCGTGGCGGATCGAGGCCATCGTCGACAGCGGCGGCATGGGCACCGTGTACGAGGCCTGGCGCGACGACGGCCAGTACCGGCAGCGCGTCGCGCTGAAATGCATGCGCCACGAACTGTCCTCGCCGCGGCTGGTGGAGAGCTTCCTGCGCGAGCGCGAAACGCTGGCGGCGCTCGACCATCCCGGCATCGCCACGCTGATGGATGGCGGCGTCGACGGCGCGGGGCGCCCCTGGTTCGCGATGCGCTACGTCGATGGCCAGCCCATCGATGCGTGGTGTCGCACGCGCCGTGCCGGCATCGAACAGCGCGTCGACCTGTTGATACAGACCTGCGAGGCGCTGGCCTATGCGCATGCGCGCCTGGTGTTGCACCAGGACATCAAGCCGACCAACCTGCTGGTGACCGCCGACGGACAGGTGCAGCTGCTGGACTTCGGCCTGACCGCCTCGTTGGCGGCCGGCGCGCCGGCGCCGCGCATGGCGGTTTCCGAAGGTTACGCGCCGCCGGAGGCCACGCGCGGTGATCGGCCCACCCTGGCCTCGGATATCTGGTCGCTCGGCATGGTGATGTACCGCCTGCTGTCCGAGCGCCTGCCCACCACCGCATCACGGTGGTGGCTGATGGACCCCGCCACGGCGCCTCCGCCCGCCCCGATGTCGCAGCTGGCCGTGGACCTGCCCGAAGCCGAGGCGCACGTACGGGGCGCCAGGGATGCGCGCACGCTGGCGCGCCGGCTGGCCGGCGACCTGGATGCCATCGCCCTGCGCTGCATCGCCTTCGATCCCGCCGAGCGCTATCCCTCCGCCAACGCGCTGCGTGAGGACCTGCTCGCGTGGCAACGCCACCGCCCGGTGCAGGCCCGCCGGGGCGGCGCCCTGTATCGCAGCGGACGCTTCATCGCCCGCCATCGCCTGGTCGTGGGACTGGCCGGCCTGGCCGGCCTCAGCCTGCTGCTCGGTGGCGCGCTGGCCGCCTGGCAGGCCGAGCGCAACACGCGCGAAACCGCCGCGACGATGGCGCTGTCGCAGGTATTCGAGCAGACCCTGGGCGTGGCCACGCTGTCGGGGCTGGGCGATACCACGCTGTCGTCGCGCGACCTGCTGCAGGACACCGAACGACGCGTGCGCGAAGTCGCCGGCGACGGCCATCCGGCCGTGCTGGCGCGCGGGCTGGCGATCCTGGCGCGCAACTACACCGTGCTGGGCGACTACCGGCGCGCCACCGCGCTCGCCCGCGAGGCCGCCGCCCTGCAGGGCAACGACCGGCTGGCGCGCGTCCAGCAGCAGGCCACGCTCGCGGCCCTGCTCACCCTGCAGGGCGAACCGGCCGAAGCGCGCCGCCTCGCGCAGGCCGCCCTCGACTCGCTCGGACCCCACGAGGAGGAACAGACCGGCTTGCGCCTGCAACTGATGACCACGCTGGCGCGCAGCCAATGGGACCAGATCGAACGCAGTCAGGCGCAGCGCACGCTCGACGCCGCCCTAGCGCTGGCCACGGCGTCGGGCGACGCGGTCGCCCAGGCCGAGCTGTACCGCCTGCGCGGCCACTGGCGGACCCGCCTGATCCGTTTCCGCGACGCCGAAGCCGACCTGCGCCAGGCCATCGCGCTGGCGTCCCCACGCGCGCCCCTGGTCGCCAACGATGCGCGCCAGTCGCTGATCACGGTGATGCTGCTGCAGGAGCGCGCCACGGACGCCGCGCAGATCGCGGCGGACCTGCTGCACGAGGCCAGCCGGCGCCTGGGCGAGGATCACCCGCTGGTCGGCCGCGCCTGGCGCATCGTCGCCAACGTCGAGTGCGTGCGCACCGAACTGGAAGCCTGCGCCGCGTCCACCGCCCGCGCCGAGATGATCGTGCGCCGGCACTTCGGCGAAGGCCATCCGGAATACGCGGACGTGCTGCGCATACGCTCCCTGCTGATCACCTACGGACAGGCGCCGCAGTCCGACGTCCTGGCGCTGCTGCGCCGGGCGCACGCGATCATGCGCGCCGCCTACCCCGACGACCACGAGAACGTGCAGCGCATCCGCACGCTGCTCGCCGGGCGCCTGGTGTTCGCCAGCGCGACCGCGCCGCCGGACCAGCGCGCACGGCTGCGCGAGGAAGGGATAGCCCTCCTGGAATCGGCCCTGGCCCGGCCCATCGTCAACGAACTGCCGCTGCAACCGGCGCACCGCTCGTCGCTGGTGCAGGCGCTGATGGCACGCGACGCCCCCGGCGACCGCGACCGCATCCGCACGCTGCTCGAAGAGAACGCGCGCATGATGCAGGCCTATCCGCCGGGCTACAGCTTCCGTTTCAACGACGCCATCCTCCAGGCCCGGCTGCGGCTGCGCGAAGGCGATGCCGCCGGCGCCGACGCGCAGCTGGCCGCCCTGGAACCGGCACTGCGGCGACACCAGAACGTCACCAACAACCGCTACTTCCTGCGCAACCTGTGGCTGCTGCGCGCCGGGATCGCGGCGGGACGCGGCGATCGCGCACAGGCCCGCGTCTTCCTCGCCGATGCGCTGAGACACATGGAATCGGCCTTCGGCCGCGACCACGTGGCCACGCGGCGCCTGCGCCGGGAGATCGACACCTTCGGCCAGGGCGGCGCACCTCCCGCGCTGCCGTGAATGCCCTCGTGCACGCTCAGGCGTGCTCGCCATCCAGGTAGTACCAGCGCCCTTCCTGGCGCACGAAGCGGCTGCGTTCGTGCAGGCGTACCGCGCGGCCGCCGCCGATGCGGTAGCGCGCCACGAACTCCACCTCGGCCGTGTCCGGCCCGGTGACGCGGTGCGCCTTCACCGTCAGCCCGAGCCAGGTGGTTGCAGGCGCTCCCGGCGTGTCTAGGCCGAGTTCGGCCGGACGGGTGTCGGGATGCCAGCTGGTGCGCAGGTAGTCCGCATCGCCGCGCACGAAGGCGCAGTAGCGCGAGCGCATCAGCGCCTCGGCATCCGGCGCCGGCTCACCGGCGTGGTAACGGCCGCAGCAGGCAGCGTAGTCGCGTGCGGTGCCGCAGGGGCAGGGGCTCACGGGGAGTGCTTCCTGTGGGAGCGACGTAAGTCGCGAAGGGAACGCCGCGGCAGTCCATCGCGACTTACGTCGCTCCCACACCGGTCATCAGGCATTCCCGCCCTCAACGCCTGCCGTGACCGGTCTCGATGAACCGCAGGAACTCCGCGCGCGTGCGCGCGTCCTCGCGGAAGGTGCCCAGCATCTTGCTGGTGATCATGCTGACGCCGCGCTTGTGCACGCCGCGCGTGGTCATGCATTCGTGCGCGCCGTCGACGACCACCGCCACGCCACGCGGCTGCAGCACGTCCTGGATGCACTGCGCGATCTGCGCGGTCATCTTCTCCTGCACCTGGAAGCGGCGCGCGTACACGTCCACCACGCGGGCCAGCTTGCTGATGCCGACGACCTTGCCGTCCGGCAGGTAGCCCACGTGGGCGCGGCCGATGATCGGCGCCATGTGGTGTTCGCAATGGCTCTCGAACTCGATGTCGCGCAGCACGATCATCTCGTCGTAGCCGGCCACTTCCTCGAAGGTGCGCGCCAGGTACTCGCGCGGATCCATCTGGTAGCCGCTGAACCAGTCGCGATAGGCCTTGGCCACCCGCTTGGGCGTATCCAGCAGGCCTTCGCGGGTGGGATCCTCACCCGCCCATTCGAGCAGCACACGCACCGCATCCTCGGCCTGCGCCTGGGTGACCTTGCCGGGATTGTCGGGAGACTGGCTCATCGCATCGATTCCTGCGGGGGGCGTGGAGGATAACGCATCTGTCTGGCCGGGCCCTTACGGCACCACCGTCGCACTGGATGCAGTCTGCGCGCTTTCGCCCGACGCGGCGGCACGGCCAGGCGTCAAGTGAGACTCGCCAAACCGGGTGCGCGGGCGCACGCTACGCATGCCTCTGCCTGACGGGCATTCCCGTCGTCTCGCCATCGCCTGTTCCGGAGTTCCTCCATGCTGCGTACGCTGTTGCTGTCCTCCGCCATCGCCGTCGCCCTGTCCGCCTGCGGCGACCGCCCCGCTGCCGAATCCGCCATGCCCGCCACCACCGCCACGCCCGCCGAAAGCGCGAACCCCCTGCTCACCGCCAGCACGCTGCCGTTCCAGGCGCCGCCGTTCGACAGGATCAAGGACGCCGACTACCAGCCCGCCATCGAGGAAGGCATGCGCCAGCACCTCGCCGAGGTACGCAGGATCGCCGACAACGCCGAGCCCGCCACCTTCGCCAACACCTTCGAGGCGCTGGAGCGCAGCGGCGCGCTGCTGACACGCGCGAGCAGCGTGTTCTTCGCGATGGCCGGCGCCCACACCAATCCCGCCCTGCAGGCGGCCGAAGAAGCGCTGGCGCCCAAGCTGGCCGAGCACAGCGACAGCATCCACCTGGATCCCAAGCTGTTTGCCCGCGTGAAGTCCGTCTACGACCAGCGCGACACGCTCGGCCTGACGCCCGAGCAGAAGACCGTGGTCGAACACACCTACGACGGCTTCGTGCGCGCCGGCGCGCAACTGTCGGATGCCGACAAGGCCGAGCTGCGCAAGCTCAACAGCGAAGAATCCTCGCTGACCACCGCCTTCGGCACCAAGCTGCTGGCGGCCGGCAACGCCGGTGGCGTGTTCGTCGCCGACAAGGCGACGCTGGACGGCATGGACGAAGGCGGCATCGCCGCCGCGGCCGACGCCGCCAGGGCCGCCGGCAAGGAGGGCCAGTGGTTGCTGAGCCTGCAGAACACGACCCAGCAGCCGGTGCTGGCCTCGCTGAAGGATCGCGTGCTGCGCGAGCAGGTGATGGCCGCCTCGCTCGGCCGTGCCGAGAAGGGCGACGGCAACGACACCCGCGCGA
This sequence comes from Pseudoxanthomonas sp., assembly GCF_035999195.1. Classification (NCBI taxonomy): domain Bacteria; kingdom Pseudomonadati; phylum Pseudomonadota; class Gammaproteobacteria; order Lysobacterales; family Lysobacteraceae; genus Pseudoxanthomonas; species Pseudoxanthomonas sp. The sequence goes on from NZ_DASYGY010000009.1 coordinate 2,194,666, forward strand.
CCATCCAGCGCCTGGCGGAACTGCGTGCGCGCAAGGCGCAGCTGCTTGGCTTCCCCACCTACGCCGCCTACAGCATCGCGGACCAGATGGCCGGCACGCCCGAGGTCGCGCTGAAGCTGCTCACCGACACCGTGCCGGCCGCCACCGCACGTGCGCGCGCCGAGCTGGCGAAGATCCAGGGCGTGGTCGACGCGCAGCAGGGCGGATTCACCGCCGGCGCGGCCGACTGGGACTTCTACGCCGAGCAGGTGCGCAAGGCCGAGTTCGACCTGGACGAGTCGCAGATCAAGCCCTACTTCGAGCTGGACCGCGTGCTGAAGGACGGCGTGTTCTTCGCCGCGCACGAGCTGTACGGCATCACCGCCAAGGAGCGCAAGGACATCCCGGTCTACCACCCGGACGTGCGCGTGTTCGACATCATGGATGCCGACGGCAAGCAGCTGGCGCTGTTCTACCTGGATCCGTTCAAGCGCGAGAGCAAGCAGGGCGGCGCGTGGATGGGCAACTTCGTCGAGCAGAACGGCCTGACCGGCGACATCCCGGTGGTCTACAACGTGGAGAACTTCACCAAGCCCGCCGCCGGTCAGCCCGCGCTGCTGAGCTTCGACGACGTGACCACGCTGTTCCACGAGTTCGGCCATGCGCTGCACGGCTTCTTCTCGAAGACGCAGTACCCCAGCGTGGCCGGCACCAACGTGCCGCGCGACTTCGTCGAGTTCCCCTCGCAGTTCAACGAGCACTGGGCGCTGGATCCGAAGGTGTTCGCCCACTACGCCAGGCACCACCAGACCGGCGAGGCGATGCCGCAGGCGCTGGTCGACAAGATCGTCAAGGCGCGCACCTTCAACCAGGGCTACGCCACCACCGAGTACCTGTCCGCCGCCCTGCTCGACCTCGCCTGGCACCTGCAGCCGGCCGGTGCCGGCAAGCAGGACGTAGACGCCTTCGAGAAGCAGGCGCTGGCGACGTACAAGGTGGACCTGGCCGCGGTGCCGCCGCGCTACCGCACCAGCTACTTCAGCCACATCTGGGGCGGCGGCTACGCGGCCGGCTACTACGCCTACTTCGGTGCGGAAGTGCTGGACCACGACGCTTTCCAGTGGTTCCGCGAGAACGGCGGCCTGACCCGGCAGAACGGCCAGATCTTCCGCGACAAGGTGCTGTCGATCGGCCACTCGCGCGACCTGGCCACCGCCTACCGCGAGTTCCGCGGCAAGGATCCCAGCGTCGAGCCGCTGCTGGAGCATCGCGGGCTGAAGTAGGCACGCGCCGCATCGGCGACACGAAGAAGGCCCGCTTGCGCGGGCCTTTTTTTTTGCCTGCATGCGCCTGTGCGGATGAAGGCGCGATGGTTTGTCGTACATGGGTGTACGCACTAGAGTCGGCTGCATGCATCGACACCACGATCATCCGGGAGGACAGGCGATGACGGACACCTCCGTCGGCAGGCAGGGCACGGAGCGCCGTCCCGTTCCCTTCCACCTGCTGGGTTTCCTGCTGTTCGCTCCCCTCCTGGCCTGCGCAGGCCCCGAGCTGACACCGGGCTACTCGCGGGACGCGGTGCAGCCTGTCGTCGTGCAGGCGGGCACTGCCGGCGAAGCGCGGATCCGCTTCGTATCGCCACCGGAAAGCCTGTACTACGCGGCCGGCGTGTCCTACCGCGCGACGGGCGATGAGCTGCACATCGCCATCGACCGCTGCCCGATCCGTGGCGATTGCGGGACGATGGCGAAGGGAACTCTGCTCGACGACGGGCGCACGACCGAGGTCCGCGTGCCGCTCGACGGCAAGCGTCTTGTCCTGCTCCATAGCGACGGCGCGCAACTGTTCCTTCCCTGACGGCGGCATGCGGCATCGACGCAGCGTGAATCGCGCCGCGCTTATCCTGCGCGGATGAAGCTGCTGATCATCACCTACGGCACCGAGGGCGACACGCGCCCGCTGGCCGCGCTGGGCCATGCGCTGATGCAGGCCGGACACGAGGTCGAGCTGCTCGGCGATGCCAGCACGCTCGGCATCGCGCAGGCGCTCGGCGTGCCGTCGCAGGCGCTGGCCGGTGACATCCGCGCGACGATCGTCGCCGACGGCGCGATGCGCGACATCACGCGCAACCTGGCCCGCCTCACCATCGCGCACAGCGGCGACTGGTTGCGCCAGGCGGTCGACGCCGGCCGCGGCTGCGACGCCATCATCGTCTCCGGCCTTGCCGTCTTCGTCGGCCTGTCGGCGGCCGACGCGCTGGGCGTGCCGGCGATCGGCGCGATGCTGATCCCCATCTCGCCGACCTCCGCGTTCGCCTCGCCGTTCCTGCCCTTTACGCCGCCGCGCCTCTTCAACCACGCCAGCCATGTGCTGTTCGGCCGGCTGAGCTGGCAGCTGTTCCGCAAGGCCACCAACCGCGCACGCGCGGACAAGGGATTGCCGCCGCGACGCTCACTGTGGACCGACCACCCGATGCTGTACGGCGTTTCGCCCGCACTGGTGCCGCGTCCTGCCGACTGGCCGGAGAATGCGCATGTCTGCGGACAGTGGATACCGCCGCTGGCGACGGCGTTCGCGCCGCCGGACGATCTGCTCGCCTTTCTCGATGCGGGCGAGCCGCCGGTCTATGTCGGCTTCGGCAGCATGGCCGGCTTCGACAACGTGCGGCTGGTGGACGCCGTGGTCGGGGCGCTCGGCGAGCGTCGTGCGCTGTTCCATGCCGGCTGGAGCGGCATCGAGGCGTCGCGTCTGCCGTCGAGTTTCCATCCGGTCGGCCACGTGCCGCACGACTGGCTGTTGCCGCGCTGCGCGATGGCGATCCACCACGGCGGCTCCGGCACCACGCACTCCGCCTGCCGCGCCGGCATCCCCTCGGTCATCGTGCCGTTCGCCGGCGACCAGTTCTTCTGGAACGCGCGCCTGCGCGAGGCGGGCGTGATGCGGCATGCATTGAAGGGCGCCTCGATCACAGCGTCCTTCCTGCGCGATGCCGTCGCCCATGCCGACGGCGCCGCTGCGAAGCGGGCGGCCGCTGCGCTGGGCCGGGCCATGCAGGACAAAGAGGGTCTTGCGATGGCGGTCGGCCTGGTGGAGCGGTACGCGTACGCTCAACGCTGACGCCTTGCCTCGCGCGCACGGCACCTGCCATCGCATCGCCGGATCTGCGGCATGGCGCGGCGCATGCGGCGGACCGCCATCGCGCCACGACTACGATGCGTCGTTGAAGGCGCGCACATGCGCCACAAGTGCGCGCAGTTTCGGCGGCGGGTTGTGGCGGCTGGGGTAGTAGAGGAAGAAGCCGGGAAACGCCTGCACGTAGTCCAGCAGCACCGGCACCAGCGCGCCGCTCGCGAGCCAGGGCAGGAAGCACTCTTCCGGCGCGAAGGTGATGCCGCCGTCGGCCAGGGCGGTGCGCAGCATCACCTGCAGGTCATTGGTGGTGACCTGCGGGGCGACTTCCACGGCGAACGCGCGGCCGGCCTCGCTGAATTCCCAGCGGTGCGGCGCCACCTGCGGCGCGCGGCGCCAGCCGATGCAGCGGTGCGACGCCAGCTCGCGCGGATGCGTCGGCGTGCCGTGCCGACGCAAATAGGCCGGTGAGGCCACGGCGATCTCGCGCTGCGGGCCGCCGACCGGAATGGCGATCATGTCCTGCTCGATCACTTCGCCCAGGCGCACGCCGGCATCGAAGCCGGCCGCGACGATGTCGAATTCCTCGTCGGTGACGGTCACATCCAGCGTGATGCCCGGATACGCCTCGGCGAAGCGCGCCACCAAGGGACCGGCCAGGAAACGCTCGGCGATCGAGGTGACCGCCACGCGCAGCAGTCCCCGGGGCGGACCGTCGCCCTGCACGTCGTCCAGCGCCTGGCCGATCATCGCGAGCGGCGTGGCGATCCGGCGATGCAGGCGCTCGCCGGCCTCGGTCAGCCGCACGCTGCGGGTGGACCGCTGCACCAGCGCGATGCCGACGCTGTCTTCGAGCCGGCGGATCGCCTGGCTCACCGCCGAGCGGGTGACGCCCAGCCGGTCGGCCGCCGCGCGGAAATTGCCGGCCTGGGCCACCGCATCCAGGACGCGCAGGAGAGTGAGATCGGGTTCCATAGTCCAGTCATGCTAACCAATCTGGTTAGCAGCAGGCGGATTCTCTCGACAGCGGCCGGGCATTACGGTGTTCGCACACCCCGTCCGGAGATGACCGCCATGACCTCCCGTTCCCCCGACACCCTGCGCCGCCGCGCCCTGGGCGCCACCCTGGCCCCGACCCTGCTCGCCGCCTCCGGCCTTGGCGCCACGGACGCCGCCACCCCCGCCGAGCCACCCCACCCTTATGTCGGCATGTGGGTCACCGCCGACGGCCGCGTCCGCCACGAACTGCTCCCCAATGGCCGCTACGACGAAGCCCGCGGCCAGCGCGAGAGCGCCTACCGGGGCCGCTACACGATCACCGGCCACCACATCGACTACGTCGACGACACCGGCTTCACCGCCGACGGCGAGTTCATCGACGGCGTGCTGTACCACGGCGGCATGGTGCTGCGCCGCGCTTCCGTGCCGAAACACCCGCGCGCCACCCGCGACGCCGACTGATCCGTCCACGCCAAGGAGATTCCCCATGACCCTCCGTCCCCTGCTCCGCCATGGCCTGATCGCGGCCGCGCTGCTCAGCGCACCGGCCCTGGCCACCGATGCGGCGTCCACCATGGAACAGCAGAACGCCGCCCGGACCCGAGCCGCGTTCGACGCGTGGCGTGCCGGCACCGGCACCGTCTTCGACCTGCTCGATCCGCAGGCCGTCTGGACCGTCGCCGGGCACAGCCCGGTGTCCGGCACCTACCGGTCGAAGCAGGTCTTCATGGACCGCGCGGTCGCGCCGATCACGGCCCGCCTGGCCACGCCGATCACGCCCGACGTGAAGCACGTGATGGCGCAGGACGACGCGGTGGTCGTCCTGTGGGACGGCACCGCGACCACCGTCGAGGGCGGCACCTACCGCAACAGCTATGCCTGGCACATGGTGTTCGACGAAGGCCGCATCGTCCGCGTCACCGCTTTCCTCGACACGTGGGCGCTGCAGCAGTTGATCGAGTGACGGCTGCGACGCACCGCCGCCGTGATGCGGTCCGGTGCGCTGGGGCGATGAGAGGCGTGGCGTCAGTCCGCCGCGACCGGCGCGCCCATGTTGCCCTTGCTGTAGATGCCCGAGCGGTCGAAGCAGCAGGCGCGGCGCTTGCCGGCGGCGAGCATGTCGCAGGCCGTGGCGATGCGCTTCACGCGCGTCTCGGCCTTCTTGCCCGACGTCATCCAGTGGATCCAGTCGCGGCGCGCCACCGGCGTGAGGCGGGTCCACACCGCCTTGGCTTCCGGTGCGGCGGCGAGCGCCTTGCGGATATCGGGCGGCACCACCGGTTCGGGTTCTTCCTTCACCGGTGCGATGACCAGGGCGACCTGCTCGCCGGCCGCGACGCCGGCGGCTTCGCGCAGCGTCTTCTCGACCTTCAGCCAGTGGCTGCCTTCGCCGTCGGGCTGCAGCGTGGCCTGGAACGGCTGGCCCGCGAACGTCCCCGCCACCGTCGTCATGCCGCGCGCCGGCAGCCTGGCGCTGGCCGCCTGGGGCAGCACGAGGAAAGTCCACGCGGCGCCGGCCGGTTCGGCGGGACGATGCAGCGTGGCCGTGAAGCGGATGTCGGCGGCGGTACCCATGCCGGCATGGTAGCGCCGGAGCGCACACCGTTCACGCGGATCGCCGGCGCTGCGATGTCGGCGTCATGCGATTGGCGGCGCGGCCCAATGACGCAAGCCCATCGACATCGAACAGGTTGACCGTGTCGAGGACGGGCAGCGCGGTGCGTTGCCTCGCCGTCTCCGTTCCGCGTTGTGAACGTGGTGCATGCAGGTTCGTCACCTCGTGTTTCCTCCTGCAGGCCTAAAAACAAGGCTCTTCCACCACAGGAGTCCCGCCATGGCACGTTCCGGCCACGTCAACAAGGCGCAAGTTCACGAACTGCTGCTGCAGGCGCTCGAGACCGAGCGCGGCGGCATCCGGATCTACACCGCGGCGATCGAAGCGGCCGTCAACAAGGACCTGAAGAAGGAATGGGGCGAATACCTGAACGAGACGCGCACGCACGAGGAGATACTCACGCGCGTCTTCGAACAGCTCGGCATGGACACCGAGGAGGCCTCGCCGGGTCGCGCCGTCGTCGCGCACCAGGGCGCCTCGCTGGTGAAGGCCATCCAGATGGCCATGAAGCACGACACACCGGACGCCGCCGAACGGGTGGCCGCCGAGTGCGTCGTGCTGGCCGAAACCAAGGACCACCAGAACTGGGAACTGATCGGCAAGGTCGTCGAGCAGGGCGGCGAACTGGCCAAGGTGCTCGAGCCCGCCTACAAGGCCGTCGAGAGCGACGAGGACCACCACCTGTACCACACGATGGGCTGGTGCCGTGAGCTGTGGATCAAGTCGCTCGGCATGCCGGCCGTGCTGCCGCCACCGGAAGAGGTCAAGCAGGTCGAGACGGCCATCGGCGCTTCGCGCGCCGAGCAGGCGCGCGAGCAGATGCTCGGCCGCAAGCACTGAGATCGCCCGCATGTCCCATCCCGGTGCGCCCGCCACCCACCCCGTCAGCGACGTGGTGCCGGTGGATTCCGAGCTGCTCACCTTCGGCATCGAGGTGTTCCAGGCGGTGATGGCGGGCGCCATGCCGGTGGACGACTATGACGGCGCCGACCTGCCCTGCATCGGCATGGACGCGATCAGCCGGCAGGTCGGTGGCCACGGGCTGACGCCGCAGGAAGAGGCGTCGCTGGTCCTGCGCGTGGTGGCCTTCGGCGATCTGCTGGGACGGGCCGAGCACGACACGCGCATCGCCGGCCACGTGGCCCCCGCCCATGCCGGCGGCTACCAGATCACCACCGCCTTCCTGCAGGCCGCGGCGGGCGCGGACATCGTGCGCCGCGACGACGGCGGTTTCGCCTACGACCTGGAAAGCGTGGCGGCTCGCCTGGTGCATTGAGCGCCCGTCAGGCGTCGTCGCCGCCGGCGCGCTCCTTGCGGCGGATGAAGGTGATCTCGCCGGAGGACTCCAGCACCGCCAGCGCGATGTCACCGAGCGTGGCGTAACCGGCCGAGCGCCGGGCGATGGCGAAGTCGTGCTCACTCAGTGACTGGCGCGCCAGTTCGTCGCGGAACAGGTGGCCGTGGCGCACCAGGATCACCGGTTTTCCCTCCACCATCTCGTCGAAGCGGCGCGAACGCGAGGACAGCTTGCCGACGCTCCAGTTCAGCCCCAGCAGCGTCGCGGCCAGGATCAGTCCGCCCAGCAACGACGTGTCCTCGCCGATCAGCGAGTTCTGCACGGCCGTCCCGAGCAGCACCACCACCAGCAGGTCGAACGGAGTGAACTGGCCCACCGTGCGCTTGCCGCTCAGGCGCACCATCAGCAGGACCACCACGTACACCGCGACGGCCCGCAGGACGAATTCCCACCAGGGCATGCCGAGGTCGAACAGGCTGCGCGCCACGCTTTCCATCGTCGTCACCTCGTCCGTGTCAGGGCCGGCCCGCCGGGCGCTCGTCGCCTTCCGGCGTGTACGCGGGCGGTGAATAGAAGTTCACCGTCTTCAGCGGCGTGCGGCCGGTCGCGCGTATCTCGTGCCGCTCGCCCCGCTCGATCAGCAGCAGGCTGCCGGGCCGCAGCGCACGCCGCTCGCCTTCGACGATGGCCACACCGTGACCCGCGGCGACGAACAGCCACTGGTCCGCGCCGCGGTGGCGATTGTCCGGCCCGCCTTCGCGGTCCCCGGGCCGGATGACCATCTGCGCCGCCTGCACGCCGTTGGCCTCGAACAGCGGAAGAAAGCCGATGCCCATGCGGAGATGCCGGGATTTCATGGTCGTCGTGCCAGGGTCTGCAGGGGGCGCCAGCATCGGCCGCCACGCGTGCAGGAGCCGTCAACGCGCCACACTCGTCGACATGCGCGCCGGGGCGACGGCCCGCACCGGTGCGGCGCACCGGAGTACCGGGCGGGCGCAGGGTCGCCGGCGGACGTCCGCATACCATGATGGAATGGGAATGCCGTGGCGCGGTACACGGCCGGACCCTCGCGGCCGTTCCCCGTTCCGTCCCCAGGCCTGCCGATCGCCCATGACATCTTCCGTCCCGCGCCATGCGCTGCCTCCCTTCTGGCTGCCGGTCCTTGCCGGACTGCCGCTGGGGGCGTGCCTGCTGCTGATGGCATTGCCGATCCTCGGCCATGGCAATGCGACGCTGTCGCGCACGCTGTACCTGGCGGCGTTCGTGCTGTGGCTGCTGCCGCTGACCGCGATGCAGCGCGGCATGTGGCGTCGCGGCGTGGCGGGCTGGAAGATGGCGGTGGCGCTGCTGCTGGCCACGTATGCGATGGCGCTGGCGACGCGCCTGCTGAGCATGGCGCTGCAGGCGTTCCTGTCCGGCGACGTGACGCGGCTGCTCCAGCCCGGTGTCGTCGACCCGACCCTGATCTTCCGTGGGCTGGAAGGCGCCTGGCTGGTGCTGGTGGCGTACTGCGCGATCCACGCGGTGGTGACCTACTACGCGGCGCTCCGGCACGAGCAGGCGGAACACCTGGCGGCGCGCGCGCTGGCCCGCGACGCGGAACTGCGCGCACTGCGCTACCAGCTGCAGCCGCACTTCCTGTTCAACACGCTCAACGCGATCTCCACCCTGGTCGCCGAGGAACGCGGCAGCGAAGCCCGGCAGGTGCTGGCGAGACTGGGCGATTTCCTGCGCGCGGTGCTGGAGGCGCGCGCCAGCCACGAAGTGGCGCTGGCCGAGGAGATCGCCATGACCGAGGCCTATCTGGAGGTGGAGAAGGCGCGGCTCGGCCGGCGCCTGCAGCTGTCCTGGCAGGTCGGCGACGGCGTCCTGGGGGCGCAGGTGCCGGCGCTGTTGCTGCAGCCGCTGGTGGAGAACGCGATCCGTCACGGCATCGCGCCACGCCGCACGCCCGGCCGCGTGGACGTCCACATCGCGCGCGAGGGCGCCCAGCTGGAAATCCGCATCGACAACGACCTGCCCCCGCCCGAGGAAATGCCGACGACCACGGACCTGCTTCGCACGGGCGTGGGACTGGCCAATGTGCGCGGCCGTCTTGCGCAGCTGTATCCCGGTCTGGCGCGCGTGGAAGCCGGCATCGTGGCCGGGCGGTACCGCGCGCGGCTGCTGCTGCCGCTGCGTCCCGCGCCGGAGGCCGGCACGTGATCCGCGTCTGCGTGGTCGACGACGAGCCGCTGGCGCGTCGCGGGGTGCTGTCGCGGCTGGCCGCGTTCGACGACGTGCAGGTGGTGGGCGAATACGAGGACGGCACCACGGCGCTGGCCGGCCTGCAGGCGCGACCGCCGGACCTGGTGTTCCTGGACGTGCAGATGCCGGGCATGAGCGGCCTGGACGTACTGGCGGCGCTGCCCGCGCACCAGCGGCCGCTGACGATCCTGCTCACGGCGCACGAGGGCTTCGCGGTGGCGGCGTTCGCGCTGAACGCGGTCGACTACCTGCTCAAGCCCATCGACGACGCCCGCCTGGCCGAAGCGCTGGCGCGCGCACGCCGGCTGCTGCGGCTGCGCGAACTGGAGACGGCAGCGCCGGCCGGCATCGGGCTCGCGCCGACGCGGCACCTGCAGACGTTCACCGTGCGCATCGGCCATCGCACGCGCCTCATCCGCGCCGACAGCGTGGCGTGGATCGGCGCGGACGGCGACTACGCCGTGCTGCATGTCGGCGAACGCACGTACATGGTGCGCGAGTCGCTGCACCAGCTCGCCACGCAGCTGGACCCGGCACGATTCGTGCGCGTGCACCGTTCCTCGATCGTGCGGGTGGACCAGGTGGCCGAGATCCAGCCCCTGAGCAACCGCGATGCCATGCTGAGGTTGCACGACGGCACGCCGGTGCGCGTCAGCCGCACCTATACCGACGCACTGCTGCAGGCGCTGCACGCGCGCAGCTGACGGGGTGGTCGGCGGGGCATGCGCGCGCGATGGCCTGCGCATGGATCACCGGGCAGGCGCAGCGCAGGCACGTCCGGGCGCGGCCGCCACGACAGCGGACCCTCGCGTCTCCTACGGTGGACGCATCTTCCTCCGGAGCCCGTCGATGCCCTCTCCCTGTCGCGCGTCCGTCCGCCGTTCGCGCCTGCTCACCCGCGCGCTTGCCCTCGCCCTCGCGTGCCTGGCCACTCCGGCGTTCGCCCGCGACACCTGCGGGCGCGCCACGGACCACGCGGCCGCCGCGACCGCGCAGTCCGTGCTGGAAGCGCTGGTCGCCACCAACGGCGTGCCCGGCATGGGCGCCGCCGTGTGGCGCGACGGTCGCGTGGCCTGGACCGGCTGCGCCGGCCTGCGCGATATCGAAGCGGCCGCCCCGGTGCAGCGCGACACGGTGTTCCGGCTGGCGAGCGTCTCCAAGGTCATCGCCACCACCGCGGCAGCCCGGCTGGTCGACGATGGCCGGCTCGACCTCGACGCACCGGTCGGCGACACGTTGCCCTGGCTGCCCGCGGCATGGGCGCCGGTGACGGTACGCCAGCTGGCGGCGCATACGTCCGGCGCACCGCACTACGCCGGCAACGATCTGCAGGTGTTGGGCAAGGTGCGGTATCCGACCTCGCGCGATGCGGTCGGCATCTTCTCCGGCCGCGCGCTGCTGTCGCCGCCCGGCACCGCGTATCGCTACTCCTCGTGGGGTTACACGCTGCTCGGCGCGGTGATCGAAGCGCGCACGGGCACGTCGTTCGTCGACTACGTGCAACGCCACGTCACGCCCGGGCTGGCGATCGGCGCGGACGGGGAAACCGACGGTGCGAACGCGTCGTCGCTCTACGACATCGAGCACGGCAGCGCACGCCGCGTGCCCCGCACCGACATGAGCTACACCTGGCCCGGCGGCGGACTGGCCGCGACACCGGAGGCGCTGGCGATGTTCGGCGGCCGTGTGCTGGAACACCGCATCGTGTCCGCCGAGCGCTGGCAGGCCATGCAGCAGCCTGCGCGGCTGGCCGATGGCACACCGGTGCGGGATCGCGACTACGAGGTGGGCTTCGGCTGGCGCCTCGGCCGCGATGCCGACGGCGCCCGCATCGCGCACCACGCGGGTACCACCCCGGGCGCGCGCAGCGTGCTGTTGCTCTGGCCCGGGCAGGACACGGCGGTCGCGGTGCTGTCGAACGCCATGTGGGTGTCGTCCATCGAATCGACCGCGCAGATGCTCGCCGCGCCGTTCCGGGCACCGCCGCCCGGACTGGCGCGCGCCGACTGCCCCACCGCGACGCGCCTGGTCGGCCTGCTGAAGGGCGAGCGCTTCGAGGTCGACGCGACCTTCCGGCAGGAACGCGGACGCTGCGTGGGCGAACTCATCGCGCCCCCGCCGTTGCAGGCGTTCTTCGCCAGCGCGTCGGCCTGGCCGGACCGCCGCCTGCGCATCGTCGCCCTCGCCGACGACGGCAGCCTGGCGCGCGCGGCGCTGGCCACGCCCTACGGCCTGTACGACCTGCGCGCCACCGGCGCGCGACGCTGGTCGGCGACGCTCAATGGCGGGGCGATACTCGAACTGACGGACTGATGCCGGTGCGGCCTGCGGGGTCCGCGCACGTGCGCCCGCTCGGATCCGGGATGCCCACCTTCCCCGGATGAGCCCAGGACCGGGACGGCCCGCCACGGGCGGCATCCAGGCTCACGGCTGCGGGCATCGGCCCTGTCCGGCGCTACGGCTCTTTCGTTTCGCGCATCTCCATCAGCGTCAGATACAACCGCAGATCGAACTCCAGCTGGTGGTAGTCCGGTTCCATGTGCGTGCACAGCTGGTAGAAGGCCTTGTTGTGCTCGGCTTCCCTGATATGCGCCAGTTCGTGCACGGCGATCATCTTCAGGAACGCCGCCGGCGCGTCGCGGAACACGGTGGCGATGCGGATCTCGCGGCGGGCCTTGAGCTTGCCGCCGTGTACCCGCGAGATGGCCGTATGCGTACCCAGCGCATGCTTCATCACCTGCAGCGTGCTGTCGTAGACCACCTTGCCCAGCGGCACCGAGCGGCGCAGGTACTGCTCCTTCAGCGCCTGCACGTAGTCGTACAGCTGGCCGTCGCTGCGCACGGCATGGGGTTCGGCGTACTTCTTCGCCAGCATCGGCGCCAGCCCGTCCTGCGCGATCAGCGCACGCACGCGTTCCTGCAGGTCCTGGGGATAGCCGGCGAGATACTTCAGGGGTTCCATGGGAGTGGCGTGCGGACGCGGAGGGCCGGGGACGGCGGGTATGATTGACCATCACACCCGATCAAGACACCGCGACATGGCGAAGGGAAATCCTCTCCAGGAACAACTGCTCAAGGCCGGCCTGGTCAAGAAATCCAAGCTGGCCGAGGTCGCACGCGAGCAGAACAAGGCCCGCCACGGCAAGGGCCCCGCCGCGCCCAACGAGATCCAGCGCGAGGCCGAACGCGCGCGCGCCGAGAAGGCCGAACGCGACCGGGCGCTGGAAGCCGAACGCAAGGCGCACGCCCGCACCGCGGAACTGCGCGCCCAGGCGCGGCAGATCATCGCCGACCGCAAGGTGCCGCGCAGCGGCGAGCTGGAATACCGCTTCACCGCGAACGGCGCCATCCGCACCGTGCTGGTCAACGACGACCTGAAGAAGAAACTGGCCGCCGGCCTGCTGGTGATCGCGCACATCGACGACCGCTACGAACTGCTGCCGCGCGTGGCCGCCGACAAGGTGCGCGAGCGCGATCCCGACATGATCGTGCTCGATCATGCCCAGGGAACGGATGCTGCGGCATCCACCTCCGAGGACGACGACTACTACGCCCAGTTCAAGGTGCCCGACGACCTGATGTGGTGACGGCCGCACTGCCGGACCGGGCTTGACGGCTCCTGTAGGGTGGAATGAGACCCCTGAGGAGACCGCCATGCAGCAGCACGAACTCGATGCCCTCTTCGACCAGCAGGCCGCCGGCTACGATGCCCGCTGGGTGCGCATGGCGCCGATCCGCGAGAGCCTGCTGTTCCTGATGGAAACCGTGTTCGCGGACCTGCCCGAGGACGCGCGCCTGCTGTGCGTCGGCGCGGGCACCGGCGCGGAGATCGCGCACCTGGCGCGGCGCTTCCCGCGCTGGACCTTCCTCGCACTGGATCCTTCCACGCAGATGATCGCCACCTGCCGCGCACGCGCCGAGCGCGAAGGCTTCGCCGACCGCTGTGGTTTCCATGCCGACGTGGTCGACACGCTGCCGGAGGCCGCCGCGTTCGATGGCGCCACCTGCCTGCTGGTCTCGCAGTTCCTGCTCGATCCGGCCGTGCGCACGGCGTTCTTCGCCTCGATCGCGCGGCGCCTGCGTCCGGGCGGCACGCTCGCCTGGGCCGATCTCGCCTGGGACACCGCGGCGGCCGACTACCCGGCCATGTTGAAGCTGTGGATGGAAACCATGTCCGGCGCCGGCCTCGACGCCGCCGCGCTGGAACAGATCCGCGCCAACTACGCGCGCGATGTCGCCATCCTGCCGCCCGACCACGTGGCTGCGCTGGCGCAAGCCGGTGGCTTCCTGTCGCCGCTGCGCTTCCACCAGGCCGGGATGATCCATGGCTGGTGCGCCCGCACGGCAGGGTAGGCTAGTCCGACCGCCACCGCCTCGCGCCCCCGGAGATCGCATGCGCCTGCCCTGCCTGTCGCTCGCCCTGTCCCTTCTGCTGTCGCCCGCCTTCGCGCAGGACGCGTCCACCGCGATATCGCCGCCGGTGGAGGACACCGGCACGCTGGCCGGCGCGCCCTACCGCATCGATATCCCGGCTGACTGGAACGGCGAGCTGGTCGTACTGGCACACGGCTTCGAACCGGTCGGCGTAGCGCGCGAAACACCCTGGCCCGCCGATCCCGCCACCCCGATGTTCACTTCCGAACGTTATGCGGTGGCGCAGAGCGGCTACGCGACGCAGGGCTGGGCAGTGCGCGACGCCATTGCCGACAGCGAACGCCTGCGCGCGCACTTCGTGCAGCGGCATGGCCAACCGACGAAGACATGGATGGTCGGCATGTCGATGGGCGGCGGCATCGCCATCGCCAGCCTCGAACAGCAGGCCGCGCACTACGACGGCGCACTGTCGCTCTGCGGCGCCAACCTGCCCGGCGAGGTGCTGGCGACGGAACTGTTCACCTCGCTGGTCGCGTTCGATGCCCTGTTCCCGCCGCACGAGGGTGAAGCGGGGTTCCGCCTGTCCGATCCCGCCGCGCCGGTGCTCGACCAGAACACGGTGATGGACCGCGTCGATGCCGCCCTGCCGCGCGATCCGGCCGCCGCTCAGAGACTCGCGACCAGGCTGGAGGTGTCCGTCGAGGCGCTGCCCGGCACGCTCGGCCTGCACTACCTGGTGATCCGCGACCTGATCGCGCGCGGCGGTGGCATGCCGGTGGACAATCGCCTGGTGCGCTACACGGGATTCGGCGACGACGACGCATTCAACCGTCGCGTGCCGCGTTATGTCGGCGATGTGGCGGCCATGGACTACGTGGCTGCGGCGCCGGCCCTGTCGGGCCGGCCACAGAAGCCGCTGGTGCTGCAGTACAACGCCGATGACCCGACCATCAACCCCCGCTTCCGGCCGGTGTATGCGCAGAAGGCGCGGGACGCCACCGTGGTGCCGCTGACGCTGCCGGACGCGCCGGGCGGGCATTGCCGATTCTCTGCGGATCAGGTCAAGGATGCATTCCGCGTGCTGACCGGCTGGGTGGAATCGGGCGAGCGACCGCCGCTGCGCTGACCGCGCGGGGACGCGTCAGAGCCGGTGCGCACGCCCGATGATCTCCGCCGCCCGCTCGCCGATCACGACGCACGGCGCCATCGTGTTGCCGCTCGGGACATTCGGCAGGACGGAGGCGTCGGCGATGCGCAGACGCTCGATGCCGTAGACCTGCAGGTTGCCGTTGACCACGGACATCGCATCGCGTCCCATCTTCGCCGTGCATGCCTGGTGCCAGAAGGTCACGGCCGCGTCGCGGAGATAGGTGTCCATCTCGGAGGTGCCCAGGTTTCCGGGCATCGCTTCGCGCTTCAAGAGGTTCCTGAAGGGCGAGGCGTGCGCCATCTCCCGGGCCAGCGCGACAGTCGCCCTGGCGTCACGCAGATCGTCGGGATGCGACAGCGTATTGGCCTGGATCCGCGGGGGCGCGTCGGGATCGGCACCGGTGAGATGCACCGAGCCGCGGCTCTTGGGATGCGACAGTCCGGCGAAGGTCATCCAGCCATGCGCCGGCACGCCGCGATGCGCGGTTTCCGGCGTCGGTACGGGGAACTCCAGCTGGCAATGGAAGACGTCGGGCGCAGCCAATGCGGCATCGGTCTTCCAGTACAGTGTGGCTTCCGATCCGCCGTTGCCCACACCCACCGGCGCGTTCGCCTCGAACAGACAGCCGAAGGACACGTGGTCCTGGTGGTTCCGCCCGACACCGGGCAGGTGCTGGATCACCGGGATGCCATGCGGTGCCAGTTCCTCCTCGGGGCCGATGCCGGACTGCATCAGCACCTTGGGCGTATTGATCGCGCCCATCGACAGGATCACTTCGCGATCGGCCAGGATGCGCGTGCGCTGCGCACCCTGGGTGATCTCGACGCCGACGACCGTAGTGCCTTCGAGCACGAGTCTGCTGACCTGTGCGCCCGTCATCACCGTCAGGTTGGGCTGCCCCAGTTTCGGGAGGATGTAGGCGCGGAAGAGCGATGAGCGCTGTCCGGCCTTGACGATCAGATCGTTGAGCGCGACCCCGCCACGGCCTTCCATCATCGCGCCATTGGGGCTGTCGAACGTGGGTATTCCGAGGGTTTTCGCCGCTTCGACCATGGCGATCGCCACGGGCTGCGGATGCGGCGGGGTTTCCACGTGCACCGGCCCGCCGGTGCCGCGACGGGCGGCATCGGGCAGGCCGCGCCAGTCTTCGATACGCCGGTAGATCCCGAGGACGGACCGATAACCCCAGTCATCGTCGCCGGCTTCCTCGGCGAACTGGTCCCAGTCGGCCTGGTGGCCGCGTGCCCACACCATCACGTTGATGCTGGAGCTGCCGCCCAGCACCTTGCCCATGTTGAGCGGGATGGCGCGGTGGTTGAGGTGCGGGTTGGACTGCGCCACGAAACCCCAGTCGCGATCCGAGCCCAGGTTGAGCGGCCACTGGGTCGGCTCGAGGATCTCCGGCAGCGTATCGGCGCCGCCCGCTTCCACCAGCAGCACACGCACGCCCGGATGCTCGGCCAACCGGCCGGCGAGGGCGCAGCCGGCCGGTCCGGCGCCGCAGACGATGAAATCGAAACGGCCGGAGGGTGCGCCGGTCGTCAGGGAGGGCGCGTACGACGCGGGAGGAATGGACATGACGGCAGAGGCTCCGGGCAGGGAAAGACCTTCGGGCAGCCGGCCGGGGCCACCCGTCGTGGGGGAGAGGAGAAAGGAGGGGGACGCGGCGGCGAGTGCGACCGTCGCGCCCCGGCGTGCTTACCTGGCCGCCTGGCCGGCGTCGCGCGCCGCGCGGTCGATCGTGTCGGCGACCACCTTGGGCTGCGTCATGAAGACCGCATGGCTGGCGGAGACCTTGGTGATGCGCGCGTCGATGCGTTCGGCCATGTGGATCAGCATCGCCTGGTCGAAGGCCTTGTCTTCGGTGGCGATCACGGCCCAGCTGGGCTTGCTGCGCCACGCGGCGTGGGTCAGCGGGGTGCCGAAGGCCGACATGTTGATGGGCACCTGCGAGTCGCGCAGGAACGCGGCATCGGCATCGGTGGTGTCGTGGGCGAAGCCGGCCTTGAACTTGGCAGGATGGATGAAGCCGAAGCCGTCGGCGCTGGTCTCGATCACGAACTCCGGCGTGGGCGCGAAGCCGGTGTACTGCTGGGCGGTGGTTTCGCCGGCGTCCGGCGCCAGCGCCGACACGTAGACCAGACCGGCGACCTTGTCGTGCACGCCGGCTTCGGTGATGACCGTGCCGCCCCAGGAGTGTCCGACCAGGATGGCGGGGCCGTCCTGGCGGTCCAGTACGCGTTTCGTGGCGGCCACATCGTCGGCCAGCGAGGTCAGCGGGTTCTGCACGATGGAGACGCGGTAGCCGCGCGCGGTGAGATCCTCGTACACCGGGCGCCATCCGGATCCATCGGCGAAGGCGCCGTGCACCAGCACGACGTTCCTCACCTGGCCGCCGTCGCGGACGGCCTCGGTGGCATGGGCAGAGGGAGACAGGCTGGCGGCCAGCGCGGCGGCGAGCAGGGCGGGAATGAGCTTGAACATGGTCGTGTCCTCGGAGCGGTGGTGGGTGGCGTTCGGGGTGCGGCGTCGGCCGGCAGGGGTACTTTGCCGGCACGCGCAGAACTTTCAGTTACGAATAGTCCTGATAACTTGATCGTAAGTACCGCTCCGACAATCACCCCTGCAGCTGCCCGCCGGGTCGCGACAGGCAGCGAGGGCCCGGGAGCAGCGGCAGGGCTTACGCGGTCGGGACGGTGCCGCCGTCGATCACGTGTTCCGACCCCGACACGGACGCCGCCCGCGGCGACACCAGGAACGCGATGAGGTCGGCGACCTCGCTCGGCTGGGCAGGCCGTCCCAACGGGATGCCGCCCAGCGCCTCCATGACCATCCGCCTGGCGCCTTCGTAATCCGTGCCCACATTGGCCGCGATGCCGCCGAGGAAGTCGACCGCGGCTTCCGTCTCGACCCAGCCCGGCGAGACGCGGACCACCCGCACGCCCTGGGGCGTCACTTCCTTGGAGAGCGCCTTGCTGTAGGTGGACAGCGCGGCCTTGGCGGCGGCATAGGCGATGGTGGCGTCGTGCAGCGGCAGCACGCGCTGGATCGACGTCACGTGCAGGATCACGCCGGACCCCTGCGCGAGCATCGCCGGCAGCAGCGCGCGATCCATCCGCACGGCCGACATCAGGTTCACGTCGAGCGCCTTGGCCCACTCCGCATCGTCCAGCACGGCGAAACCGCCTGCGGGGGCCGACGACCCGCCGACCACATTGATCAGGATGTCGATGCCGCCGAGTTCGTGCCGGGCCGCCTCCGCCGCCGCGCGCACGCCGTCGGCGGTAGCCAGGTCGGCCGCCACGTAGTGGACATGCTCGAGCGGCGTGTCCGGCACCGAGCGCGCGGTCGTCGCGACGCGCGCTCCGAGCTGGATCAGCCGTTCGACGACGGCCGCACCGACCCCTCGCGTGCCGCCGGTGACCAGGATGCGCTTGCCAGCCAGCTGGAGGTCGAAACTCATGGCGCGATCTCCAGCGTGGCGATCTTGCCGCGCTCCAGCGTGAAGCGATAACGCAGGTCCAGCGGGCTGCCCGGGAAGTCGCCCGACACCTGGCTGGTCACGGTGTAGCTGCGGCCCTGCGTCTCCAGCGTGTGGGGCGTCGCGGTGTAGGTGTACGTGGCGGACGACGCGGTCTTCCAGGCTTCGATCGCGGCGAGGCCCGAATGGGTATGGCCTTCGTCCAGGACGACGCCGTCCCGGGTGAAGCAGCGGGCGACGGCCTGGCCGTCCTGACGGTCGGCCTCGAAGTAGGCGGCAATGGGTTCAGGCAGGTCCAGCGCTTTCATGGCAGGGCTCCGGTGGGGTGGGTGGAGCCAGCTTGAAGCGCCCTGCAGGATTAGAGAATCGCCTATTATCCGATCAGGCCATGTAGGAATCGGTACACAATGCGCGGTTCGGAATTTGCCGAACTCAAGGCCTTCGTGGCCGTGGTCGACCGGGCCAGCTTCGCCCGGGCCGCCGACCACCTGGGGCTGTCGCGCTCGGCCCTCAGCCAGATCATCCGGCAGCTGGAAGCCCGGCTCGGCGTTCGATTGTTGAACCGCACCACCCGCAGCGTGTCACCGACCGAACCCGGACGGCAGCTGCACGAGCGCATCGCGCCGATGCTCCGCGACATGGATGACGCCGTGGCGCAGGCCGTGGGCACGCGTGCGCGCACCGCCGGGACCCTGCGCATCAACACGCTGAGCATGGCGGCCAAGCGAGTGATCGCGCCACGGTTGGGACGGTTCGCCCTCGCGCATCCCGACGTCGTGCTCGACATCGTCATCGACGACGGCCTGAGCGATATCGCAGCCGAAGGATTCGACGCCGGCATCCGGGTGGGCGGCCGGCTGCAGAAGGACATGGTGGCGGTGCGGCTCACGCCCGACTTCGAGCTGCTCGCCGTGGCGTCGCCCGACTACCTCGCCCGGCACGGCGAACCGAAGACGCCGGCGGATCTGAGCCAGCACGCGTGCATCAACTGGCGCTTCCCCGGCAGCGGCAAGATCGCCGGCTGGTCGTTCGAGAAGAAGCGCAAGGCGGTCGAATTCTTCGGCGAGGGAAAGGTGATCTCGAACCACCAGGACATCATCGTGCCCGCCGCGCTGCAGGGGCTCGGCATCCTGTACGCGTACAACGACGACGACATCGCCGAGGCGTTGCGCGATGGACGGCTCAAGCGCGTGCTCGCCGACTGGTCGCCGACGGTACCCGGCCTGTTCCTCTACTACTCGAGCCGGCGCTACATGCTGCCGGCGCTCCGGGCCTTCATCGACTGCCTGCTCGATCGCGACCTGGGTTGAGCAGGTTGCAACGACGCAGGACAGCGGCGCGACGCACGCGCCGTGTCTTTGCCAAGCGCGAGGGTCATCGCCGGCACGCGCGTGGGCTGCGCGCAATCAGGCCTGCGTCAATCGCGCGAGGCGCGTGCGCCCTTGCGATCGCCGCGTTCGGCCGCCGCGCGGCTTTGCGCGAACTCGGGAAAGGTGTCCGCGAGTGATTTCTTGTCGGGCAGGATGTAGAACACGCCGCCGCGCTCGAACGTCGTGCGCATGACCTGTTCGTAGAACTCGGGCGAGACGTTGATGCAGCCGTGCGTGATGCGGTTGTCGTCGGGCGTCGGCGATGCCAGGCGTTCGACGCGCCTTTCCGCCGGGACGCCGGTGGCGGTCGGATGGATGGAGACGGCGGATTCGTGGTCGACCCACAGCACGCGTCCGGCGTCGATGGACGGACCGTAGCCGCCCACGAAACGGCCCGCAGGCGTGGTGCGATCCCTGCCCGGGATTTCACGCAGCGCAAGGCCGGCCACGCCGGGCGCGGTGTGATCGCCGACGGCCGAGCCGAAGAGCCCGGGCGCCGCACCGCGAAGCCGGCCATTGCCGTCGAACACGAGGATCTGTGCGGCGGCCTTGTCCATGATCGCGAACGGATAGCCCTGGCTGTCCTTGCTCGCCACGACCCAGCCGGCGAGTTCGATGACGGTGTCGGCCACGTCCTGGCCGGGGGGAAGCTGGTCGAGGGCCGCGGCGGGCGGCGCGGCACCTGCCTTGTCCTTGCCGTCCCGGGCGCTGGCGACGTCCGCGCACGCGAATGCCAGCGTCAACGCCAGCGCTCCACAGGCGGTCCGGATCAAGGGATGAGTATGCGTACCGATGGGACGTTCCTCGGCTCAGTGAGGGAGTGAAGGGTGACGATGGGCAGACCGGTGGCCCGCAGGGGCCACCGGTCCGGTGACATCAACCGCGCGGCACGCGACGCGGTGCGGCTTCCAGCTGACGGACGCGACCTTCGATCTGGTCCAGGCGCTGGTTGGCCTGCTGGGCGGACTGATTGGCCGACTCGGCGCTCTGTGCGGCGCCCTGCACGCGCGTGTCGAGCTGGTCGAGGCGCGAGTTGATGCCCGCGAACTCGTCGTCGTACGTGGCGCAGCCGGAAAAGGCGAGCGTGGCCAGCAGCGCCACGCCGATCGTCAGGTGTTGTTTTTTCTGGAACATTCCAATCCTCCTTCGTCTGGGGGAACCGGAATATAGCGGCCTTT
This sequence comes from Pseudoxanthomonas sp., assembly GCF_035999195.1. Lineage (NCBI taxonomy): Bacteria > Pseudomonadati > Pseudomonadota > Gammaproteobacteria > Lysobacterales > Lysobacteraceae > Pseudoxanthomonas > Pseudoxanthomonas sp. The sequence continues at coordinate 2,215,488 of NZ_DASYGY010000009.1, forward strand.
TTCGTTCACCCCGGCAACCGCCTTCAGCTGGAATTGGCGTACGTCGAGACGCTGTGAAGACGGTGTTCACGCGTTGGCCGTCCGTCAGAAAGAAATCGCGTCGCGCAGCGGCCGGAAAGCGTGAAACCTGTTGGAAAACCGCTCCACTAAGGTTGACGTCCTGCAGTGAATCAACGCCGTATTTCATCCATTCGCTCACCGACCCATACCTGCAGATCCAACGTCTGCAGCCAGCCGTGATGGGTCAGGAACGCCACGTCTGCGGCATCGCGACCGTAGGCGACCACGATGCGGCCGCCGCGCGGCGCGGACTGCGTCGGATCGAAGGTGTACCAGCGTCCATCCAGATACGCCTCGAACCACGCATGCAGATCCATCGGCGCCAGTCCGTGCAGATAGCCGACCACCATGCGGGCCGGAATCCGCAGGCTCCTGCACAGCGTGATGCCGACATGGGCCTGGTCGCGGCAGACGCCCGCGCCCGCTTCCATCGTGCCGAGTGCGTCCGTGCTGGCATCGCTGACGCCGTACCGGTACGCGATGTGCGTGCGGATCCATTCCACGACGGCGCCGACCTGGCCACTGCGCGGACCGGCCGCCTCGACGATCGCCTGCGCCTGCTCGAACGTGCGATCGCTCGGGCAGTAGCGGCTCGGCAACAGGTACTGCAGCGTGTGATCGGGCAGCAGGGCCGCCGGCACCGGCGCGACCCACGGCGCAAGGGCGATATCGCGCTCGGTCTCCACCTCCAGTTCGGCGCGGATGCGCATGCGCCCGCGCGGCACCACGAAGCGCTGGCACAGGTTGCCGAACACGTCGACGAACTCGGTCGGCCGGACGTGGGGATCGAAGGCATAGGTTTCGCTGATCAGCCATTGCGCATCGCCGCTGCGCGGACGCAGCATGGCGACCACCGCGCAGTCTTCGATCGATTCGACCGTCAGTTCGCATCCGGCCAGCAGGCGCATGTTCGATCCGTTCGGGGGGTTGTTCATGGCGGAAGCCCTGGCGCTTCGAGGCGCGCGGTGATCGGCAGCAGGACGGCAGGCGTCCGTGCGCGGACTACGCGCGGCGGCGGGATGCTCGCGCAAAAGCGCCGGCACCCGGACTGCGAGCGCTCACGGGGCCAACGGCATCTGCCCGGCCACTAGGCGGAGCAGCGCGGCCTGGCGCTCCCGCATCCAGCGCGTGGCCCATGCGGTGCCTGCGTCCAGCGACCGCACGGCGATCTGTTCCTGGCGCACGTCCGTGCCGCTGATCAGGATCCTTGCCATCCACCCTTGCCGCTCGGGGCCGGCTCGACGATGCGCACGCCATGGCGGACCCGCGTGCGGCAACGTTCGCCCATGTCCCAGGTGAATCCGTCCGGCAGCGGAGCTGAGCGGAGTGCGCGTGTTCACGGTGAGCCCCGGCGACGTCGGCGCTCACCTTCGCACAGCTCCCGTGCGGAGCGCGTGAGGGAAGATCGTGCCCGACGGCATGGACGCGCCGGGCGGTGACGTGTCAGCGCCAGCTGGCCTTGCGCGACGGCGTGGGCGGGGTGGGCGCGGGATCGAGGGTGGGCACCAGCAGCGACAGGCGCGCCTTGGCGTAGTCGCCGCTGCCTTCGACATCCAGCTTGCCCGCGCTGTTGGGATTGATCAGCGCCGTATCGAGGAACACCTCTTCACCGACCGCCACGCGATGGCGCGCACTGCACACCTTCGCCGGCACCTGCAGCACGCTGATGCCATCCCGCTGCCACTTGGTCTCCGGCGCAAGCCGCCGGACGATGGAGCCGTCCACCCACACATCCACCGAATCCGATTGCACCGACCGGCACTTGCCGATCCCGACATCAAAAGTCATGCACCCTCCTACAGGGCGGTATGCGTCAACGTGAATTGGAAACCGCGTGCTTCCAGCAGACGGCGCATGCGCTTCTCCGCCGGGACGCGATGGAACTGCCGGCCTGCCCACAAACCGAAGCAGGGTCGACCATTGGCATGCTGGCCTTGCGACGGCGGGCGTCGCGACACCGCGATGTCCATCGACTCGCAGGCGGTCGCCCACATCACCCGCAGATCGTCCGGCCCGATGGATTGCTGCTGCCCGAGATGGAGAATGAAAACCTGGACCTGCTGGTGGGACACATGCACCTCGTCGGCACGCGCGCGATCGCGTCGTCAGGCCGAGAGGAAGAGAGGTCAGCCCGCAGGAGGCGGCGGAGGCGACTGCCAGTCAGCCTGGACAGGTATACGCGGTTGGGCGGGTTATCGCAAATGCGTGCGCGCCCAGGTGGGGACTGGCACGCGCTTTCACTGCGATCGAGCGCAGTCTCCGGATCGCTCCATCTCAGCGGCCATCACGCGAGGGACCGCACGGTTCAGCGCGATGCACCCGCGCCCAACCGCCACCCCAGCCCCGACCATCGGCTGGCATGCCGGGCCAGTGCCTCGCGGATCACCGTATCGCTGCCGGCGACATGCAGTTCGCGGCGGGCGCGGGTGATGCCGGTATAGACCAGTTCACGCGAGAGCACGCGGTTGCTGCGGGCGGGCAGCAGCAGCCAGACCGTATCGAATTCCGATCCCTGCGCCTTGTGTACCGTCATCGCGAACGCCGACTCGTGCGCGGGCAGCGCGGCAGGATGGAATGCGCGCGGCTGTGCGGCCTCTTCACCCGGGAACCACGCGACCAGCGCGCCGCGCTCGTCGCGCAGGCAGAGGCCGATGTCGCCGTTGAACAGGCGGTGGCGGTAGCTGTTCTCGGTGACGATCAGCAGCTGGCCATGGAAATGCCCGGGTCCACTGCGCGATGTGCCGGCGCCTGTATCGAGCAGCAGGCGTTCGATGCGGGCGTTGAGCGTGCGTGCGCCCTGGGCGCCCTCGCGCACGGCGGTGAGCAGGCGCAGACGCGTGGACTGCGCCAGCGCATCGGCCGGCGTCGCGGCATGGGCCAGCGCGCGCCAGTGGGCGAGCAGGGCCTCGCGGTGCGCACCGAGCGGATCTGCCAGGCCTTCGTGGAAATGCACGTTCGACAGCGTGCCGCTGCGGAGCAGATCCAGCGACGTGTCGGCCTCGCCCTGGCGCACGGCGGCGGCCAGCGGTGCCAGCTGCAGCGCTTCGCTCTGACGCCAGCCGCGCTGCAGGTGCACGCGGATGCCGGGGAACGTCGTTCGATCGTCTGGGCGTGGGCCGGCATCGGCGGTTGCGCTGGAAGGCGCTGGTTCCACGACTTCGCGGGCATGACGGTGGGACGGTTCGCCGAGCAGCGGATGCAACGCGTCCGCATCATCCTGCGCGAGCGCGGCGCCGTCGCCGGCGGCGCCGAGGATGGCGGCCAGCACGTCGCCGGCTTCCACCGAGGGAAGCTGGTCGGGATCGCCCAGCAGCACCAGGCGCGTGCCATCGGCGATGGCGTCGACCAGCTTGGCCATCAACGGCAGGTCGATCATCGAGGCTTCGTCGACCACCACCACGTCGAACGGCAACGGGTCGTCGCGGTCGTGCCGGAAGCGCGGCGAATCGGGAATCGTGCCGAGCAGGCGATGCAGCGTAGTGCCGGTCGCGGGCAATGCCGCGAGCAGGTCGGCGTCGACACCGGACGCCGCCAGCGCATGCGCGGCGTGGCGCACGCTTTCGGCCATGCGTTCGGCGGCGCGTCCGGTGGGGGCGGCCAGGGCGATGCGCGGCACCGCGTGCCCGGCATGGCGCGCCTGCGCCGCCAGCAGTACCAGCAGGCGCGCGGTGGTGGTGGTCTTGCCGGTGCCCGGACCACCGGTCACCAACAGCAGCGCATGCCGCAGCACGAGCGCAGCAGCGCGCGCCTGGTGGTCGTCGTGCGTGGCCTGCGGAAAGAGCATGGCGAACAACGGCGCCAGCGCCGCCACGTCGCCGGCAGTCGGTGCGTGGGTTGCGATGCGCTGCAGGCCCAGCGCCAGCGCGCGTTCGTACTCGCGATAGCGGCGCAGGTAAAGCAAGTCGCCTTCCAGCACGAGCGGCACGTGCGGATCGGAGGCCGCCACCGCATCGCAAGGCGTTGCGATCCAGCGCGATGCAGCCAGTTGCGCACGCCACGCGTCCCCGGCGGGCCAGGGAAGATCGGCGTCGTGCTCGAGCAGCTGCCACGGGGCCGACAGCGACAGCCCGGCGTGGCCCTTGGCGACCGCCAGCGACGCCAGCGCAGCGGCGGCGAGCACGCCATCGGGCGTGTCGCGCTGCAGCCGGCGCAGGCTCTGCGCCAGGGCATGGTCGAGCGTGCGCAGGTGGCCCCCTTTGTGAAGCGCGTCGAGCAGGCTCATGCGGCGGCTCCCGACGCTGCGCCGGCGAACAGCGCGTCCAGCGCATGTACCAGGTCCGGCGGGAACCGCTGTGCATGCACGCCCGGCGACGCGTCGCGCGTCAGGTCCAGGCCGCGGCAGAACAGGTAACGGATGCCGCCGACATCGCGCGCATAGTCGTAGGCATCGCCCAGCCGGAAACGCAGCCAGCGGTGCAGCGCCAGCGTATAGATCAGCGCCTGCAGGTCGTACTCGCTGTGGGTCATCGCCTGCTGCAGGGCCGCCGCGTCGTAGCCGGGCAGCTGGTTGGACTTGTAGTCGAGCACGTACCAGCGGCCGTCGTGGAGGTAGGTGAGATCGATCAGGCCGGTCATCAGCCCTTCCAGCCGCTGCCGCGTACCGAACGCGCTGCGATGACGCAGCAGGCCGTGGCGGTGCAGCAGCGCCAGCAGGTCGGACACGCGGGTGGGCTGCATGGCGAAATGGAACTCGATTTCCGCACGGCGCTGCGCCGTCGGCAGGTCGGCCAGGCGGAGGCCTTCGGGCAGCGCGGTGCCCAAGGTGTGGCCGACCAGCGGCACCAGCACGGCCAGGCCGTCGGCGACGTCGGCTTCGGCATAACCGCCCTCGCACAACGCCTCGGCGATGACCGCCTCCTGCCCCGCCGGGGCGGCCTCGCCGGGCCGCCAGTCGCGCCAGGCGGCGAAGTCGGCATGTTCCAGCGCGGCATGCATCACCACGCCGAAGCGGCTGCCGGCGAAGCGCGGATCGACGGTCGCGGCGGGCTGGGCGATGACGTCGGGCAGCGCGTCGACCTCGGACGCGGGTGTTTCGTCCTCGCCACCCGGATCGGCCTGCGTCGATGCCGCCAGCGGATCGCCGCCGCCTTCGGCATGCGCGAGCTGGGTGAAGCTGTAGACCCACCAGTCGGCGACGATGCGGCGCGTGGCGACGCGCGCGGGGACGATGGCGGTGTCGTGCTCGGCGGGCAGGCGCGCTGGAGGCGGTTCGGCCGGGCCTTCGACGATGCGGATGTCGGCGTGCGCGCGCAGGTCGGCGATGCCGGCGAGCAGCGGCGCGAGACGGCTTCTGTCGAAGTCCTTCACGCCACCGGCCGCGATCCATAGTGCATGCGCGGCACGGGTCAGGCCGACATAGAGCAGGCGCGCGTCTTCGGCGGTCGCGTCGCGCCGCGCGGCGTCGCCGGCGGCCTTCCAGGCGGGATCGTCCTTGTCGAGCTTCCACTGCAGCACGCGCTGCGTGCCGTCGTGGACCACGCGATGGCGGCCGCTGTCGGGGCGCGAGGTGCCCAAACCGGCGAACGGCAGGTAGACCAGCGGATACTCCAGTCCCTTGCTCTTGTGCAGGGTGACGATCTGCACGCGCAGCGCGTCGGATTCCAGCCGCAGCAGCTGTGTTTCGTCGTCGGCATCGGCGTCGGCCATGCGGGCCTGCAGCCAGTCCAGCAGCCCGTGCAGGCCCAGCGTGCGTGCGCTGGCTTCCTGCAGGTGTTCACCGAGCTGCAGGTAATTGGTCAGGCGGCGCTCGCCGTCGAGCAGGCCAAGCAGGCGTTCGGCCTGTGCGGCGCACAGCTCGGACACCAGCGCGAACGGTCCGCCGCGCTGCCAGCGTTCGCGCCAGTGCAGCAGGCGCGACTGGTGCTGGCGCTGGGCCTCGCCGTCTTCGTCCAGCGCGGCGAGCGCGATGGCGTCTTCGCCGAGCAGCACGGTGGCCAGCGCGGCGCGCAGGCGCCCGCTGTCGGCCGGATGCAGCAGCGCCAGCAGCAGTGTGCGCAGTTCGCCTGCCTCGGTGCTGGCGAACAGGCTCTGCTTTCCCGCCGCCACGGCCGGCACGCCGGCACGGGCGAGCGCCTGCTGCACCCGGGTGGCTTCCTTGTGGTTGCGCACGAGCACCGCGATGTCGCCGGGCCGCACCGGACGTCCGTCGATCCGCGCACGCCCCGCGCGCGCGTCGGCGAGCACGCGATGGATGTCGGCCACGCAGGCGGCGGTCGCGGCCTCGCGCGAGCCGTCGGCATCGAGCGGCGCGCCGTCGTCGCTGTGCAGCAGCCGCAGGGTGAGCGCCGGCGCAGCATGGTCGCCGGCGCGGTAATCGTCGTCGCCGCGGTTGCCGCCGGGCTCGACCGGCTCGAAGCGGATGTCGGGATGCGCAAACGCGTCCTGCCCGGCCGCTGCCGCGCGGTCGTACAGCGCGCGCACCGCACGCAGCACCGCAGGGCGCGAGCGGAAGTTGTACGCCAGCCGCGGCGCCTCGTCCGCCGTACGCCGCGCGAGCAGGTAGGTGGCGACGTCGCCGCCGCGGAAGCCGTAGATGGCCTGCTTGGGATCGCCGATCAGGAACAGCGCCGGCGTTTCGCCCAGCGCGCGGACTTCGTCGGAATCGCCGAACGCGCGCGCGAAGATCCGCCACTGGCGTTCGTCGGTGTCCTGGAACTCGTCCACCAGCGCCACGCGGTACTGCGCGCGCAGGGCAGCGACCAGCGCCTGCCGATGCGGGCCGTCGAGCGCGACGGCGACGCGTTCGATCAGGTCGTCGTAGGTCTGCACGCGACGGACACGCTTGAGGTGATCGAGCCGTCGTCGCGCGTCGTCGCGCAGGCGGTGCAGCAGGCCGGCGCGAAGGCGCAGCTGCAGCTGTTGCCAGGCGTCGTCGGCTTCACACCAGTCGCGCCAGGCGTCGAACAGCGGCGAGGCGGGCACGCGGGCATCGCCCGTGTCCTTGCAGAAGCCGCGCAGCGCGTCCGGCAGCAACTTCTGCACATGCGTCTTGTCGGTGCGCGGCCACTCGGCCAGCGCGGCACCGGCCTGCAGTTCCTCGAACGCCTTGTCGAAACTGGGGCGACGCGCGCGACGACCATCGAAGACCTTGTGATCGAACGCCGCGGCGATCGCCGCCCGAGCGTCGGCCAGGTGCAGGCCGATCGCGTCCACCAGATGCGCGGCGCGGCCGGCACGCGTGGCCTGGACGGCGATCTGACGTTCGCTGTCGTCGCCGGACGGCGCCGGTGGCAGCAGAGGCAAGGGCCCGCATAGCGCCGGCAGGTCTTCTGCCAGCGCATCGGGACCGCTCCACAGGCCGGCCAGCGCATCGACGGTCGCCGGATCGGCGGCATAGGCCCGCCACAGGTCGGCCGCGAGATCCGCATGCAGCGCGCGCGTATTGGCGAGCAGTTCGCCCGCATCGAATCCCTGGCCGGCCTCGAGTGCGTGTTCGCGCAGCACGCGCGCGCAGAAACCGTGGATGGTGAAGATGGCTGCGATGTCGGTTTCCTCGGCGGCGATGCGCAGCCGGCGCGCCAGTTGCGCCGCCGTTTCCCCGCCCACGGCGAGATGCCGATCGATGATGAAGCGCGTCAGCGCGGGCTCGTGCTTCTCGTCCTCGCACGGCGGCGTACCGACCAGGTCGGCGGCCAGCGCCAGCCGTTCGCGGATGCGCTTGCGCAGCTCCTGCGTGGCGGCCTCGGTATAGGTCACCGCCAGCACCTGGCCCATGCGCAGCCGCTGCTCGACGATCAGGCGCGTGAACAGCGTGGCCAGCGTGTACGTCTTGCCGGTGCCGGCGCTGGCCTCGATCAGCTGCACACCGTCGAGGGCGCGCGTCAGGTAGGGTTCGTTTTCCGGGACCAGCGCGTTCATGCGGCGGCACCGTCCGTGGTGGCGTCTGCGCGTACGTGGCCCTGGCGCACCAGGTCGTAGATGTGCAGGCTGGTGCGCTCGAGTGCGCTGTAGTCAACGTCGCTGGCGAAGGGATCGCGACCGCGCCACGCCAGGCGGATCGCTTCGCCGTCGCCTTCGGCCCAGCCGCCGTTGCCGTCGGCATGCCAGCGTTTCCAGCCGGCGGCACGGCGTTTGCCGGGTTCCGCGCTCCAGATGTCCCAGCCGGTATAGGGCGCGAACGGCAACGGAGCGTGTTGCCCGGACGCGTATTGCGCGAGCAGCTGGCGCAGCGCATCGCGCGCCTGCGCTGCATCCGGCGCGTCGATCACATGCGGACCTGGTCCGTCGCCGTCATGGAACTGCACCAGTGGCAGGCGCGCGCCGGACGCATTGGCGAGCAGCCAGTCCAGGCCCCAGCGCAGGGCGGTGATGCCGTTGATGGCCTCCGCGCGCAACCGCACCAGGCCACGCGGGTGCACGTCGGCGATGCGGCCGTGCAGGCGCTGGCCATCGATGTCCACCTCGAAGCGTTCGGACGTCGTGGTCTCGCCCGCCAACCAGTCGCGGCGGGCCTGCGCGAACGGGCGGGCCTGCGCGAGCAGCGCATCGAACTGGCGCGCGCCCAACGCGCCGGAGGGCAGCAGTCCGCGGGCACGCAGGCGTTCGCGCAGACCCGTTTCCTCGCCCGCATCCAGAGCCTCCACCACCGCCTGCTGCAGCTGCATGCGCTCGAGTCCACGACCGGGCAGCACCAGCGGTTCGACGTCCTCCGTCTGCTGTACCGGTGCCGGCAGGCGCACGCTCAGCCGCTGGCCGAGGAAGTGGCCGTGCGGATCGGCGAAGAAGCGACGCAGCGTCTCCAGCGACAGCGTGTCTTCGGGCTTGCCCGCAGCTGGCAACGGCGTTGCCAGCCAGGGCGGCAGCGCCCGGCGTACGCCGCCCACCTGATCGGCCGCCGGACGCCAGGCGGCGCGGTAGCTGAAACGGCGCGGTTCGTCGGCGCCGCCGAACGCGGCGGGTGCGAACGGCTGCAAGGTGTGGCGGACCACGAGGCGCTGCTTCGCGTCCGCCGCGGCGTGGTAACGCGCGGCGACGTCGAGCAGCTCGCTCACCAGCACCGACGCTTCGCGCACGCTGCCGTCGCGCGGATCGGCGCCGAGGTAGCTGAGGTAGAACACGTCCTGCGCGGCGGCGAACAGCTGCAGGAACAGGAAACGGTCGTCCTCGCGCGTGGAGCGGTCGCCGGGCTTGCGCCGGCCGGCATGCAGCTCCGCGGTGAGCTTGTTGAGGCCGGCGGCGGGATCGCGGCGCGGGAAGTCGCCGTCGTTCATGCCGAGCAGGCAGATGACGCGGAACGGCAGCAGGCGCATCGGCACCATGCGGCCCACGCTGATGCCGCCGGTCAGCAACGGCGCGCGCGTGTCGGCCTGCGACAGCTGGTCGGCGAAGTGGGCGCGCACGACCTCGGGCGGGACGACACCGGCGTAGCCCGCCGTCTCCGCGTCGCGGGCGAAGCGGTCGATCAGGGTGCGCAGGCGGTCCAGTGCGCGCTGTGCACGGGCAGCGCTGGGCTGTTCCGGCAGCAATACGACCAGCAGGTGCAGCAGGCGTTCGCGCCACTGCGCGGGCGTCGCCGCCTCGCCGAGCACGCGGCGCTGGCGGGCGAGTTCGCGCAGCAGGCGCACCAGCGTATCCAGTGCGTCGAGGGCGCCGCCTTCCAGCTCCGGCCACGGCGCGACGCCCCCGATCATGTCCTCCGCGCCGCTGGCATGGCCCAGCAGCAGGCGGTCGAGCGCGAACTGCCAGGTGTAGGCGTCGTCGGCGGGCGCATCGGACGCGGCGCGGTGGCCGGCATCCAGGCCCCAGCGCGCGCCGGCCTCGCGCAGCCAGCCGTGCAGGCGGTCGATGGCGTCGGTGTCGAGGCCCGTCGTTTCGGCCACCGGCGCACTGGCGAGCAGGTCCAGCACTTCGTCCAGGCCGAAACGCGACAGCGGCAGGTCGAGCAGGCGCAGGAACACCTCGGCCACCGGCTCGCTCGCCAGCGGACTGGTGTCGGCCAGCGCCCACGGCAGCGCATCGTCGTGGCCGCTGCCGCCGAACACCGCATCCAGGTACGGCACGTAGGGATCGATGTCGGGCGCCAGCACGGCGATCTCGCGCGGCTGCAGCGGCGGATCGAAGCGTGGGTCGTCCAGTAGTGCACGCAGCTGGTCGTGCAGCACCTGCAGTTCGCGCAGGCGCGTGTGGCAGGCGTGCACCTGCAGGCTGGCGTCGGCCAGGTCCGGCACCGCACGCGGCGGCGGCGAGGCCGGCGCGCGACGGTTGAACAGGTCCGACTGCAGGCGGCGCAGCAGCGTATCCGGACCGTCGTCGGCGAGCGGATCGGCATAGACATCGATCTCGGCGCGCGGATGCACCACGTCGTAGTCGCCGAGCAGGGCCATGAAATCGCGACCCGCGGCGCCCCAGGCCTGCAGCAGCGGGTTTTCCTGCACGTCGTCGGCGAACAGGTCGGTGTCGCCGTCCCGGCGACGCTCGCGCAGCGTCTGCAGGTCGCCCCAGTAGCCCTGCGCGGGCGTCGGCAGATAGAAGTGCAGCGTGCCGACGCGCGCCTGGGTGGCCAGCACGCGCAGCACGTCGGGCGAGATGTTGAGCGTGGCGAAGACGAGCAGCCGTTTCGGCAGGCCCTGCGGCAGCGGACCGTCGTCGCGCCCGAAGCGCGCCAGGTAGGCGTCGATGCGGCGCGCGCGGTAGTCGCGGCCGGCGGCGACGGCGCGCCACAGCCGCGCCTGCGGATCGTCCCGGTCGGCGCCGGCCTCCCAGCGCAGCAGCCAGTCGCGCCGCCACGCCTGGTACTTCTCGTAGACGCCGGCCAGTTCGCCGGCCAGCCGCCAGGGCTTCAGCGGATCGCCATCGGCCATCCAGGCATCGAGCATGGCCAGGGCGGGATCGCGGCGCAGGGCCGGTGCTTCCAGCGCCCCGTAGAGGCGCCACTGCAGCGAGGCGGCATCGAGATCGTCGTCGCCCGCCGGTCCGAGGTTGGCCTCGAGCGCGCGGGCGACGAATTCGCCGGGGGTGAGGAATTCCAGGTTGGCAGCGATCCCGTACTCGGCCGCCAGCGTGGCCTGCAGCCAGCGGCGCATGGCGACCTGGGGAATCAGTACCACCTCCGGCGTCAGCGGCGACTGTCCCGGCACCGGCCGACGCAGTTCGTCCGCCAGCAGGGCGGCCAGCAGCTGCAGGGCATTGGACGGGTACAGGCGGAAGTCGGGCGGGGCGGCGGCAGGCATCACGCCATCTTGCCGCAGGCCTGTCGCGAATGCCGAGACATCGGCGTCGTCCTCACCGGGAGCGCAGGCTTAAGACGTTCTTAAAACGGCATGTCCATCCTGCGCCCCATCGAGCCTTCCCTGGAAGATTCGGCAGCGCCGAGCGGCTGCGCACGTCCATGCGCGACATCGCCGGTCGATACCGCAATAATCGAACTGCGCGGTACGGTTTATGTTCAGCCGCGGGTCGTGAAGCTACGCCGTTGTTTTTCCGTTAACTCCCTTGCCGGTCCGCCGAAGACGCCATGACGCCTGCCGACGCCCCTGCCGTGCACCTGTCCGGACTCCGCCTCGATCGCGGCGGCCGCACGATCCTGCGCGGCATCGACCTGAGCGTGCCGCGCGGCAGCATCGCCGCCGTGCTCGGCCCGTCCGGCAGCGGCAAGTCGACGATGCTGGCCGCGCTGACCGGCGAGTTGCCGCCGGCGGCGGGCACGGTGGAGGTCTTCGGCCAGCCGGTACCGCACCGCAGCCGCGCGCTGCTGGAGATGCGCAAGGGCATCGGCGTGCTGCTGCAGGGCAATGGCCTGCTGACCGACCTGACGGTGGCCGAGAACGTCGCGCTGCCGCTGCGCACGCACACCAAGCTGCCGGACGCACTGATCCGCCGGCTGGTGGACTTCAAGTTGAATGCGGTCGGCCTGCGCGCCGCCGCGGACGCCTATCCGCGCGAACTGTCCGGCGGCATGGCCCGCCGCGTGGCGCTGGCCCGCGCGCTGGCGCTGGACCCGCCGCTGATGATCTACGACGAGCCGCTGACCGGGCTGGACCCGATCGCCTCGGGCGTGATCATGAGCCTGATCCAGCGCCTCAACGACACGCTCGGGTTGACCAGCATCATCGTCACCCATCACGTGCACGAGACGCTGCCGATCGCCGACCAGGCCGTCGTCATCGCCAACGGCGGGCTGGTGTTCTCCGGCACGCCGGCGGAACTGGAGAGCTCCCCGGATCCGCTGGTGAAGCAGTTCCTGCGCGGCGAGCCGGATGGGCCGATCGCGTTCGATGCGGTGAAGCGGGCGGAGGTGGCCTGATGGGAAATGTCGAAGCGCTCCCGATGCGCACCCTCCCTCGCGAAGCGGGGGAGGGGCAGAACGCTGCATGCGGGGATCCGTCCTGATGCCCTTCGTCGCCGCCATCCGTTCGCTGGGCCGGGCCGGACTGTTCTCGCTGTCGGTGTTCCGCGCGTCGGTGCCGACCCGCGACTTCCTGGCCGAGCTGACCCGCGAGATCTACAAGATCGGCGGGCGTTCGCTGCCGATCATCGCGGTGGGCGGCGCGTTCGTGGGCCTGGTGCTGACGCTGCAGGGCTACCGCACGCTGACCACGTTCGGCGCCAGCGATGCGCTGTCCACGCTGCTGGGGCTGTCGCTGTACCGCGAACTCGGCCCGGTGCTGACGGCGCTGCTGTTCATCGGCCGCGCCGGCAGCTCCATCGCCGCCGAGCTGGGCCTGATGCGCGCCACCGACCAGATCAAGGCGCTGGAGCTGATGGCCATCGATCCGGTCGCCAAGGCCGTGGCGCCGCGCTTCTGGGCGGCGGTGCTGACGGTGCCGCTGCTGACCGGCTTCTTCTGCTCGCTGGCGATCAGTGCCAGCTACTTCGAGGCCGTGCACGTGCTGGGCCTCGACAACGGCACGTTCTGGTCGGCGCTGCAGAACAGCGTGGACTTCTGGGACGACTTCGGCGTGGCGCTGCTGAAGTCGGCCGTGTTCGGCGGCACCGCCGCGCTGGTCGCCGCCTACGTGGGCTTCCACGCCGAGCCGACCATCGAGGGCACCTCGGTGGCCACCACCCGCGCGGTGGTGAACGCCTCGCTGCTGGTGCTGATGTTCAATTTCGTCATGTCTGCATTGCTGTTCAGGAGCTGAGCCATGTCCGTCCGTGGACCCCGTCTTGAGTTCGCCGTCGGCGCCTTCCTGCTGCTGGCCCTGGCCTCGCTGCTGGTGCTGGCGCTGGCGTCCACCAACAAGCGTTTCGGCGTGGGCGGCGGCAGCTACGAGCTGACCGCGCGCTTCTCCAACCTGGGCCAGCTGCGCAAGCAGGCGCCGGTGAAGATCGGTGGCGTGGTGATCGGCCAGGTGGCCGACATCCGGCTGGACCCGGTCAAGTTCGACTCGCTGGTCACGCTGTCCATCGACAGCCGGTACAAGGACCTGCCGGCCGACACCGCCGCCGGCATCTTCACCAGCGGCCTGCTCGGCGAGAACTACGTCGGCCTGTCGCCGGGGGGCGATCCGGAGGTGCTGAAGCCGGGCGAGGAGATCGCCTTCACCCAGCCCGCCGTGGACCTGCTGCAGCTGGCCGGCAAGTACATGTTCAGCGGCGGCGCCAACAATGCCGGTGCAGGCTCCGGGGAGACCCCGGCCAGCGGCGAGACCGCCGCTCCCCCCGTTACGGAAGAACCCACGCCATGAAGAACCCGATCAAGCCTTCCTTCCTGTCCGTCGTGCTGTCGGCCGCGCTGCTGGCCAGCGCGCCGGTCGTCGCGTCGGCGCAGACCACCGCCCCGGCCGCCGCCAGGCAGAACACCGCCAGCCAGGTCGTGCTGGCCAGCAGCACGCGCATCCTGACCACGCTCGACCAGCGCCGGGCCGAGTTCAAGTCGAACCCGGCCGCGCTGCGCCAGTTCGTCACCAGCGAGTTCAACACCCTGTTCGACGGCGATTACGCCGCCCGCCTGGTGCTGGGCGTGCATGGCCGCGGCGCCTCCGATGCCGACGTGAAGCTGTTCGGCCAGGCCCTGACCGAGCGCCTGCTGTCGGCGTACGGTGCCCGGCTGGCCGACTTCAACGCCCGCCTGAAGGTGCGCGTGAAGTCCGAGGCCCCGCTGCCGGGCGGCCGTGGCGTGAAGGTCGACACCGAGTTCGTGCAGGCCGACCAGACCGTCACCCCGATCACCTTCTACGCGCGCAACGTGGGCGGCCAGTGGAAGGTGTTCGACGTGCTGCCGGAAGGCGTGTCCTTCGTGCAGACGTTCAAGACCCAGTTCGACACGCCGCTGCGGCAGAAGTCCATCGCCCAGGTGGCGGCGGACCTGAAGTCCGGCCGGCTGCAGGTCAACGGCAGTGCCGGCGGCAACTGACGCCGGTCTCCGCCGCGACGGCGAGGCGCTCGTGTTCACGGGCGCACTCGACCGCGGCGCCGCCGCCGCGCTGTGGCCGCAGGCCTCGGCGCAGCTGGCCGGCGTGCAACGCATTGTCCTGACCAACGTCACTACCGTCGACAGCGCCGGGCTGGCACTGTTGGCGGAGCTGGCCGCGCGCCTGCGCGCCGGCGGCACGACCCCGCGTTTCGAAGGCCAGCCCGCTGGCCTGGCCGATCTCCAGGCCGCGTATCGCCTTTCGCCGGAACTGGACTTCCCGGCGTAACCCCACCCCCGCCGTTTCCAGGAATCAGGATGACTCTGTTCCGCCTCAGTACCGTGGTCCTGCTGGCCGCAATGGCGACCGCCTGTGCGTCGGCACCCAACCCCTCGACGGCCACACCGGCCGATGCGGTGGTGATCGACAGCACCGCGACGGCGGCCGCTCCGTTGCCGCCCGAGCCGCCGATCGACCCCGCCAGCATCGATGCGCCCGCGCCGTCGGCCGATGTCGCCGCCACGTCGGAAGGCGAGGACGACTTCGCCGCGATCTATGGCCAGGGCGCCTACGACCCGGTCGCCGATCCGACCCTGCCCGCACCCGTGCAGGGGCCGGAATCCTACGATCCGTGGGAGAAGTTCAACCGCAAGGTGCACCGCTTCAACAATGCGGTGGACCGCGCCGTTGCCCGTCCGCTCGCCCGCGCCTACGTGGCGGCGGTGCCGCGCCCGGTACGGCTGGGGGTGGGCAACTTCTTCGACAACCTGCGCCAGCCTCTGACGATGGTGAACCAGCTGCTGCAGGGCCGCCCTCGCGACGCCACGCAAACGCTCGGCCGCTTCCTGCTGAATTCGACGGTCGGCATCGGCGGCATCTTCGATCCCGCCAGCGACCTGAAGATGAAGCGCCGCAGCGAGGACTTCGGCCAGACGCTGGGCACCTGGGGCTGGAAGCGGTCGCGCTACGTGGAACTGCCGTTCTTCGGCCCGCGCACGGTGCGCGACGTGCTCGGCCTGGCCGGCGACATGCCGCTCAGTCCGGTCAGCAAGATCGAGGACGACAAGACGCGCATCTTCCTGCAGGGCCTGAACCTGGTGGACACCCGGGCGCAACTGCTGTCGCTGGACAGCCTGCGCGAAGGCGCGGTGGACGATTACGCGCTGGTCCGCGACTCCTGGCTGCAGCGCCGCAATTACCAGATCGAAAGCCATCGCACCCAGCAGCAACTTGACGAGGAACTGCCGGAATACCTGCAGGACGACGAAAACGACCCGACCGTCCCGGTCGATGCCATGCCGATGCCGGAGATCAGCGGCGGCGGTTGAGGTCGGCAGGTCGCGGTGAATGGAAACGGCGCCTCCCGGCGCCGTTTTTTTGTCTGTCGTGGGAGCGACGTGAGTCGCGATCGACGTGTCAGACCATCCGATGTCGACCGGACGCCCGACGCCACGCGTCTCCCTCCTCGTGAATGGACACGCGATTGGCCCGGACCTGCCGTCGCGACTCACGTCGCTCCCACGATTCCTCGCTCACTCCGCCTCGTCGCCGCCCAGCAGCTTCTGGCTCTCCTCACCCGGCAACGCTTCGACACCGCGCAGCTGGCGCTCGATCGCGCGCGTGCGGACGCCGGCCTGCTTGATGCTGTTCTGCACCGTGTCCAGCTGGCTGTTGGCCTTCTCCAGCACGGTGGCGAACTTGCCGAACTCGGTCTTCACCGCGCCGAGCAGTACGCGCACCTCGCTGGAGCGCTTCTCGATGGCCAGGGTGCGGAAGCCCATCTGCAGACTGTTGAGCAAGGCCGCCAGCGTGGTCGGGCCGGCGATGACGATGCGATGGTCGCGCTGCAGCGCATCGACCAGTCCGGGACGGCGGATGGCCTCTGCATAGAGCCCTTCCGTGGCAAGGAACAGCACCGCGAAGTCGGTGGTGTACGGCGGCACCACGTATTTCTCGTTGATCGACTTGGCCTGCACCTTGATCGCCCGCTCCAGCTGGGTGGCGGCCGTGCGCATCGCGTCGGCATCGCCGCGTTCCTGGGCATCCAGCAGGCGCTCGTAGTCCTCGCGCGGAAACTTGGCATCGATCGGCAGCCACACCGGTACCTCGCCCTCCTGGCGTCCCGGCAGGCGGATGGCGAAATCCACGGCTTCGTTGCTGTCCGGACGCACCTTCACGCTGCGCGCAAACTGCTCGGCCGTCAGTACCTGCTCCAGCAGGTTCTCCAGCTGCACTTCGCCCCAGCCGCCGCGATCCTTGACGTTGCTCAGTACCCGCTTGAGGTCGCCGACACCAGTGGCGAGCTGCTGCATTTCACCCAGGCCGCGCTGGACCGCCTCCAATCGCTCCGACACCAGCGAGAACGAGGCATCGAGCCGCTGCGTCAGCGTGGCCTGCAGTTTCTCGTCCACCGTCGCGCGCATCTGCTCCAGTTTCTGCGCGTTGTCGGCCTGCAGCTCCTTCAGGCGATCCTCCAGCGTGGCCCGCATCTCGCCGATGCGCTGCTCGTTGCGCTGGGTCAGTTCGTTGAGCCGCTGGCCCAGCGTGTCGGCGAAGCGCTGCTGCGACTCGGACGCGTCGAGGCGGCCCTTGCGCGCGTCTTCGGTCAGGGTATCGCGCAGCACGTCGAGGCGCTGGTCGGTGCGCGTGCTCAGGTCGGACAGGTTGCGGGCGAAGCCGTCGATACGGAGTTCCTGCGCGCGCGACAGCCCTTCCAGCTGCTCGCGCAGCTCGCTGCGGCCTTCGCGCTGCTCGTCGCGCAGCGCGCGTTCCAGCAGGTCGCCGATGCGCGCCTCGGGGCGGCGCAGCACCAGCACCGCCAGCAGCACGACGGCGATGGCCACGAGGATCAGGAGGAGCACGAGCAGGGTCTGGGAATCCATGCCGACAGTGTAGCCGCTGGCGTCTCACGACCTGAGGCGGGAGCGACGCGAACGGCCTCGCAATGCAAGCGGGCTCGGCGTCACGGATGCGGAAACGCGTGTTGACCCCCTGTTCCCGCTCACCGCACAGTCGCGACGCACTGACCGCCTGGGGAAAGCCGGCATGCTGCACCGCCTCCGTACGCTGATGGGTGCCACGCCCGATCCGCTGCCCGCGTTCGCGGCCGCGCGGGTCGCCGCGCTGCGCGAGGCCCTGGGCGAACCCGAACGCATCGACCGCGACGACGACCGCCGCCACCGCGTCGACATCCATGTCTATGCGCGCCGCTTCCCCGACGACGACCGGCCCGGCTACATGCTGGCGACCTGCGGCATGAGCGACCGGCTGATGACGCTGCCGGCCCGCTACGACGGCGACGAGTCGGCCGCACGCGAGCTGTTCTGGTACGTGCGCGAGCCGCAGCCGGCCTTCATCGAGCGGCTGCGCTGGCTGGCGAAGCTGCCGTTCGCCGAAGGCAGCTGGCTGGGCTATGGGCATACCGTGCCGCTGCCTGCACCGCCGCTGGACGGCTCGCCGTTCTCGACCTTCCTGCTGCTGCCGCCCGCGTTGGCCAGCGACCGGCACCTGTTCGACAACCTGCACCTGCACGGCCACGGCGTGGAGGCGCTGGTGGTGCACCTGCTGTCGGATGCGGAGTACGACCTGGTCCGCTCGGACGAAGGCCTGGACGTGTTCCTGGACCTGCTGGACGTGCATCGCTATCCGCCGGTGTTCGATCCCTCACGACGCTCGTATCTCTGAGCCGCGCCGCCACGGCGTGGTGCGCCGCCGATTGCCAGCGCCGTCCCGGGCCGCTTAGGCTGCGGGCGGTCGCGGGCGGCATGCCGCGCCTCATTTCCCTTTCGACTGCGCAGGCGCATCGCCCGCGCGCTGTCCCGTTGACGCATCCCGAGGAGTTTCCATGACCTGGCTACGGCGCAAATCCATCGACCGGATCACCGAGCACGAAGAGGGCCGGCGCCTGGTGCCCACGCTGAGCTGGCCTCACCTGGTCGCCCTGGGCATCGGGGCCATCGTCGGCACGGGCATCTACACGCTGATCGGCGTGGGGGCCGAGAAGGCCGGACCCGCCGTGCTGATCTCGTTCGTCGTCGCCGGCGTGGTCTGCGCCTGCGCGGCGCTGGCCTATGCCGAGCTGTCGACGATGATGCCGGCCGCCGGCAGCGCCTATACGTACAGCTACGGCGTGCTGGGCGAATCCATTGCCTGGATCGTCGGCTGGAGCCTGATCCTGGAGTATTCGCTGGTGGTCAGCACGGTGGCGGTGGGCTGGTCCGGCTACTTCGTCGGCTTCCTCGAATGGGTGCAGCAGAACTTCGGCTGGAACGTCACCCTGCCCGCCGCACTGTCGGCCGGCCCGCACGCCGGCGGCGTGATCAACCTGCCGGCCATCGTCATCACCTTCGCCGTCGCCGGCCTGCTGATCGCAGGCACGCGCGAGAGCGCCACGCTCAACGCCATCCTGGTGGTGTTCAAGCTGATCGCGCTGGCGGTGTTCATCGCCGTCGCGCTGCCGGCGTTCAATCCGGACAACCTGCAGCCGTTCATGCCGTACGGCTTCCCGAAGTCGATCGGGCCCGACGGCGTGGAGCGGGGCGTGATGGCGGCGGCGGCGATCATCTTCTTCGCGTTCTACGGCTTCGATGCGATCTCCACCGCAGCCGAGGAAACCAAGAACCCCGGCCGCGACCTGTCCATCGGCATCATCGGCTCGATGGTCGGCTGCACGCTGATCTACCTGCTGGTGGCCGTCGCCGCGGTCGGCGCGCTGAGCTACACGGTGTTCGGCCAGAGCGCCGAGCCGCTAGCGCTGATCATGCGCGAACTCGGCCACGGCACCGCCGCGCTGGTGATCGGCATCGTGGCGATCGTCGCGCTGCCGACCGTGCTGCTGGCGTTCTTCTACGGCCAGAGCCGCATCTTCTTCGTGATGTCGCGCGACGGCCTGCTGCCGCGCAGTCTGTCGAAGGTCAATCCGCGCACCGGCACGCCGGTGGCGATCACGGTGTTCACCGCGGTATTGGTCGCGGCGCTGGCCGGCGTTGCGCGGCTGGACGAAATCGCCGCGCTCGCCAATGCCGGCACGCTCGCCGCGTTCGTCGCGGTCGGCGTGTGCCTGCTGGTGCTGCGCACGCGCGAACCGAACCGCCCGCGCGTGTTCCGCACGCCGCTGGCGTGGGTGGTGGGCCCGGTCGCGATCCTCGGCTGCCTGTACCTGTTCTGGAGCCTGCCGCATCGCACGCAGCTGTGGTTCCTCATCTGGAACGTGGTCGGCATCGTCGTCTACCTGGCCTACAGCCGGCGCAACAGCATGCTCGCCAAGGACAGCGCATGACCGCGTAGCGTGCGCCATGCGCACGACCCGGATCGAGTGAAGATCCCGAGTCGTGCGTGCAGCGCACGCAGCGTCCATACGCCTGCGTCTGCATTGCGGACGCTTCATTCCCGGCGCCGGCGGCACTAAGATGCCGCGCAGGCATTCCATCCCCCGGGTTACCACGTTGATCATCCATCCCAAAGTCCGCGGCTTCATCTGCACCACCACCCATCCGCTCGGCTGCGAGCTCAACGTGCGTGACCAGATCGCCGCGACGCGCGCGCAGGGCGTGCGCAGCGACGGGCCGAAGAAGGTGTTGGTGATCGGCGCGTCCAGCGGCTACGGCCTGGCCGCGCGTATCAGCGCGGCGTTCGGGTTCGGTGCGGACACGCTGGGCGTGTTCTTCGAGAAGCCCGGCAGCGAGAAGAAGGCCGGCACCGCCGGCTGGTACAACTCGGCCGCGTTCGACAAGTTCGCGAAGGACGCCGGCCTGTACAGCCGCTCGATCAACGGCGATGCGTTCTCCGACGAGGCGCGCGCCAAGGTCATCGAGCTGATCAGGACGGAAATGGGTGGCCAGGTCGACCTGGTCGTGTACTCGCTGGCTTCGCCGGTGCGCAAGCTGCCGTCCACCGGCGAAGTGAAGCGCTCGGCGCTGAAGCCGATCGGCGCGCCGTACACCTCGACCGCAGTCGACACCAACAAGGACGTCATCACCCACGCGACCATCGAACCGGCCACCGAGCAGGAGATCGAGGACACGGTGACGGTGATGGGCGGCCAGGACTGGGAACTGTGGATCGATGCGCTGGAGAAGGCCGGCGTGCTGGCCGACGGCGCGCGCACGGTGGCCTTCAGCTACATCGGCACCGACATCACCTGGCCGATCTACTGGCACGGTGCGCTGGGCCGTGCGAAGGTCGACCTGGACCAGACCGCGCAACGGCTGGATGCGCGCCTGAAGAAGACCGGCGGCACCGCCAATGTCGCCGTGCTGAAGTCGGTGGTGACGCAGGCCAGCTCGGCGATCCCGGTGATGCCGCTGTACATCAGCATCGTCTTCAAGGTGATGAAGGAACTGGGCCTGCACGAGGGCACCATCGAGCAGCTCGACCGCCTGTTCCGCGACCGCATGTACCGCGCGGACGGCGCGCCGGCCGAGACCGACGACGAGAACCGCCTGCGCCTGGACGACTGGGAACTGAAGCCCGAGGTGCAGGAGAAGGCGAAGGCACTGTGGCCACAGGTGACCACCGAGAACCTGTTCCAGCTGACCGACTACGCCAACTACAAGCACGAGTTCCTGAAGCTGTTCGGCTTCGAGCGCAGCGACGTGGACTACGACGCCGACGTGGATCCGGACGTGCGGTTCGACTGCATCGAGTTGTCGCCGGAGGGGTGAGCTCCCGGCCGGTCTGGCCGGCCACTGTAGGAGCGACGTCAGTCGCGACCGCACGGTCTGACAGCAGGCATCTCATCAAACAGACGATGGGCGTCGAATGCATCATCCGGCGCCATCCATACCTGTCAGTGCGCGGTCGCGACTGACGTCGCTCCTACAGTGAAGTTGGCTTGCAATCGGGACCCAGCGCGCGGATGCGCATGCCACGGATATGCACGGCATTGCCATGGTCCTGCAGCGCGAGATGCCCGCGGCGTGCCTTCGCGAACTCCGCCTGTCCGGCGAACTTGCTGGCGGCCACGCGCCGCTTCCAGTCCTCGCTGTCCGCGTCGTACACCGCGACGCGCTCGCCATTGAGCCAATGCTCCACGCGCGGACCGCAGGCGACGATGCGCGCGTGGTTGTACCGGTCGATCGGCCGCAGCACATCGCGTGCCGGCACCACCAGATCGTAGACGGCGCCGGCGCGATGGCTGGGCACGAAGCGGTCTTCGGCCCCGCGGTCATCGAGCAACTGGTACTCCACGGCGCGCGCCCATACCGGCATCGCATCGACCGCGCGATAGAACAGCCCGCTGTTGCCGCCGGCCGGCAGGCGCCA
Organism: Pseudoxanthomonas sp.; assembly: GCF_035999195.1. Classification (NCBI taxonomy): domain Bacteria; kingdom Pseudomonadati; phylum Pseudomonadota; class Gammaproteobacteria; order Lysobacterales; family Lysobacteraceae; genus Pseudoxanthomonas; species Pseudoxanthomonas sp. Next base: position 2,237,102 of record NZ_DASYGY010000009.1, read on the forward strand.
TTCCCATTCCAGTTCGAAGTCGCCGTAGGTGCCGACGCTGAGGATGTCGCCGCCACCGGCTTCAGTGAGCACGAGTTCGCCGTCGCGGACCTGCCAGCGTGGATCCAGCGTGGCGTCGCCGACACTGCGCCATTGCGATGCGTCGACGAGCGATTGCCAGGGCGCGGCCGGCGTGGACGCGCAGCCGGCCAGCAGCGCGGCGAGCAGGACCGGGACGATCCACACGCCGCGTGCGTCCATACTCAGTCCAGCACGCGGCAGAACACCGCCTTCAGGTAGCGCGATTCCTGCACGTGCGCCATGAAGGGATGGTCGGGACCGGCGCCGGCGACCTTGAGGATCTGGATGGTGCGACCGGAGAAGTAGGCGGCGCGGCGCAGCATGTCGAGGAACTGCTCCTCGCTCACGAGGCCGGTGCACGAGAACGTGGCGAACAGGCCACCGGGCTTCACCACGCCCAGCGCCAGCTTGTTCATGTCGAGGTACTTCTTCAGCGCGGCGATCACCTGTTCGCGGTCGCGCGTCATCTTGGCCGGATCGAGGATCACCACGTCGTACTGCTCGCCGCGGTTCGCCGCGTCGCGCAGGTACGGGAAGATGTCGGCCTGCACGAACTTCGGCCGCGCGTTGTTGAGCTTGGCGTTGCCCTTGGCGATCTGGATGACGTCCTGGTCGATGTCCACGCCGATGACCTCGGACGCACCGCGCGCCGCGGCGTACACCGCGAAGCCGCCGGTGTTGCAGCACAGGTCCAGCACGGTCTTGCCTTCGACCTGCTGGCTGAGCCACTGGCGGTTCTCGCGCTGGTCGGCGAAGAACCCGGTCTTGTGCGCCCCGGCCGGATCGGCACGGAACTTCACGCCGTACTCGGTGATGACGGCCGCTTCGGTGGTGGTGTTGCCGTGGAACTCGAAGCTCTCCTGCTTCTGCACGTGCTCGTCGGCGAAGCTGTGGAAGCGGCAGCCGGGGAACTGCTCGCGCAGCGCCTGGTAGATCCATTCGCGGTGGCGGAACATGCCGGCGGCGAAGAACTCGACCACGATCAGGTCGCCGTAGCGGTCCACGACCAGGCCGGACAGGCCGTCGCCTTCGGCATGCACGACACGCCAGGCGTCGCTGACGGCGTCCAGTTTCAGCACGTCGCGGCGCAGCGACACGGCGTCGGCGATCCTGCGCGAGAACCAGCCGGCGTCCACCGGAATATCGGGGTGGGTCTCCAGGATGCGCACGGCGATGCGCGAATGGCCGTTGTAGAAGCCGCGGCCTATCCACTCGCCGTCCACGCCGACGACCTCGACCACCGTGCCCGGCTTGGGTTTGGCGGCGGGCTTCTCGACCAGCTTCTGGAAGATCCACGGGTGGCTGGAACGCCAGGCGTTCTTCAGGCGTACGGTCGGGTTGGGCGTGTTCATGAACGGCATTTTACCTGCCCGGTTGACCCGGCCGGGCGCTGCCCGGAGAATCCGCGGCAGAAGGGGAGTAGCTCCCGACGTGAAGGCCGTCATTTCGAGCAGCGATGCTCCGGTCCCACGGCAGCCCACCGGGCTGTGAGCGAGACCTTCGCCGCGATGGCGAAGGCATACCCCGGATCCCCCCGTTTCCCGGTTCCGAGATGCCCGCGCCCGCGGCCGTCCTCCACTCATTTCGGGAACTCCGATGGAAACGATAGGCAACGTCTGGTTGTGGGCCGGCTTCGGCGGCCTGGTAGTGGTCGCGCTGCTGGTCGATCTGGTGCTGATGCGCCACGGCGGGGCACACAAGGTGACGTTCAAGGAAGCCGCCTGGTGGAGCATCGGCTGGGTCGCCCTGGCCATGCTCTTCAACGGTGCGCTCTGGTGGTACCTCAACGAGACCAGCGGCACGGTCGAGGCCAACCGGATCGGCCTGGAGTTCCTGACCGGCTATCTGGTCGAGAAGGCGCTGGCGGTCGACAACATCTTCGTGTTCCTGATGCTGTTCACCTACTTCGCCGTGCCCGAGGAACAGCGGCAGCGCGTGCTGGTGATCGGCATCCTGGGCGCGATCGTGCTGCGCGCGATCCTGATCTTCGTGGGCGCGGCGCTGCTGGCGAAGTTCCACTGGCTGCTGTACCTGTTCGGCGCCTTCCTGCTGCTGACCGGCATCAAGATGTGGTTCGCCGCCGGCAAGGAGCCCGACCTCGAGACGAACCCCGTGCTGCGCTGGATCACCGGCCATCTGCCGCTGATCAACCGCTACCGCGGTTCCGCCCTGTGGCTGGGTCGCGGCAAGCGCCGCCGGTACACGCCGCTGTTCGTGGTGCTGGTGATGATCGCGGTGACCGACGTGATCTTCGCGGTGGACAGCATCCCGGCGATCTTCGCGATCACCTCGGACCCGTTCATCGTGCTCACCTCCAACGTGTTCGCCGTGCTGGGCCTGCGCGCCATGTTCTTCCTGCTGGCGGGCATGGCCGACCGCTTCCACCTGCTGCCGTACGGCCTGGCGGTGGTGCTGGCCTTCATCGGCAGCAAGATGCTGCTGGTGGACCTGTACAAGATCCCGGTGCTGTGGTCGCTGGGCACGGTGGCCATGATCCTGGCCGTGACCGTGGTGCTGAGCCTGGCGAGGCCGCAGAAGGCCGGTCCGGCCGCCTGACGCGATACCGGCAGACCATCCCGCCTGCGGGATGGTCTGTCCATCGCACGGCGGACTTGCAATCGCACGGCACGCCGCCAGAACTGGACCATGGACCTGCATCCCGACGACCCGGCGTTCGATCCGGAGACCCAGCAGCGCTACGACCGCAGGCGCATCCTGCGCGCACTCAACCTGAGCCTGGCCTTCGTGCTGGTGCTGGCGGTGGTGTATTCGGCGCAGAACAGCTTCGACGTGCGGGCATTCACCATCACGCCGCTGTCGATGGACGGCCTGCTCGGCATCCTGACGGCGCCGCTGCTGCACGGCTCGCTGGAGCACATCGCCGCGAATGCATCTGCGCTGCTGATCCTCGGCACGCTGGCGGGCGCGGTCTATCCGCGCGCGACGTTGTGGGCCATCCCGCTGGTCTGGCTGGGTTCCGGCCTGGGCCCGTGGCTGCTGGCCGATCCCGGCACGCACACGCTGGGCGCCAGCGGCCTGACCCACGGCCTGATGTTCATGATCTTCATGCTCGGCCTGCTGCGCCGCGACCGCGCCGCGATCGCCGCCGGCATGATCGCGTTCCTGTTCTACGGCGGCATGGTGCTGACCATCCTGCCGCGCGAAGCCGGCGTGTCGTGGCAGGCGCATCTGGGCGGCGCGGTGGCGGGATTGATTGCCGCCTTCCTGTTCCGCCGTCTCGATCCCGAACTGCCGCGCAAGAAGTACAGCTGGGAGATCGAGGAAGAGGAAGCCGCGCGCGGCGATGACGAACTCGAACTGCCCGCGCCGCGCGACGTGCCGCTGCTGTGGGTACGGCCGGAGCATCCGGAAGAAGAACAGCGTGGCGTGGTGCTGCGTTTTACCCGCCATCCGGCGGTCGAAAGCCCGCCGCGGGAGCCGCCGTCATCCTGATGCCTCCTGTGGGAGCGACGTGAGTCGCGAAGGAGGTCTGCTGTCGATGAGGCACAAGGAAAAGGCAGGCCGTACAGGTCTGCCTTTTCTTCTTGCGAATGAGGGATCGCGCCCTTTCGCGACTCACGTCGCTCCCACGAGGCACGGCTCGTGCGCCATGCGCACGACTGCGGTGTTGACCGGGGATCATGAGGTCGTACGCGCAGCGCACGCTACATGCAACACGGGCGCCCTGCGGCGCCCGTGTGTCGATCGGGCTTCTGTGCGGATCAGAACTTCGCGCTGAACTCCACGCCTACCGTGCGCGGCTCGTTGATGAAGCCGGTCAGGTTGTTGAAGTCGATGCCGCCGACGATGCGGGTCTGGTCGGTGATGTTGCGGCCGAACAGGGCCACTTCGTAGTCGCCGTAGTTCCATGCATAGCCGATACGCAGGCCGCCTTCCAGCGACGACTTGCCGCGGAACTCCAGCGACTCGTACAGGAAGAAGTTCACTTCGCTGCGGTAGGCCCAGTCGGTGTAGATGTACAGCTCGGCGCCGTCGCCCATGCCGATGCCGTAGCGCGCGGTCAGGTTGTGCACCCACTTCGGCGCCTGCGGCAGCGGGTTGCCGTCGATCGCGTAGCCCGTCGGCGTGAGCGGATCGGTCACGGTGCAGCCACCGCCGCAGCCGGGCACGGTGAGGTTGGCGTCCTGGATTTCGGTGTCGTTGTAGCTGCTGCCCAGCGTGACCAGCAGGCTGTCGGTCAGGTAGGCCTCCAGGTCCAGCTCGAAGCCTTGGCCCACGCTCTTGTCGGCGTTGAGCAGGGTGGCGATGTTGGACCCGCCGCCGACGGCGATGATCTGCTGGTCGTCGACGTTGTAGCGGAACACGTTGAAGCCGACGCGCGCGCGCTTGTCCCACAGGTCGGCCTTGACGCCCACTTCGTAGGAGATCACCTCTTCCGAGTCGGCCGTGGACACGCCGCCGTTGGGCGCGCCTGCAGCCGCGAACAGCAGGCGGCCCTGGATGGACGGCGCGCGGAAACCCTTGGCCACGCGGCCGTAGACATTGACGTCGTCGTTGAGGGCATAGACCGCGCTCAGGTCCCAGCTGACGTCGTTGACGTCGGTACTGACGCGGTACGGGCCGCCGACCGGCGCACCGAACGGCGCGGCTTCCAGCACGCTGGCGCTGAAGTCCTTCTTGTCCTGCGTGTAGCGCACGCCGCCGCGCAGCTTGAGCTGTTCGGTCACGTCGTACTCACCGGAGGCGAATGCGGCCCACGCGGTGTTCTCCTGCTCCTGCACGGCGTAGCCAGCGCGCGGATTGCCCGGCGCCAGCGAGTCGTAGTTGAAGCTGTCGATGGTGATGTCTTCCCTGAAGTAGAAGACGCCCGCCTGCCAGTTGAACTTGCCGGCGTAGTCGGATTCCAGGCGGAACTCCTGGGTGACCTGCTTGTGATCGGGCAGGCCGTCGGCCGATTCAGAGGCGAACGGGATCACGCCCGGCCCGGAATCCGGCAGGAATACCGCACCGTAACCGCCGTCGATATCGCCGCGGTTGAGCGATTCGGCCGTCTCGTAACCGGTGATCGAGTACAGGCTCAGGTCGCCGAAGTCCCAGCGCAGGCGCGCGCTGCCGCCCCAGGTGTCCAGCCACGAGAAGTTCTGGCCGTCGACCGACACCTTGTCCTTGTCGAAGCCCGGCACGAAGTCGTTGCTGCCCGGCTCGATGATGTTGGCGCGGAACAGGCGCGCGGTGCCGTTGAGGTGGCGCTTGTGCAGGTTGAACAGCGCTTCGAAGCCCTCGCCTTCGTACAGGAACTGCACGCGGGCGGCGGACTCGTCGTACCCCTCGAAGCCGTCGCTGGTGCCGGCGGCGTAGGTGTTGTCCACCCAGTCGTCCTTGCGCTGGTACAGCGCCGACACGCGGGCCGACCAGCGCTCGCTCAGCGGACCGCCGACGGCGCCCTCGAAGTTCCACATGCTGTCGGTGCCGTAGGCGAGCTGGGCGTAGCCGCTCAGTTCGCGGGTCGGCTTGGCCGACTCGAACTTCACCACGCCGGCCGGCGTGTTGCGGCCGAACAGCGTGCCCTGCGGGCCGCGCAGCACTTCGATGCGCTCCAGGTCGAACACCGGGAAGCCCTTCAGCAGCGGGCTCTCCTGCACGACTTCGTCATAGATCAGCGAGACCGGCTGCGAGGCGTTGAGGTCGAAGTCGGTGTTGCCCAGGCCGCGGATGTAGAAGCGCGGGAAGGCGCGGCCATAGGAGGATTCGATGTTCAGGCTCGGCACGCGGCCGGACAGGAAGCGCACGTCGTTGCCGCCGGAGCCCAGCACGTCCAGCTTCTCGGCGCTGACGCTGGAGATGGACACCGGCACATCCTGGATGTTCTCGACCTTGCGCTGCGCGGTGACCTGCACGGTGTCGAGCGTGGCGGCGTCCTTGTCGGCCGGGGTGGCGTCCTGGGCGAGGGCGGTGCCGAAGGGCAGCAGCGCGGCGATGGCGAAGGCGAGGCGATGCGGCCGGACGGCGGCCGGGCGGACTGGGGACATGGTGGTGGCTTTCCGAGTGGGTGGGAGTCGGGCGCCGGGCGGCGCTAGCACGCGAATGTTGCATTACAGCAACAGGGCGGGCAATGGCCGGAAGTCCCGCTTCCGGCGCACGTCGCGCCGGATGCCCGACTGGCACCGGATTTCCGTACCCGCGGCGTTCCTCCGGTATGTTCGGCAGGGCCAATCGGGGCTTGCCGGGGCGGCCATCGATACGCGGCAGGCACCGTCCACGGTTGGCCTTCGTTGCGACCGCGCCCTGTATGCTGCGCCGCTGTCGTCCCACCCTGCCCCGCCCCATGCGCCTGATCCGCCGTTCGCGCCCCTTCCTGTTCGCCTGCTGCGCGGTGCTGCTGGCCGCCTGCGGGGGCGACAACGTCAAGCCGACGCCCCCGCCGGTGCCCGTCGCGACGGTGCCGCCCGCGCCGAAACCGAAGGTCGGCATCGCACTGGGTGGCGGCGCGGCCAAGGGCTTCGCGCACATCGGCGTGATCAAGATGCTGGAAGCCAACGGCATCGAGCCGCAGGTCGTCTCCGGCACCAGCGCCGGCAGCGTGGTCGGCGCTCTGTACGCCAGCGGCATGGACCCGTTCCAGATGCAGAAGACCGCCTTCGCACTGGACGAAGCGAAGATCCGCGACGTCCGCCTGTTCTCCGGCGGCCTGGTGCAGGGCCAGAAGCTGCAGGACTACGTCAACGACCTGGTCGGCAAGCGCACCATCCAGCAACTGAAGAAGCCGTTCGCCGCCGTCTCCACGCAGCTGGAGAACGGCGAGCGCACGGTGTTCGTCCGCGGCAACACCGGCCAGGCCGTGCGCGCGTCCAGCAGCATTCCCGGCGTGTTCGAACCGGTGGTGATCGGCAAGGCCAGCTACGTGGACGGCGGCGTGGTCAGTCCGGTGCCGGTCGACGCAGCGCGCCAGCTGGGCGCGGACTTCGTCATCGCCGTGGACATCTCCACCAAGGCGCCCGGCACCAAGCCCGGCAGCATGCTGGGCATCGTCAACCAGTCCATCGGCATCATGGGACAGCGCCTGGGCGAACAGGAACTGGCGCGCGCCGACATCGTCATCCGCCCGAAGGTCAACGACATCGGCCCGGCCGACTTCGAGCAGAAGAACACCGCCATCCTCGAAGGCGAACGCGCCGCGCTGGCGGCGATGCCGCAGATCAAGGCCAAGCTCGCCGAACTGCAGCGCACGCGCACCGCCGCGCATGCCGCCAGGCACGCACCGCCGAAGCCGGACCCGCGCTGCCTGGAAGAACCCTCGCGTCTCGGCAAGCTGTTCGGCCGCGACGTGAAGTGCGATGCCGCCGGCCAGCCCGTAAAACAGTAGAGCGGAGCCTGCTCCGCCGCTTCTGCACCCCACGCCCCGCGATGCCTGACGCCGTGTGGAGCAGGCCACGTCGGTTCTACGCTTCGGTCACGCGGCGCAGGTTGTCGCGTGCCCTCGCCTCCAGCATGTCGTGGAAGTGCGGCGTGCTGTAGATCGCCGACCGATCCAGGAAGCCCTTCAGGATTTCGCGCCGCTTGCGCCGGAACAGGAAGCCGGGCACGTAGGCGTATTCCTTGCGGATCTGCTGCTCGTACTCGTCGAAGCGGGCGCGTTCCGCGCCAAGGATCGACAGGTCGATGTCGACCAGCAGCTGTTCGTCCCGGCCGGACGGCACCGCGGTATGCCGCGTCGCCATGATCAGGTCGTGTACGCGCTGCGCCGCGTCGGTCGACACGCCCGCATCGCGCAAGGCATCGCGTGCCCAGTCGGCGCTTCGCTGCTCGTTCTGGTGACCCTTGACGTCGTAGATCGCGTCGTGGAACCAGAGGGCGAGTTCGACTTCATCCGGATGCCCGGCCAGCGCGCGCGTGTCATCGAACGCCGAGAGGCATTCACCGAGATGCTGCTGCGTGTGGTAATGCCGCTGCGGCTCGGCGTACGCGGCCATCAACTGCGCGAACAGCGCGCCGCCCTCGCCCGCCGCGCCGATGCCGCTCCATGCGCGTTGCCAGGAGGTGCTGAAAAGATCCATGGCGCAGTCTAGGACGAAAGAGACGCAAGCGCGGGAAACACAGGCGTGGGAGCGACGTCGCCCCCACATCAATGCCGCGTGCGATCACCGCCTGGACGGCAACCCATGCCCACCCACCGGCACCGTCTCGACATGGCGGTCGAAGCCGGCGATCAGCGGGCGCGCCTTCGCGATGGCCTGCTGCACGGCCGGCAGCGAGAGCGAGGCCTGGTGGCTGGCGGCATCGGTCCAGACTTCGGTGATCCAGATCGCATCGGCGTCGGCGGGATCCTGCGCGATGACGTAGCTCAGGCAGCCGGGCATGGCGCCGGTGCCGTCGAGCAGGATCGCGAGCAGCGCGTCGCGCTGACCCGGCGTGGCGCGCATCTTGCCGATCAGTCCGTACATGGCAGTTCCTCTGAAAGGGGCGGGCGCGTTGTAGCACGCGATGCGGACAGGCGATGTCCTCGTCAGGCCTTCGGCAGCGGCAGTCCGGCGTCGGTCTTCACCGCGCGCAGCACGAAGCTGGAATTCACATCGGCCACGCCGCTGGCGTTGAGCAGGTTGTCGAGCAGGAAGCGCGAGAAGTGCTCCAGGTCCTGCACCACCACGTGCAGCAGGTAGTCCATGTCGCCCGTCAGCGCATAGCAGGCCACCACCTCGTCCCACGCCCGCACGCTGTCGCCGAAATGCTGGACGCTGGCCGGGTCGTGCTTCTCAAGCTGCACGCGGACGAAGGCCTGCAGGCCCATGCCGATGGCCTGGGGATCGACGCGCGCCGCATAGCCTGCGATCACGCCGGTCGCCTCCAGCCGCTGGATGCGGCGCAGGCAGGCCGACGGCGACAGGTTCACCTGGGCGGCGATGTCGGCATTGGTGGCGCGGCCATCGCGCTGCAGCAGGGCCAGCAGGCGCAGGTCGGTGCGGTCGAGGGGGGTCGCTTCGGCCATATGCTGCGCAGGATACCCTGTTCATGCACGATCATTGCGCGGATGACAGGAACAGTCGCAACTTTGCAAGCCTGTTGCGCGGCGGGGGCGCTAGGATCGTCTTTCACCAGTCCGCCACCGGGGGAACCGTCATGAACGAACCGCGCCGCGTCGAGCACCAGCAGACCGACAAGGGCTACGTGCCGGTCTACACCACCGCCATCGTCGACCAGCCGGCCGACTACCCGGCGGACGACCATGCGACCTGGGGCGCCCTCTACGAACGCCAGCGCGCGCTGCTGGTCGGCCGCGCCTGCGACGAGTTCCTGCAGGCGCAGGACGCAATGGGCATGACGCCGGACCGCATCCCGCGCTTCGACGCGCTGAACGAGATACTGCGCGCCACCACCGGCTGGACGCTGGTCGGCGTGGAGGGCCTGCTGCCGGAGCTGGAGTTCTTCGACCACCTCGCCAACCGCCGCTTCCCGGTGACCTGGTGGATCCGCCGCCCGGACCAGATCGACTACATCGCCGAACCGGACCTGTTCCACGACCTGTTCGGCCATGTGCCGCTGCTGATGAACCCGGTGTTCGCCGACTACATGGAGGCCTACGGCAAGGGCGGCGTGAAGGCGCACGGGATCGGCCCGGATGCGCTGCAGCACCTGACGCGCCTGTACTGGTACACGGTGGAGTTCGGCCTGATCGATACGAAGGATGGCCTGCGCATCTACGGCGCCGGCATCGTGTCGTCGAAGGGCGAGTCGCTGTACTCGCTGGAATCGGACGCGCCCAACCGCATCGGCTTCGACCTGGAGCGCATCATGCGCACGCGCTACCGCATCGACACGTTCCAGAAGACCTACTTCGTGATCGACAGCTTCGAGCAGCTGATGAACGCGACCGCGCCGGATTTCACCCCGATCTATGCGCGGCTGGAAAAACAGGACGCAGTCCCCGCCGGCGATGTACGCGAGGGCGACACGGTCTACACGCGTGGCACCGGCGAAGGCTGGGCGGACGGCGGCGACGTCTGACGGGTGTGCCGTCGTGGAACGGAGCTTGCTCCGCTGCTTCTGCCCGCTGCGTCGAACTTGATCGATTGCGGAAGGCATTCACCCTCATGGCCCGGGACGGAAGGGCAGCCGGGCAAGGTCGGCTCTACAATCCGCCGTCCCCTTCATCGTGCGTGCTCCGATGCCCAGATTGCTCTCCCTGCTCGCCCTGCTGGCGCTCCCGCTGCTCTCCTTTTCGGCTCTCGCCCGCAACTGCGTGGTGACGATCCAGGCCACGGACATGATGAGCTTCGACCTGAAGACCATGCGCGTCCCCGGCGACTGCGCACAGCTGCGGGTCGTGCTGAAGCACACCGGCCGCATGCCGGCACAGGCGATGGGGCACAACTGGGTGCTGACCGAAACACGCCACCACCGCGAAGTCGGGCTGGCAGGCGGCCGCATGAAACTGGCCGACGCCTACGTGCCGCGCAACGACGCCCGCGTGATCGCGCATACGCCGGTGATCGGCGGCGGACAGACGACCGAGGTGGTGTTCCCGACGTCGCGCCTGCGCAAGGGCGGCGACTACACCTTCTTCTGCTCGTTCCCGGGCCACTGGAACATGATGAAGGGCCGCCTCGTCTTCGAGTGAGCTGAGCGACCCGCTCTCCGCGACCTTCGCGGCGGGCCGCCGTTGGTATGATGCGCGCCGATTCTGTGACGGAGTTCTCGTGATGGCCTCTGCCGAAGCATTGTGGCGCTGGCTGCGCCAGTGGCGACGCGAACACCTGCAGGTCGACCGGGTCGCGGTGCTGCGCAACGTCGACGAAGGGGGGCAGCTAGGCCCGCGCTATGCCTTCATGACCGTCATGGCCTGCGGCATCGCCACGCTGGGTCTGCTGCAGAACTCGGTGGCCGTCATCATCGGCGCGATGCTGATCTCCCCGCTGATGGGGCCGATCGTCGAACTGGGCATGTCGCTGGCCACGTTCGATTTCCGCAGCCTGCGCGAGTCGCTGAAGACGCTCGCGGTGGGAACCGCGGTCGCCCTGATCACCGCGACCGCGATCGTGCTGGTCTCACCGCTGCAGGAAGCCACGCCGGAAATCCTGGCACGCACCGAGCCGACCCTGTTCGACCTGCTCGTCGCGGTGTTTTCCGGATTGGCCGGCGCCTACGCCACCATCACCCGCAAGGGCGAGACCATCGTCGGCGTCGCCATCGCGACTGCGCTGATGCCCCCGCTGGCCGTGGTCGGCTTCGGCATCGCCACCCTCAACGCCAGCATCGCCGGTGGCGCGCTGTTCCTGTTCATGACCAACCTGCTGGCGATCGCGCTGTCGGTCACCATCATGGCGCGCTGGTACAACTTCGGGGGGGCCGATTCACCCAAGCAGACCGCATGGCAGGCCGCCATGATCGTGGGGACCTTCCTGCTGCTGTCGATCCCGCTGGGACTGGCGCTGCGCGACATCGCGGCGCGCGGTGTGGCCGACCGCACCATCCGCAACGCCATGGACGAAGCCGCCCGCGACCACGGCGGACAGCTCACCACATTGCGCGTGGAACGCAACGACGACGTGCTCCGCGTCGACGCGGTGATGCTCCTGCCGCAGCACCTGCCGCAGCTGGACCGGCAACTCGAACGCAAGCTCGAATCCGTCCTCGCCAAGCCGGTCGAGGTGTCCCTGCGCGAACTGCTGACCGCCGACGAGACGGCGCTGGCGAACGAGCAGGCATCGCTCGCCCAGCTGCGCGAAAGCGTGATGCGCCTGCAGAGCGTGGCCGAGCGCGATGCGGCCCAGCGCAGTGCCGGCACCCGCGCGAGCGAAGCGATGCATCAGCGCGTGCTGGCGCATTTCGGGCAGCTGGAAATCCTGGAAGGCGGGCAACGGGCGCGCTGGCAGCTCAACGGCACGGCAGGACTCGATATCGTCGAGGCTCGGCGCCTGGAACAGGCGCTGGCGACCGACGACCCCGGCGCCCTGCAGGTGCAGGTGGTGCCGGCGCTGCAGGCGCTGCCGCCGGTGGCCTTCGGCGACGACCAGTCGGCGCTGGATGCGGCGGGCACCGCACAGGTGGAGGCGATCGCGTGGGCACTCCGGCGCTGGGGCGTGAACCAGTTGTCCGTCGACGGATACGCCGGCAACGACGCCACCCTGGCGCTCGCACGCGCCGAAAGCGTCGTCGCCGCGCTCGACAGACAGGGGATCCGCGGGGCCACGGCGCGGGCGGTGCCGGGCACCGATGCACGAAGCGTCGCCGCCGCCGAGGGTGCGACGGTGTTGCGCGAAGCCCGCATCCGGCTCGGGTCGCCCTAGCGGCGCGTATGGCGCGCCGTGCGCGTCGCGGCAGGCGCGCATGTTGACGAAGACCGTCAACCGGTCGGGGAAATACGCGGCCATGTCCGGCACGCGGGCGGGCGGGCGCGCATGCGGCGCGCATAATGGCCGTCATCGCGCGCATCGGGCCGCGCGACCTGTTCACCGCTGACGGCACGCCATGAATACCGACTACCGCATTCCGCTCCCGGGCACGAAGCTCGACTACTACGACGCGCGCGCCGCGGTCGACGCCGTCCAGGCCGGCGCCTGGGCCACGCTGCCGTACACGGCGCGTGTCCACGCCGAGAACATCGTCCGCCGTGCCGATCCGGCGCGCCGCGACGATTACCTGCGCCAGCTGGTCGAGCGCCGGCGCGACCTGGACTTCCCGTGGTTTCCGGCGCGCGTGGTCTGCCACGACATCCTCGGCCAGACCGCTCTGGTGGATCTGGCCGGCCTGCGCGATGCCATCGCCGACCAGGGCGGCGATCCGGCGCAGGTGAACCCGGTGGTGCCGGTACAGCTGATCGTCGACCACTCGCTGGCCGTGGAGTGCGGCGGCTACGACCCGGACGCGTTCGCGAAGAACCGCGCCATCGAGGACCGCCGCAACGAGGACCGGTTCCATTTCATCGACTGGACCAAGCAGGCGTTCAAGAACGTCGACGTGATTCCGCCGGGCAACGGGATCATGCACCAGATCAACCTGGAGAAGATGTCGCCGGTCGTGTACGTCCAGGACGGCGTGGCCTTCCCCGACACCTGCGTGGGCACCGACAGCCACACGCCGCATGTGGACGCGCTGGGCGTCATCGCCGTCGGCGTGGGCGGGCTGGAAGCGGAGAACGTGATGCTCGGCCGCGCGTCGTGGATGCGCACGCCGGACATCGTCGGCGTCGAACTCAGCGGCCGGCCGCAGCCCGGCATCACCGCCACCGACGTGGTGCTGGCGCTGACCGAGTTCCTGCGCCAGTCGAAGGTGGTCGGCGCCTATCTCGAATTCCGCGGCGAAGGGGCGGCGGCACTGACCATCGGCGACCGCGCGACGATCTCCAACATGGCGCCGGAGTACGGCGCCACCGCGGCGATGTTCTTCATCGACGACAACACGCTGGACTACCTGCGCCTGACCGGCCGCAGCGACGAACAGGTCGCGCTGGTCGAAACCTATGCGAAGACCGCCGGCCTGTGGGCCGATGACCTGCAGACCGCACAGTACGAACGCACCCTGCACTTCGACCTGTCCACCGTCGTGCGCAACATGGCCGGCCCGTCGAATCCGCACAAGCGCCTGCCGACCAGCGCGCTGGCCGAGCACGGCATCGCCGACGAGACCAAGCTGGCCTCGGGCCGGGCGGAGGAAGCGCAGGGCCTGATGCCGGACGGCGCGGTGATCATCGCCGCCATCACCTCGTGCACCAACACCAGCAATCCGCGCAACGTCATCGCCGCCGCGCTGCTCGCACGCAACGCCAACGCGAAGGGGCTGGTGCGCAAGCCCTGGGTGAAGTCGTCGCTGGCGCCGGGTTCCAAAGCCGTGCAGCTGTATCTGGAAGAATCCGGCCTGCTGCCCGAGCTGGAGAAGCTGGGCTTCGGCATCGTCGCCTTCGCCTGCACCACCTGCAACGGCATGAGCGGTGGGCTGGATCCGAAGATCCAGCAGGAGATCATCGACCGCGACCTGTACGCGACCGCCGTGCTGTCGGGCAACCGCAACTTCGACGGCCGCATCCATCCGTATGCGAAGCAGGCCTTCCTGGCATCGCCGCCGCTGGTGATCGCCTATGCGATCGCCGGCACCGTGCGCTTCGACATCGAGAAGGACGCGCTGGGCCTCGATGCCGACGGCACCCCCGTCACGCTCAAGGATATCTGGCCGAGCGACGAGGAGATCGACGCCATCGTCAAGGCCAGCGTCAAGCCGGCGCAGTTCCGCAAGGTCTACGAGCCGATGTTCAACGTGCGCGTCGAGCACGGCGGCCGCGTGGACCCGTTGTACGCCTGGCGTCCGCAGAGCACCTACATCCGCCGTCCGCCGTACTGGGAAGGCGCGCTGGCGGGCGAACGCACGCTGCGCGGCATGCGGCCGCTGGCGGTGCTGGGCGACAACATCACCACGGACCACCTGTCGCCGTCCAACGCGATCCTCGCGTCGAGTGCGGCGGGCGAGTATCTGGCGAAGATGGGCCTGCCGGAAGAGGACTTCAATTCCTATGCCACGCACCGCGGTGACCATCTGACCGCGCAGCGTGCGACCTTCGCGAATCCGCAGCTCGTCAACGAGATGGCGGTGGTCGATGGCGAAGTGAAGAAGGGCTCGCTGGCACGGATCGAACCGGACGGGCAGGTGGTGCGCATGTGGGAAGCCATCGAGACCTACATGGACCGCAAGCAGCCGCTGGTCATCATCGCCGGCGCCGACTACGGGCAGGGCAGTTCGCGCGACTGGGCGGCGAAGGGCGTGCGGCTGGCCGGCGTGGAAGCGATCGTGGCGGAAGGCTTCGAGCGCATCCACCGCACCAACCTGATCGGCATGGGCGTGCTGCCGCTGGAGTTCAAGGCCGGCGAGACGCGCAAGACCTACGGCATCGATGGCACCGAGACCTTCGACGTGGTGGGTGTGCGCAAGCCGCGCGCCGACCTGACGCTGGTGATCCACCGCGCGAACGGCGAGACCGTGCAGGTGCCGGTAACCTGCCGGCTGGACTCGGACGAGGAAGTGTCGATCTACGAGGCGGGCGGAGTGCTGCAGCGGTTCGCGCAGGATTTCCTGGACGCGTCGAAAGCGGCCTGACCCGTTCGTCGCATCGGCACACCCACCGCACAGGAAACCGACCATGTCCGACAACGCCACCCCCGGTACCGTCCGCCTGCACCGCGTGCTGCGCGCGCCGCCGTCGCGCGTCTACCGCGCCTTCCTCGATCCGGACGCGATGGTGAAGTGGCTGCCGCCGCACGGCTTCACCGGCAAGGTCCATTCGATGGATGCGCGCGTGGGCGGCGGCTACACGATGTCGTTCACTAATTTCGCAACCGGGTCCAGCCACTCGTTCGGCGGCACCTACGTGGAACTGGTCGAGAACGAGCTGCTGCGCTACACCGACCAGTTCGACAATCCCGGCCTTCCGGGCCAGATGCAGGTCACGGTGATGCTGAAGCAGAGCGTCGTCGGCACCGAACTGAACGTCGTACAGGAAGGCATTCCCGCCGCGATCCCGGTCGACTTCTGCTACCAGGGCTGGCAGGAATCGCTGGAACTGCTGGCGAAGCTGGTGGAGCCGGAGATTCCCGACGGCACGTGATGATGTCTATGCTCCTTTCCATGCATACGGACATTGCGAGCCCCTCTCCCCTCGCGGAAGAGGGGTTGGGGAGAGGGGGCACCATGGAATCAAGGACGTTCGCCAAGCAACTTCGCCGCAACATGACAGACGCCGAGCATCGGCTCTGGAAGCATCTGCGAGCGCATCGACTCGATGGGCAGAAGTTCCGCCGGCAGCAGCCGATCGGTCCTTACATCGTCGATTTCGTGCATTTCGGAGCACGAGTGATCGTCGAGGCCGACGGCGGACAACACGTTCAGTCTTCCCATGACACGACACGCGATGCCTGGCTGATACAGCAGGGATTCCGCGTCCTTCGGTTCTGGAACGACGACATACTCCTGCGCACCGATGCCGTGCTCGAATCCATTTGGAAGGCGCTGCGCGAAGGAGCGCCCTCTCCCCCGACCCCTCTCCCGCAAGGGGAGAGGGGTGAACAGCCCAACTGACTGAGTTCCCGATATGTCCCACGTCCCCCAGATCCGCATTCCCGCCACCTACCTGCGCGGCGGCACGTCGAAGGGCGTGTTCTTCCGCCTGCAGGACCTGCCCAAACGCGCGCAGGTGCCGGGACGGGCGCGCGATGCGCTGCTGTGCCGCGTGATCGGTTCGCCCGATCCATACGGCAAGCACACCGATGGCATGGGCGGGGCGACGTCGAGCACCAGCAAGGTCGTCATCATTTCGCCGAGCTCGCAGCCGGGACACGACGTGGACTACCTCTATGGCCAGGTGCCGATCGACCAGGCCTTCATCGACTGGAGCGGCAACTGCGGCAACCTGTCGTCGGCGGTCGGGCCGTTCGCCATCGCCAACGGCTTCATCGACAGGGCACGCATCCCCGAGAACGGCATGGTGACGGTGCGCATCTGGCAGGCCAATATCGGCAAGACCATCGTCGCCCATGTGCCGGTGACCGGTGGCGAGGTCCAGGAAACCGGCGACTTCGAACTGGATGGCGTGACCTTCCCTGCCGCAGAAGTGCAGCTGGAGTTCATCGATCCCGCCGACGAGGGCGATGGCGACGGCGGTGGCGCGATGTTTCCCACCGGGAATCTCGTCGACGACCTCGAGGTGCCCGGCATGGGCGTGTTCAAGGCGACGATGATCAACGCCGGCGTGCCGATGGTGTTCGTCGACGCGGCGGCGCTGGGTTACGACGGCACCGAGCTGCAGGGCGCGATCAACGAGGACAAGGCCGCACTGGCGAAGCTCGAGGCGATCCGCACGCACGGCGCGATACGGATGGGGCTCGTCGACAGCGTGGAGGCCGCGGCGAAGCGTCCGCTGACGCCGAAGGTCGCGTTCATTGCACCACCGAAGGATTACGTGTCGTCGAGCGGCAAGCCTGTGAAGGCAGGCGACATCGACCTGCTGGCACGCGCGATGTCGATGGGCAAGCTGCACCACGCGATGATGGGCACGGCATCGGTGGCCATCGCGACCGCCGCCGCCGTGCCGGGCACCGTGGTCAATGTCGCGGCCGGTGGCGGCACGCGCGAGGTGCTGGTGTTCGGGCATCCGTCCGGCACCCTGCGCGTCGGTGCGGACGTCAAACAGGTCGACGGCAGGTGGGTGGTGACGAAGGCGGTGATGAGCCGCAGCGCGCGCGTGTTGATGGAAGGCACGGTGCGTATCCCCGGCGACGCGTTCTAGGCCCAGGCGACCTGCCGGAAGTCACCACTTTCGCCCGGACCATTGCCTCGGCCGCGTCCGCGCGACAGCATGGGCGCATGCGGATGGCCCTGACCCGACTTCGCGAACCCATGACGCTCGCCGGCGTGTTCACGCTCGCGGCCGTCGCCCTGGGACTGCGCTTCATGCCCGCCGACGTCCTTCCGCTCGGCGTGGCGGCGTGGGCGGGCTACGCCGCCGCGTTCCTGTTCCTCGCCACCGGACCGGAAGCATGGCGCCCCGCCAAGCTGGCCTCGTTGTGCGTGATGGCGCTGCTGGCGCTGTCCCTGGCCGCGCTGACGCCGCGCATCGGCACGGCCCAGGTGTTGCTGGTCATCTGGGTGGCGTGCGCGGTGAACCTGCTGGCGCCACGCGGGGTGATCGGCGCGACGCTGGTGTTGAACGTGGCGTTCTATCTGCTCATGGCGAAGCACGACTTCGGCGCACCGCTGACGGTGACGCTCATCAACATGGGCTTCCAGGCGCTGGCCGGCCTGTGCGTGCATTACGCCCGCCGCGCCGAGGAGTCCCGCGACGCGCTGGCCCGCGTCAATGCGGACCTGCTGGCCACGCGCGCCCTGCTGGCCGACAGCGCGCGCGATGCCGAACGGCTGCGCGTGGCGCGCGAACTGCACGATGTCGCGGGCCACAAGCTCACCGCGATGAAGATCAACCTGCGTGCGCTGGCCGGCGACCCGGCGTTGGCGGGACGCGAGGAAGTGCGCATCGCGCAGCAGCTTTCCACCGAGCTGCTGGACGACATCCGCAACGTGGTGCAGGCGATGCGCGACTCGCGCGGGCTGGACCTGCAGACCGCGATCCGGGCGCTGGCGGCGCCGCTGCCCAGGCCTGTGCTGGATCTGCGGATCGCCGACGGCGTGCGGATTTCCGACCCCGCCATCGCCGAATCGCTGCTGCGCATCGTGCAGGAATGCCTCACCAACGCTGCACGCCATGCGAATGCGGACACGCTGACGGTGTCGCTGAAAAACGAGGACGCCGGGATGCACCTGCACATAGAAGACGACGGCAGGCTCAAGGGCCGCATACACGAAGGCAACGGCCTGTCGGGCATCCGCGAGCGCGTCGCCGCACTCGGCGGCGACATGCAGCTGGGCAGCACCGCGGGCGGCGGCCTGTTCGTGGACGTGAGGCTGCCGGCATGACGGTACGTGTTGCCCTGGCGGATGACCAGGCACTGGTCCGCGCGGGCCTGCGGGCGCTGTTGAAGGCCCAGCAGGTGGAGGTGGTGTTCGAGGCGAACGACGGCGCCGATCTGCTGGAGAAGCTGCAAACGCAACCGGTCGACGTGGTGCTGAGCGACATCCGCATGCCGGGCGTGGACGGCATCGATGCATTGATCAGGCTGCGCGAACGCGGCGACCGCACGCCGGTGCTGCTGCTGACCACGTTCGACGACAGCGACCTGTTGCTGCGCGCCACCGAGGCGGGTGCGCAGGGTTTCCTGCTGAAGGACGCCGCGCCGGAAGACCTGCACGACGCCATCCGGCGGGTCGCCGGCGGCGACACGCTGCTGCAACCGGTCAGCACGGATCCGGTACGCGCGCGCTACCGTTTCCACGACGAAGCGCCGCCGACGGATACCTTCAGCGAGCGCGAGGTCGCCATCCTGCGCCTGCTCGCCGGCGGCTATTCCAACAAGGAGATCGCGCGCACGCTGTTCCTGGCCGAAGGCACGGTGAAGAACTACGTCTCCACCATCCTCGACAAGCTCGGCACCCGCGACCGTACCCGCGCCGTACTGAAGGCGATCACCCTGCGGATCATCTGAGCCTGTGCGCGTTTGTAGGAGCGACGTGAGTCGCGACCGGACGCCTCGCCTGGTCGGAGCCCGTACCACGTGATCGATTCATCTGCGCGAGGCATCGGGCGTCAAGGCAGGTTGGTTCCGCGGTCGCGACTCACGTCGCTCCTACAGACGCGCCAGGTCAGAACACCCACACCATCGCCGCGCCCGCCACCAACGCCGCCATCAACCCCGCCGACACGCGCAGCCCATAGGCCGCACCACCACTGACCCAGGCGATCACCGACTTCGCGGTCAGGCTGGCGGCGAGCAACGCCAGCATCCACCAGCGCGCCTCGGCCGCTTCCAGCCCGCCGCGCGAGAACTGGTTGGCCAGCGTCGCCACCGCCGCGTGCAGTTCCGCCAATGCCGACATCGCGGCAGCGGCCATCGCACCGCGGGGACCGATCCACGCCGCCAGTGCCGCCGCGACGAACGTCAGCGCCGCGACCAGCAGCGCGAAACCCAGCGCCTGGCCGAAACGGAACATGCGGCTTTCCGAGGTCGGCGGCTTCACCGCATCGTCTTCGCCGCGATGCAGGCCGAACAGTCCACCCGCCAGCAGCACGGCAGCGATCGCACCGAGTTCCGGCAGCAGGTCGCGCACCAGCGGCGGCGACACCGCCCACAGGATGGGCACGCACAGGGTCAGCGAGGCGAGGTTGGACAGCAGCGCCGCGGCCACCGCGGAACGCAGCAGCGACGGGGTTTCCTTCGCCCGCTGACCGAACCCGATGGTCGCCGCGGTCGAGGACACGTACCCGGCGAAGAAGCCGGCGGCCGCCAGCCCCCAGCGGTTGCCGACCACGCGCAGGACGATGTGGCCCAGCGCGCTGACCGCCATGACCAGCACGACCAGCTTCCAGATCGTCGCCAGGTTGATCGCCTCGAACGGACCGATGGGCCGGTCCGGCAGGATCGGCAGGATCACCAGCGCCGAGGCCAGCAGCAGTAGACCGTCGAAGACCTCGCGCTCGCTGAAGGTCTCCCGCGTAAGTTCGTGCAGCGGCTGCTTGGCGTACAGCAGCACCGCAACGACCACCGCCAGCGCGGTCGCCAGCGCCGGCGTGCGCATTGCCATGGCGCCCAGCAGGAACGTCACCACCAGCGTCACCTCGCTGGTCAGGCCGGGGTCGTCCTGGCGCGTCGCCCGGTACCCCATCGCCGCCAGCACGCCGGTCACCGCCAGCGCCACCAGCAGCACGGGCAGGCCCAGCGACATGGCGACCGCCGCCGCCAGCGCCACCAGCGCGTGCGTCCTCAGCCCGGCGATGCCGTGCGCGCGGCCCGGGCTGCGCTCGCGGACCAGCCCGATCAGCAGGCCCAGGCCGAGCGCGGAGGACAGGGCCAGCCAGGTCTGCGGGGTCGCTTCGTCCATTCCACCGTTCCTCGTCAGGCACGCGAGCATAGCGAATGGTCTTGCATTGGTCTCGTCATCCCGGACAATGCGCGCACCTTCACCGTGGACCCCATCATGCCCGCTTCCGCTCCGTCCGCCGTCTCGCTGAGCCGCTATCTGATCGAAGAGCAGCGCGCCGGCCACATCAGCGCCGACCTGCGGCAGCTCATCGCCGTGGTGGCCCGCGCCTGCACCAGCATCTCCATCGCGGTCAGCAAGGGCGCGCTGGGCGGCGTGCTGGGCGACGCCGGCACCGGCAACGTGCAGGGCGAGGCGCAGAAGAAGCTGGACGTGCTGAGCAACGACATCCTGCTGGAAGCCAACGCCTGGGGCGGCCACCTGGCCGCGTGCGCGTCGGAGGAAATGGACCACAGCCAGCCCATCCCGGACGCCTACCCGCGCGGCGGCTTCCTGCTGCTGTTCGATCCGCTGGACGGCAGCTCGAACATCGACGTCAACGTCTCCGTGGGCACCATCTTCTCGGTGCTGCGCTGCCCGGACGGCGTGACGACGCCGGGCGACGAGCACTTCCTGCAGCCGGGCCGCGAGCAGGTGGCCGCCGGCTACTGCATCTACGGACCCAGCACGATGCTGGTGCTGACCACCGGCAACGGCACGCATGCGTTCACCCTGGACCGCGAGCAGGGCGCCTTCGTGCTGACCCAGCGCGACATGCGGATTCCGGAGGAAACGAAGGAGTTCGCCATCAACATGTCCAACCAGCGCCATTGGGAAGCGCCGATGCAGGGCTACGTCACCGACCTGCTCGCCGGCAAGGAGGGCCCGCGCGGCAAGGACTTCAACATGCGATGGATCGCCAGCATGGTGGCCGACGTGCACCGCATCCTGACGCGCGGCGGCATCTTCATCTACCCGTGGGACCGCAAGGACCCGGGCAAGGCCGGCAAGCTGCGCCTGATGTACGAAGCCAACCCCATGGGCCTGCTGGTGGAACAGGCCGGCGGCGCCGCCAGCACCGGCCGCGAGGACATCCTGTCGCTGCGCCCCACCCAGCTGCACCAGCGCGTGCCGGTGTTCCTCGGTTCGAAGAAGGAAGTCGAGGCAGCCGTGAGCTATCACCGCGCGCACGACATGGCCGCGGCCTGACCGGCCGCACGGCGGCTAGAATCGGGTCATGACGCCTATTCCGTCCGCCGCCGACTTCATCGAGGTCTACCCCGACGCGCTGGACGCGGACACCTGCCGCGCCATCGTGGCGCGCTTCGACGCTAGCGGCCAGGACCAGCCAGGTCGCGTCGGCGGCGGCCTCTATCCGGAGCTCAAGCACAGCCGCGACATCGGCATCAGCGGGGTGGCCGACTGGCGCGACGTGGAACAGCGCCTCAACCTGGCCGTACTGGCCGGCCTGCAGCAGTACCTCCGCACCTATCCTTTCAGCCTGATCGCGCCGCTGATGCTGCAGCAGCCGGACGAAACCGGCACGCTGCGCCGCCTGCGCCACGACGACATCGCCGGCATGGACGATGCCGCGCTGATGAAGCTGGTGATGAAGGTCTTCGTGCCCGGCAAGATCAACCTGCAGCGCTATGCCGCCGGCGAAGGCGGCTATCCCTACTGGCACTGCGAACTGTTTCCCAAGGCGGCCGATGCCGAAACCCTGCATCGCCATGTGCTGTGGACGATCTACCTCAACGATGGCTTCGAGGCCGGCGAAACCGAGTTCTTCCACCAGCAGCGCAGGATCGTGCCGCGCACCGGCAGCCTGCTGATCGCGCCGACCGCCTTCACCCACACCCACCGCGGCAACCGGCCGCTCGGCGGCGCCAAGTACATCGCCACCAGCTGGGTCTTGTTCCAGCGCGCGGAACGGCTGTACGGCAGCGGCTGAAGCGGGTTCGCGGCGGCGGCTCACGCGCCGCACGCGCGTCAGAACAGCTCGCCCTGCGGCGACGGCGCGCGCGGCGGCACGAAGCGCGAGACATCGAGCGGCGGATGGCGGCGCCCTGCGAAGCCGGATCGCTTGAGCGCCAGCGCGAAGCGCCGCGCCAGCAGGTCCGCATACACGCCCTCGCCGCGCAGCCGCGTGCCGAAGCGGCTGTCGTAATCCTTGCCACCACGCAGCTGCTGGACCGTGCTCATCACGTGCGCCGCGCGATCCGGCACGTGGGTCTGCAGCCAGTCGCGGAACAGCGGCGCGACTTCATGCGGCAGGCGCAGCAGCACGTAGCCGGCGGCGGTCGCGCCTGCCTCGCGTGCCGCCTCGAGGGAGGCTTCCAGCTCATGATCGTTCACCCAGGGAATCACCGGCGCGAACATCACCCCGACCGGCACGCCCGCCTCGCTGAGTCGCTGCACCGCGCGCAGCCGGGCATGCGGCGCGGACGCACGCGGCTCCAGCCGCGACGACAGCGTGTTGTCCAGCGTGGTGATGGAGAAGTACACGTGGACCAGCCGTTCCCGCGCCATCGGCGCCAGCAGGTCCAGGTCGCGCTCGACCAGCGCGTTCTTGGTGATCAGCGAGAACGGATGCCGGGTTTCCGCCAGCACTTCGATGATGCGTCGGGTCAGCTGCAACCGGCGTTCGGCCGGCTGGTAGGCATCGGTGTTGATGCCCAGCGAGATCGGACTGGCGCGATAGCCGGGTTTCGCCAGTTCGCGCCGCAGCACCTCCGGCGCGTTGGTCTTGGCGAAGATCTTCGTTTCGAAGTCCAGCCCGGGCGACAGGTCGAGATAGGCATGCGACGGACGCGCGAAGCAGTACGAGCACCCATGCTCGCAGCCCCGGTAGGGGTTCAGCGACTGGTCGAACGGAATGTCCGGCGACTGGTTGCGGGTGATGACGCTGCGCGCGACCTCCTCGATCACCCGGGTCTGCGGCGCCGACGCGAGGTCGCCCTCGGTATCGGCGTCGTGCCAGCCATCGTCGGTCGCCTCCGGCGTGGTCACGGCGAACCGGCCCGGCAGGTAGCCGGTGGAGCCGCGTCCCTTGATGCGGGGTCGGTCCTTTTTCGTCATGTCCGGAAGATACGCGCAGGCCGTCGCAGGTGGCGCGACACCGCATAGAATCCTCCCATGCACGACATGCTCGGCGCCTTGGGCGACTACTTTTCCTCCCTGCCCCATCTCGCGGCCTGGGTGACCCTGGCCTGGCTGCTGTACCTGGTGCCGTTGTGTGCGTGGATCGTGCTGCAGAAGCGGGAGCCGGTCGCGACGCTCAGCTGGCTGCTGTCGCTGGCGCTGCTGCCCTATGTGGGCTACCTGATCTACTTCCTGCTCGGCCCGCAGCGCATCAAGCGCCACCAGTTGCGTCGCACGCGCTCACGCGAGGGCGTGGAGAGTTACGAGGTGTTCGCGTCCAGCGACGGCAACAGCGCCGAGCTGCCGATGCTGGCGCAGAAGACGACCGGCCTGCCGCCCGCGACCGCTACGTCGGTCCAGCAACTGGTCGATGGCTGCGCCACCTATCAGGCCATCCTCGATGCGATCGCACAGGCCGAGAACCACATCCACCTGGAGTACTACATCTTCAACGGCGACCGCACCGGACAGCGCATCCTCAACGCGCTCACGGTGAAGGCACGCGAAGGCGTGAAGGTACGGTTGTTGCTGGACGCCGTGGGCTCGAACCGCCTGAAGAGCCGCGCGCTGCGGGCGCTGATCGACGCGGGTGGCGAACACGCCTGGTTCCATCCCACGCGCTTCCGCCCGTTCACCCGTCCCTGGCTGAACCTGCGCACGCACCGCAAGATCGTGGTGGTGGACGGACGCGTCGCCTTCACCGGCGGCATCAACGTCACCGACGACGAGGACGAATCGTTGTGCGATGACGCCTTCCGCGACCTGCACCTGCGGCTGGAGGGCGAGATCGTCCGCAGCATCCAGCAGGTCTTCGTCGAAGACTGGGTGTACGCGACCGGGCAACAGCGCAAGGACTTCCAGGGCACGCGCCTGTGGAGCGCGAGCGACGCGAACGTGCGCGGCGGCATTGCGGTACAGGCGCTGGTATCGGGACCGGATTCGGCCTGGGAGCCGATCCATCGCGCCAAGGTCGCCGCGATCCACGAAGCGAAGCGGCGTGTCTGGCTGGTGACGCCGTACTTCGTGCCCGGTGAGGCCGCGCGCATGGCGCTGACATCGGCCGCGCTGGGGGGACTCGACGTGCGGCTGGTGGTGCCGAAGGTCAGCGACTCGCGGTTGGCCACGCTGGCGGCGCGCTCCTACTTCGACGAGCTGCTGGCGGCCGGCGTGAAGGTCTACGAGTACGGGCCGCGGATGATGCACAGCAAGGCGCTGCTGTGCGACGACGCGCTGGCGATCGTCGGCAGCGCCAACTTCGACCATCGCAGCTTCCGCCTGAACTTCGAGATCTCCATGATGTTCCGCGATGCCGGCGTGGCCGGCACGCTGGCGCAATGGATGGAAGGCGAGATCGCCGCGAGCGAACCGGTCCGGCTGCAGCGCGACCGTGCGCTCTGGCGGCACCGCCTGCCCGAGGCGCTGGCCCGGCTGATGTCGCCACTGCTGTGAAGCACGCCCGTTTTTGAGCGGGGAGGGAAGCGGTAAGATGCGGCCACCGAGACGCGGGGGTGGGTATGCACTGGCTTTTCCTGTTGATGGCCATCGGCTGCATGTTCATGGCCGTGCGCACGACGTCGATGCCGCTGATGGTCGTGCTGATGCTGGTGTCGCTGGGCCTGTTCGTGGCGTGGATCCTGGGGCGTCACGCCCGCCGCCTGGGCGAAACCAGCCGCGATCCCTCGATGATGATCGATCCCGTCGAGCTGCGGCGCCTGCGTGAACTGGCCGAGGCGCGGCGCAATGCACCGCCGCCGACGGAGCCGCCGGCGCCGTGACCCTGCTCAGCGTCAACGTCAACAAGATCGCGGTACTCCGCAATTCCCGTGGTGGCAGCGAACCCGACGTGGTCCGCGCCGCACGCACCTGCTTGGCGGCCGGCGCGCATGGCATCACCGTGCACCCGCGGCCCGACCAGCGCCATATCCGCCCCGACGATGTCCGCGCGCTGGCGCAGCTGACCCGCATGCAGGGCGTGGAACTGAACGTCGAAGGCAATCCGTTCGCGCCACCGAGAGCCGGATATCCGGGCTTCCTGGCGCTGTGCGACGAGGTGCGCCCCGCACAGGCGACCCTGGTGCCCGACGGCGACGGCCAGATCACCTCCGACCACGGCTTCGACTTCGCCCGCGACGGCGAGCGCCTGCGTCCGCTGGTGGCCGGGCTCAAGGCCATGGGGTGCCGGGTCAGCCTGTTCGTCGACGCCGGCTGCGAAGGGCTGGAGCAGGCGGCGCAGCTCGGGGCGGACCGGATCGAGATCTACACCGGGCCGTTCGCCGAGGCAGCCGCACGCGGCGAGCCCGCCGGAGCGCTGGAGCGGTGCATCGGCACCGCGCGCCAGGCGCGGGCCCTGGGCCTGGGCGTCAACGCCGGGCACGATCTCAGCCAGGACAACCTGGGTCGTTTCCTCGCCGCAGTACCGGACGTGCTGGAAGTCTCCATCGGCCACGCCCTGATCGGCGAAGCGCTGTACGCCGGGTTGGAGGCGACGGTACGCCGTTACCTCGACCTCCTGGACGCCGCCGCCGCCAGCCGGGACTGAGCACCGCTCCGGCGTTGCCGACGCCGGTCAGTTCCGCATCGCGATGTTGGCGATCCCGCTGGCCTCGGCCTGCGCCAGCGCGCTGACCAGTTGCTGGTAGTCGGCGTCATCGGCCGCTTCCACCTGCAGCACGGTGCGCGGCTCGGCGATGCGGGCATCCTCCAGCCGCGCCCGCAGTTCCGCCAGGGTGACCGGCCGGTCGTCCAGCGTGTAATGGCCCGCCATGCCGACCTTGAGCACCAGATCGTTGGGAGGTTCGGCCCGCGTCACCGGCGGCGTGGCCTGCGGAAGCATCGCCTCGATCGGCCGCGACAGCATGGGCGCAGTGACCATGAAGATCACCAGCAGGACCAGCATCACGTCCACCAGCGGCGTGATGTTGATCTCGGCCAGTTCGGAACGGCTTGCGGGAGCGGAAAACGCCATGGCACACCTCCTTCTGTCGGGACCGTAGGCCCGACGCTACGCCCGTGCCCGGGGCGCCGCAAGGGGAGTCGCCTGGCGCATACAAAAACGCCGCCCCGAAGGGCGGCGTCGAAAGCTGCATTGCGCGTCGGTGCTACTGCACGAAACCGATCTTCAGCATCTGCGCATTCTTGGCGGCGGCCAGGACCTTGGCCATCACCTCGTAGTGCGCTTCCGAGTTGGCTTCGATGCGCAGCTCGGGCTGGTTGGTCGGATCACGCTGGACTTCGTTCTCCATGCGGGTCTGCAGATCCGCCACGTTCACCGGACTGTTGTTCCAGTAGACCGTGCCATCCGCATTGATCCGCAGGTCGATCGGCGGCGGCGGTTCCTTGATCTGCGGCGGCGGGTTGATCACACGCTGCGGCAGGGCCACTTCGATCGGGTACGTCATGATCGGGGCGGTGACGATGAAGATGATCAGGAGCACCAGCATCACGTCCACGAGGGGCGTGACATTGATGTCGGCCATGGGGCCCTTGCTACCACCACTGCTGAATGCCATGGCTTACTGCCCCTTCTCTTTCGTGGCCACGTAGCCGATATCCAGCATGCCCTGACCCTGCGCGATCTTGGTGACGTCGGCGATGACGCCCATCTTGGTCGTCTTGTCGCCACGCAGGTTGAGCTTCGGCTGCGGCTGCAGCTGGGCGGCGCTGGACAGGCGCGACTCGAGGATTTCCTTGCTGACCGGCTCGTCGCCCCAGTACAGGTCGCCATTCTCCTTCACGGAGATGGTGATCGGCGGGGTCTTCGGACCGTCCTGCTCGTCCTTCGCGATCTGGGGGGTTTCGGGCAGGTCGATCTTCACCTTGTGCGACATCAGCGGCGCCGTGATGATGAAGATGATCAGCAGCACCAACATCACGTCCACGAGGGGCGTGACGTTGATCTCGGCCATCGGGCCACCGCTATTACCACTACTGAAAGCCATGACGGGCTCCGTCTAGAACGTTGCGTTGACTGCTTGTACCGCCGGCTCAGCGAACGCGCGAGCCGGTGGCGAAGAAGTCGTGCAGGTCGTGCGCGAACGTGTCGAACTTGGCGATGACCGCGGCGTTCGTCTTGCTGAAGAAGTTGTAGGCGAACACGGCCGGGATGGCGACGAACAGACCGATGGCGGTCATGATCAGCGCTTCACCCACCGGGCCGGCGACGGCGTCGATCGAGGCCTGGCCGGTCGCACCGATGCGGATCAGGGCGCCGTAGATGCCCCACACCGTACCCAGCAGACCCACGAACGGCGCGGTCGCACCGACGGTGGCCAGCAGCGTCATGCCGCCCTGCAGGTTGGTGCTCTCACGGGTCACGGCCTGGCGCAGGGCGCGGTCGACGAACTCGGAGCGGCTGAGCGTCTCACCCGAACCTTCCGAACGCTGGTGGTGGGCGGCGGCCTGGGCGGCGTCGAGGGCGATCTTGGAGAACGGCTCGTTCTTCGGCTGTTCTTCCATCAGGCGGATGGCGTCCTGCGCGTTCGGGGTTTCCCAGAACGAGCTGGTGACGCGGTCGGCCTGGCCCTTCAGGCGGGTGCTGCGGAGCACGTTGATGACGGTCCAGTACCAGGACATCGCCGACATGATGACGAGGGTGAGCAACACGACCCAGGAGACGATGAACTCGCCGGGCTTGTTGATCATCTCGCTCATCATGTGCTCGAAGCCCATCTGCGACAGGGCATTCGCGGCGTTGTTGCCCCCGGCGGCGGCGGCGAAAAGGGTTTCCTGCAGCATGACGCTTACCTTTATATAAGTGTTGATTGAGAGTGTTGCGGGTTACGTTGAACTTTGTCGATGCCTGTCGGCATCAGCCGCCCATGTTGAAGTCCACGGGCACGCGGACGCGGCCGGCGGCCTTCTGGCCATTGACGACGGACGCATTGAAGCGCCACTTGCGTGCCGCCTCCATCGCGGCGCGATCGAGATCGCGGTTGCGACTGGATTTTTCGACCGAGACGTTGGTCACGTTGCCGTTGGCATCCACGTCGATGATCAGGATGACCGTGCCTTCGATACCGGCACGCGCGGCGGCGGGCGGATAGCGCGGCGGGTTCATGTTCTTCGACGAGATGTCGACGCTGGCCCCGATGTCCGGCGTCGGCGCCGGCGGGGCCGGCGGCGACGGGGGAGTCACGATGTCGGTCGGACGTGGCTCGGCGATATCGACCGGCGGCGCTTCCGGTGGCGGCGGCAGCGGGGTGGTCTTCGGCGGCGCCAGATTCTTGACCGGCGGCGGCGGCGTATCCTGCGGCGGCGGCGGCGGCGGCGGGGGAGGCGGCGGCGGCGGCGCGTCGACGATGACGACCGAGGTGCGGCGCTCCTGTTCCTTTTCCGCCGGCGGAGCGACCGCCGGGATCAACAGCGCAAGCAGGGCCGCTGCGTGCAACGCGATCACGAAGGCAATACCGATGATACGCGGCCAGTTGAGGCTGTTGTCCTCTTCCTGTTCCCGGTACCTGTTGATGACCAGTTGTTCAGCCATGCGCCAATTAACTCAAGGTTGATACGGGCACCGAGGCGCCTCGTTGATTCTGGGCCCTGCAGGTGGTTTTCACCGGCGGAACCCCCAGCTTATACCAATCCGACGCCCCGGTGCCATCATCCGTATGGATTAATGGCCTTCGGTGTCAGTCGATCCCGTTATGGCAGCGCAATGATCTTCTTCGCGTCTTCCGGCTTCTTCAATCCCTTGTCCAGCGCAGCCCGTGCCGCGACCTTGGCTTCGGGGATGCGGTCTTCCTGCCAGAGCACGCGCGCCAGGTTGAGGTACGTGTCGCCGTTGGGCGCCAGCGGGGCGGCCTTCTGCCAGGCCTCGATGGCCTGGGGGATCTGCTCGGAGTAGTAGTACGCCTGCGCCAGCGCCAGCTGGGTCTGGTAGTCCGGCTTCAGCACGCCCTTCTGCAGGCCTTCGTTGACGACCGAGATGACGTCCTTCTCGCGGCCGTCCATGTTGGCGTAGGTCACGTAGAGCTGGCGGTATTCCTTCTCTTCGGTGAGCTGACCGGCGGCGCGCATCTTCTCGAGTGCCGCGGCCGCCTTGTCGAACTGGTCGGCCTGCTGGTAGGTCGCCACCAGGTTGAGCTGGGCCTTCTTGTCCGTGGGCGCCTTGGCGGCCATCTGCTCGGCGATCTTCACCGCATCGGCCGGACGGTCGGCACCGACCAGCGAGGCCAGCAACAGGCTGTACCAGCTGTCCTTGGGTTCCGGCGTGGCGGCGATGGCCTTTTCCAGCACCGGAATGGCGTCGGCGTACTTCTCCATCTGGTAGAGCGCCTGGCCCTTCTGGATGAGGTCTTCCGGACGGTTGGACTTGGTCTCGGCCAGGTAGCGATCGAGATTGGCCATGCCGGGTTCGAACTCATCGTCCTGCAGCTGCAGCTGCGCGAGCATCAGCAGCGACTGGTAGTGACCGTTGTTGTCCAGTGCGTTCAGGTCGACGGCCTGCTGCAGGAGCTGCTTGGCGGTCGCCATGTCGTCGAGGTTGTACGCAGCCTGCGCACCCAGCTGCGCGGCCATCGCCTTGTCGTACTCGTTGGCGTTGGGTTCGGCCAGCATTTCCTTGGCCAGCGTCAGCGTCTCGGCGAAGTTGTCTTCCTTTTCGTAGGCCTTGAACAGCTTGCTCAGCTTGCCCTGCATCTTGCTGGAGCCCTTGGCCTTGGGTTCCTCGCGGGTCGCGTCGGGATAGCGGACTTCGGGCTTGCTGCTGTTCTTGCGGCCACCGCGATCCGCCGAGCGGGCGTCGTACGCCACGGCATCGGCCACCACCGCGCCACCGAAGGCGGCCAGCAGCATCAGGCTGAGAAGGGTTTTCTTGGACGTGCGTTGCTTCATGTCTGAACCTCGTGGGGCCATGCAGCGGTGGAGTGGTCCGTGCCGTCTGCGTGCGCGGCCGGCAAAACTATCAGAAACCGGGGGAGGGCGGATACCGTTTCAGGTGTTGCGCAGCAGCAATACCGGAGCGTGTGTCAGCCGCATTTCGGCACGTTTCCGGCCTTCCTGGCCGCCTCATAAGTGGGGACGAGGGAAGGCGCATCGCGGTCGAGTTCGCGGATGCGGTTGGCGGGATCGGGATGGGTGGACAACCACTGCGGCGAACGCCCGCCGCTGGCCGCCATCATGTTCTGCCACAGGCCGACGGCCTGGCGCGGATCGAAGCCGGCCTGCGCCATCAGGCGCTGGCCGACCACATCGGCTTCGCTTTCCTGTTCCCGCGAACCCGGCAGCAGGAACATCGTCTGGGCGGTCATGCCGCCGATCTGGCTCGCGGTGTTGGCCGCGCCTTGCCCATAGCGCGCACCCAGCAATGCACTGACGACGCCAACGCCCGTCTGGGCGCCCATCTGACGGGTGATGCGCTCCTCGTGGTGCCGCGCGATCACGTGGCCGATTTCGTGCCCCAGGACGGCCGCCAGCTGATCCTGGTTCTTCGCGACGGTGAATATGCCGGTGTTGACGCCCACCTTGCCACCGGGCAGCGCGAACGCGTTGGGTTCCTTGTCGGTGAAGACCGCCGTTTCCCAGGCCACGCTGCGCTGCGCGGGCGGCAACTGGCGCACCAGCGCGTTGACCACGCACGTGACATAGGCGTTCTGACGCGCATCGCGGTTGAGGGTTTCCTTGGCCTTGGTCTCGGCGAACGCCTGCGCACCCAGCTGGTCCAGCTGCGCTTGCGAGACACCGCCGACGATCTGCGTGCGCCCGGTGGGTGAGGTGGTCGTGGCACAGGCCGTGAGGCCCAGCACCATGGCGGTTCCCAGGATCCGGAGTTTCATGCGTGCCCCCTTCGGTGTTGCGTGACGCCCGAGTCTGGGCAAGCGCGTCTTAAACTTTCGTCAATCACATTTAGGCCGGCGCGTCGCCGTAAATCTGCAGGACAGCCAGCGCTATCGCATTGTTCAGGATGTGCGCCGCGATCGGTGCCCACAGGGTGCCGGTCCGGCGGTATACCCAAGCGAAGATCGCCCCCATCCCGGCGTACACCAGGATCAGGAACAAGGTGCTGTCCGCAGGCTTGCCGTTGAGCCCGGGAAGCTCATGGACCAGCGCGAAGACCACGCTGCTGAGCACCAAGCCCAGCACCGGCCACCCGGCCCGCCACAGGCGCCCGAACAGGACGCGCCGGAACAGGAGCTCCTCGTACAGCGGCGCCAGCACCACCGCGAACAGCGTCAGGAACACCGGGAAGCGGGCGAATCCTTCCCGGATCAGATCCAGGTTGCTGGGTTGGAGATCCAGCCCGAGCGCGCGCCCACCGGCGCTCATCAGCGAACTGAAAAGAAACGTCACGCCTCCCGCCGCCAACGCCCAGCCCCAGGTGCTTGGCTTGCCCAGTCGCCGGGTGGACTCACGTCGTTCTGCGGCGGTGGCGCGGCGACGCCAGACGTACAGGAGGAGCGCCGTTCCGCCCGTGCTGACCAGCGTCGTAACGATGAGGAAGAGAACCGGCGGCGTGCCGATCTGTGCCTGCAAGGCGTGCGCATCCGGTGCACCGCCGTGCTGTTGCGCAAGCTGGATGCCCCGCCACACGGCCCATCCGAACAGGCCGAGCATCAATGTCGAAAATGACAGCGTCGCAGCGAGCGCCACATCGACCGCGAAGGCCGGCAGCACGCGGCGCAACGGCAGCGCGGCCGACGCAGGATCCGTCGCCTCGGACGAGAGATGCGGCTGGCTCATGCGCGCAGCGTCAGACGTCGAGGTTGGACACCTTCAGCGCATTGTCCTCGATGAACTCGCGACGCGGCTCCACCACGTCACCCATCAACGTGCTGAAGATCTGGTCCGCGGCGACCGCGTCTTCGATCCGTACCTGCAGCAGGCGGCGCGTGTCCGGATTGACCGTGGTGTCCCACAGCTGTTCGGGATTCATTTCGCCCAGGCCCTTGAAGCGCTGGATGCTGCGGCCCTTCTTGGCTTCTTCCAGCAACCAGGCCTGCGCCTCGGCGAAGGTCGCCACCGGCTGCGCCTTGTTGCCACGGATGACCTGCGCGCCCTCGCGCACCAGGCCATGCAACAGCGCGGCGGCCTCCCGCAGCGGACGCAGTTCGCCGGTCTCGAAGGCCGACAGCGACAGCACCTGCACGAGTTCCTCGCCCATGTGCCGGCGCGTGGACAGCAACGCCGCCGGGCGCTGTTCGGTCGCCGTCTGCAACGTCAGCGCATAACGCGCACTGCCGATGCTGCCGCGGTTGAGTTTGGCTTCCAGCGCGGCAAGTTCATGGCGCTCGTCGATGTTCTGCTGCAGGTGTTCCGCATCCAGCGGGGTGAAATCGATCAGCGACTCCAGCAGCACCGGATCGTAGCGGTGGGCGTTGCGGGCGATCGCATCGCGCGCACCGGAGAACACCAGCAGCAGCTTCTCGAGCGCTTCGCCGGAAATCGGCGGCTCGCCTTCGGCGGGAATCAGCGACGCGCCTTCCACGGCGTTGTTGGCCAGGTAGACGTTGAGCGCCGCGTCGTCCTTCAGGTACAGCTCCTGCTTGCCCTGCTTGAGCTTGTACAGCGGCGGCAGCCCGATGTAGACGTGGCCGCGCTCGATCAGCTCCGGCATCTGCCGGTAGAAGAACGTCAGCAGCAGCGTGCGGATGTGCGAGCCGTCCACGTCGGCGTCGGTCATGATGATGATGCGGTGGTAGCGCAGCTTGTCCGGGTTGTATTCGTCCTTGCCGATGCCGGTGCCGAGCGCAGTGATGAGCGTGCCGACTTCCGCCGAGGCGAGCATGCGGTCGAAGCGCGCGCGTTCCACGTTGAGGATTTTTCCCCTCAGCGGCAGCACCGCCTGGTTCTTGCGGTTGCGGCCCTGCTTGGCGGAACCGCCTGCCGAATCGCCCTCGACGATGAAGAGTTCGGACAACGCAGGATCCTTCTCCTGGCAGTCGGCGAGCTTGCCGGGCAGGCCGGCGATATCCAGCGCGCCCTTGCGGCGGGTCAGGTCGCGGGCCTTGCGGGCGGCCTCGCGGGCGCGGGCGGCGTCGACGATCTTGCCGGCGATGGCACGGGCTTCATGGGGGTGTTCCTGCAGGAACTCCTCCAAACGTGCACCGAACGTGCTCTCAACGACCGGCCTGACGTCGGAACTGACCAGTTTTTCCTTGGTCTGCGACGAAAAGCTCGGGTCCGGCACCTTGACCGACAGCACGGCGATCATGCCTTCGCGCATGTCGTCGCCGGACAGGTTGACCTTGGCCTGCTTGGCGATGCCGTTCTGTTCGATGTAGTTGGTCAGCGTGCGCGTCAGCGCCGCGCGGAAACCGATCAGGTGGGTACCGCCATCCTTCTGCGGGATGTTGTTGGTGAAGCAGAACATCGTTTCCTGGTACGCGTCGGTCCACTGCAGGGCGACTTCGACCGTGATGCCGTTCTGCTCGCCACTGACTGCGATCACGTGCGGATGCAGCGGCGTCTTCAGGTGCGCCAGATGCTCCACGAAGCTGCGGATGCCGCCTTCGTAGTGGAAGTCGTCGTGGCGCCCTTCGCCGCGCTCGTCGACCAGCACGATCTTGACGCCGGAGTTGAGGAACGAGAGTTCACGCAGGCGACGGGCCAGGATGTCGTAGTGGAACTCCACATTGCCGTGGAAGGCGGTCACCGACGGCCAGAAGCGCAGCGTGGTGCCTCGCCTGGTGGTGCTTTCGACCTGCGCCAGGGGGCTCAGGGCGGCGCCGTTGCTGTATTCCTGACGGTAGTGGGACCCGCCCTGGAAGATGTCCAGCTGCAGCTTCTCCGACAGCGCGTTGACCACGCTGACGCCGACGCCGTGGAGACCGCCGGAGACCTTGTAGCTGTTGTCGTCGAACTTGCCGCCGGCATGAAGCACGGTCATCACGACTTCGGCCGCCGATACCTCACGTCCCAGCTTGGCGCTCATCTGCGCATGCTTGCCGACCGGAATGCCGCGCCCGTTGTCGGAGACCGACACCGAGCCATCGGCATGGATCGTGACGGCGACATGGTCGGCGTGGCCGGCCAGCGCCTCGTCGATGGAGTTGTCGACGACTTCGAACACCATGTGGTG
Organism: Pseudoxanthomonas sp.; assembly: GCF_035999195.1. Classification (NCBI taxonomy): domain Bacteria; kingdom Pseudomonadati; phylum Pseudomonadota; class Gammaproteobacteria; order Lysobacterales; family Lysobacteraceae; genus Pseudoxanthomonas; species Pseudoxanthomonas sp. Next base: position 2,271,663 of record NZ_DASYGY010000009.1, read on the forward strand.
CAGGCCCGTGCCGTCATGCACGTCGCCGATGTACATGCCGGGGCGCTTGCGGACCGCTTCCAGACCTTCCAGTGCGGTGATGCTGTTGGCGTCGTACGTGTTGCCGTTCGGTGCAGAAGAGGTCGTTTCGTCGGTCATTCGCTTCGTGTCGGCTGCAAGGCCGGCGCCGCGCCACCGGGTCGGTGGGCGCCATGCGCGGGTCAGGGGATCAGAGCGGAATTATAGCACCGGTGCGCACTTAGCCCCGGCTCAGGGCATCGGCGCGGCGTGGACGGCACCGTGTTCCACGTGGAACCGGGTAGCTGGATGGACGCCTTCCATCAGGCCCAGGGGAAGTTCCGTGCCCGTGATGAAGACCTGCGCGCCACTGGCGAGCAGGCGGTCCAGTAGGCGTCGCTGATGGTGACGGTCCAGTTCCGACGCCAGATCGTCCAGGGCCACGACCGGCCATTCGCCGCGCCGACGGGCGAAGTCCTGCGCCTGCGCCAGCAGGCAGGACAGGGCCGTGAGTTTGGCCTGCCCCCTGGAGAGCGCTTCCCGGTCGGGGAAGCGGCCGTAGTCGATCCGCCAGTCCGCACGGTGCGGACCCACGGTGGTGTAGCCGGCCGCGCGGTCCCGCTCGCGAGCAAGCAACAGCGCATCGCCCAGCGGCAGCTCCTGTCGGCGCCAACCGGGCTGGAAACACAGGGTCGCGGCGCCCAGCGACGGGGCCAACTCACCCACGACCTCTGCCAGATCCTGCTGGAGGGCATCGAGGTACCGTTGGCGGTGATCGGTGAGGGGTTCTCCCGCCTCCGCCAGCTCGTGGTCCCAGGCATCCAGCTGCGCTCCGCCCACGCCTGCTTTCAGCAGGGCGTTGCGTTGCTTGAGTGCGCGGGCGTAGCGACGCCAGAGTGACAGGAATCCGGCTTCGCGTCCCTGTTCCACGTGGAACAGACCCCAGTCCATGAACCGGCGGCGCGGCTCGCCACCACCGGTGACCAGGGCGTGGCTGCCTGGCTCGAAGCTGACCACGGCGAGCGCGGCACAGAGATCCCCCAACTGGGCGACATTCTCACCGTCCAGCCGACCGGCCCAGGTCTGTCCGGTATGGCGGAGTCCCGCGCGGCGCGTGCGGGACTGGGCTGTTTCGCGCCATTCGACGAACACCTCCACCGCATCGGAACGGGTCCGCACCAGGCCATCCCGCACCCGCCCCCGGAAACTGCGGCCGTATGCCATCAGGTGCAGCGCCTCCAGCAGGCTGGTCTTGCCGGCACCGTTGTCGCCCGTGATCAGGTTGAGGCCGGGCTCCGGGGCCAGCGTCACCTGTTCGAAGCCCCTGAGGCCGCGGGCCTCGAGTCGGGTTACCTGCACTGCTGCTCCCGGGCCTCGAGGATGATCGGGCGGTCCGCGACTGGACGCCGACAACGAACCGATCGTGAGAAAAGGGGAGGCATGACGCGATTGTAGCGTGCAGGATCGGCGGTCCCGCGCCCGCTCCCCGGCGTCAAGCGTGCGATGGCGGGGCTGCTCCGATGAGATTGGCTCCCAAACGACATCGCCCGGCACGGGGCCGGGCGATGTCAGTGTTCCACGTGGAACCGAAACGTCAGAGACGCAGCGGCATCACCACGTGGCGGGACTTCTCGCTGCTGGCCTCGCGGACCAGGGCGGACGAATTGGCGTCACGCAGCTGCAGGACGATGTGCTCATCGCGCAAGGCGGACAATGCATCCAGCAGGTAATTGACGTTGAAGCCGATCGCCAGACCGTCGACCTTGGTATCGGCCTCGATCTCCTCCTGGGCCTCTTCCTGCTCGGGGTTGTGGGCGCTGATCTTCAGCTGGCCCGGCGACACCTCGACGCGGACGCCGCGGTACTTCTCGTTCGACAGGATCGCGGCACGCTGCAGGGCGGCACGCAGCACCTCGCGATCCAGCTGGACCTCGCGATCGGCGCCGATGGGAATCACCGCGGCGTAATCCGGGAAGCGGCCATCGATCAGCTTGGACGTGAAGGTCACATCGTCGCGCTTCACCCGGATGTGGCTGCGGCCGACTTCCAGTTCCAGCGTGCGATCGCCGCCTTCCAGCAGGCGCTGCAGTTCGGTCACGCCCTTGCGCGGCACGATGATCTGGCGCTTGCCGACCGGTGCGCCTTCCAGCTGCGACTCGCACATGGCCAGGCGATGGCCGTCGGTCGCCACGCAGCGCAGGGTCCGCTCGCTCAGGTCGAACAGCAGGCCGTTGAGGTAGTAGCGCACGTCCTGCTGGGCCATGGCGAACGAAGTCCGTTCGATCAGCTCCTTCAGCGTGGCCTCCGGCACTTCGATCCGCTCGGTGGCCTCGACCTCGTCCACCGACGGGAAGTCGTTGGCGGGCAGGGTGGCGAGGGTGAAGCGGCTGCGCCCGGCCTGCACCGTGACCTTGTCGCCGGTCTGGCTGACGGTGACCTTGCTGCCGTCGGGCAGGGCGCGAATGATGTCGAACAGCTTGCGGGCCGGAATCGTGGTTTCGCCGTCCTGCGCGTCGTCGACCGCGCTGCGGGAAATCATCTCGACTTCCAGGTCCGTGCCGGTCAACGACAGTTGCCCGTTCTGCACCTGAACCAGGAAATTCGCCAGGACCGGCAACGTCTGCCGGCGTTCGACCACATTGACCACCTGGGCCAAGGGCTTGAGGAATGCTTCGCGCTGCAGACTGAAACGCATGAGTGTTGGAGCCCCTTCGCTTTGGATTTTCAAGACTAAAAGCTTAAAAGCTGGTGGTGGTGGTACGCACGAAAAGCCGGGAAAAGCCACCTAACCATTTGAATCTGTTGTTTTTTCTGGCTTTCCAACCCGGTGGACAGGGTCGGTTGGAGCTGTGCCGGAACCTGTGGACAACTTTCAGGCTCCAAAACGCGCACATCTTATCCACAGATCGTGCGCCCGGTTGCCCACGACGTTATGCGTTGCCCTTCCCCAACCGCCTGTCTACAGTGCGCACCGGGCTGGGCAGCGCGGTCCCGCTGGCGACATGAGAGGGCGCCGCGATCACGCGCTAACCCCTTGAACGCTGCAAACGAGCCCCGCAAAAACGGGCGCCGACAACCCGCCCGGACCGCACGATTACCTGATCCTGATTTCCAGCGTGAAGCACCGTCCCGTGACTCGCGGATAGCGTGGCCCCACACGGCCCGTCGGCTTATTCGCTGAGTTTCCGGATCAGCTTGTCCCAGTCCTCGCGCAGCTTGCCATCCGCTTCCATCAGGGTGCGGATCTGTCGACAGGCGTGCAGCACGGTCGTGTGGTCGCGACCGGCGAACGCGTCGCCGATTTCCGGCAGGCTGTGTTCGGTCAGTTCCTTGGCCAAGGCCATCGCCACCTGTCGCGGGCGCGCGAGCGAGCGCGTGCGTCGCTTGGACAGCAGGTCCTTGATTTGCAGACCGTAGTAGTCTGCCACGGTCTTCTGGATATTGGGGATGCTGATGGCCTGCTGCTGCGCGCGCAGCAGGTCGCGCAGGGTTTCCTGCGCGAACTCGGTGGTGATGGCGCGGCCGGTGAAGTTGGCGCGAGCGGCCAGCGTGTTGAGCGCGCCTTCCAGGTCGCGCACGTTGCTGCGCATCTTCTTGGCCAGCAGGAAGGCCACGTCGTCGGGGATCTGCGCGCCACGCTCGTGCGCCTTGGCCAATACGATGGCGGCGCGGGTCTCGAAATCCGGCGGGTCGATGGCCACGCTCAGGCCCCAGGCCAGCCGCGACTTCAGGCGCGGTTCCAGGCCTTCCACTTCGCGCGGATAGCGGTCGCAGGTCAGGATGATCTGCTGGCGTCCGTCGAACAGCGCATTGAAGGTGTGGAAGAACTCTTCCTGCGTGCGGTCCTTGCCGGCGAAGAACTGGATGTCGTCGATCAGCAGCGCGTCGACCTGCTGGAAGCGGCGCTTGAACTGGTCCATCGACTTTTCGATCAGCGCCTTGGTCATGGCGCTGAAGAACTGCTCGCTGCGCAGGTACAGCACGCGCGCGTTCGGATTCTGCCGGCGCATCTCGTTGCCGGCGGCGAACATCAGGTGGGTCTTGCCCAGGCCCGTGCCGCCGTACAGCAGCAGCGGGTTGTGCGCACGGTCGCCGGGCTTCTGTGCGGCCTGCCAGGCGGCGGCGCGACCGAGCTGGTTGCTGCGTCCTTCGACGAAGTTGTCGAAGGTGTAGTGCAGGTCCATGTTGCCGGCGAACGGTTCCGCCGGCGCGGCCGCCTGGAGGCCGCCGGGCGAGGACGCGGCGGGCGCCTCCGCCACGCGGCTGCGCGAACCGATTTCCAGCGACACGTCGTCATGGCCGGCGAAGTAGTCCAGCAGCTCGCGGATGCGACCGAGATAGCGTTCGCGCACCTGTTCCACGATGAAGGCGTTGGGTGCGTACAGGACCATGGCGTTGCTGCGCTGCTCGGCCTGCAGGGGCTTCAGCCAGGTGTGGACATCCTCGGCCGGCAGTTCGGCTTCCAGGCGTTCGAGGCAACGGGGCCAGGCATCCATCAGGTGCAACAACTCGCGAGTAGGGGGCGGAATACGCCTTCCCGCGTTGCCGGGGGCAGCGCGGGGCGGAATCCATGGGGTCGGCCAGACTACCACCGGCACCGGGACCCGCCAACGCTCCTGTGCATAACATGTGGATGAAAGGACGAACGGCCGCAGGCACGGAGGCGCGGGGCCGGGAGCACATCGAAAGCACGGAGGGAGTTGACCGTAAGCCGGCGGTTACTATAGAATTTCCGGTTCTTTCCACCCGAACACGCACGAGGGCCCCATGGCCACCAAGCGCACTTACCAACCCAGCAACCTCAAGCGCAAGCGCGACCATGGCTTCCGTGCCCGCATGGCCACGGCCGATGGCCGCAAGATCCTGGCCCGTCGCCGCGCCAAGGGCCGCAAGCGCCTGACCGCCTGATGGCCTGGCCGCTCTGCGGCCATGCTTCCATGCGTTCCCTGCATCACAAGGAGCCCGCCCGTTCACGAGCGGGCTTCTTGCTGAAATGAGCACGACTTTCCCGCGCAGCGCGCGGGTACGCGCAAGCGCCGAGTATGCGCGCGTGTTTGAACAGGCCCGCCGCACCTCCGATCCGCTGATGAGCCTGCACTGGTTGCCGGGCGAAGGCGCAGCGCGCCTGGGCCTTGCCGTGTCCCGCAAGGTGGACACGCGGGCCGTGGGTCGCAACCGCATCAAGCGCCAGCTGCGCGAACACTTCCGGCGCCTGCGCGATTCGCTTCCGGGTGGCGACTATGTCGTGGTGGCGCGTCCGGCTGCGGCGAAAGCCGATCCCAACCAGCTGCGCGCGACCTTCGAGCGCGTGCTGGTGCGCGCCGGCGCATTGCCGGCACCGGCAGCGGGCGGCACAATGCCGCCGGGCTTGAATTCCCCCGCGCCGCCTCCCACTCCTTCTTCTCCGACCAAACCGGTTTCCGACGCCGGTTGAGACTGCCTGCCTGATGAACCAGACCCGTGTATTCCTGATCTTCGCCTGGCTGATGGTGGCGACCCTGCTATGGCTGGAATGGAGCAAGGACAAGGCAGCGCCTGCCGTTCCCGTTGTTGCCGCGCAGACGGCGACCGCGCCCGGCAGCACCGTGCCCACCGCGATCGCGCCGGGCGCCACGGCCTCCGGCACCGTGCCCAGCGCACCGACCGTCGCGCCCATGCCGACCGCCACCGCCAAGGGTGCGGCCGCACCGCGGGTCACGGTGCAGACCGATGTGCTGCGCCTGGTGCTGGACGGCGGCAGCGTGCTGGAAGCCGATCTGCTGCACTACCCGCAGAGCAAGACGCCGGGCAGCGGCCCGGTCCGCCTCTTCAGCCAGGAACCTCAGCACTTCTATGCCGCCGAAAGCGGTTGGGTGAGCAGCGGCTCGAAAGCCCCCGATCACCATGCCTTCGTGCCGGAGAACGGCACCGGCGCCGTCGCGCTGGCCAAGGGCGCCGACAGCGTCAGCGTGCCCTTCGTGTGGCAGGGTCCGGACGGCGTCACCATCCGTCGCACTTACACGTTCAAGCGGGCCAGCTACGAGATCGAGGTCCGCGACCAGGTCGTCAACGCCGGTGCGGGCACGTGGCAGGGCACGGTCTATCGCCAGCTGCTGCGCACGCCGCCGGTGGTCAAGAGCGGCATGACCAACCCGGAATCCTTCAGCTTCAACGGCGCCACCTGGTGGGACGGCAGCTACCAGCGTCGCAAGTTCGACGAGGACTATCTGGAAGACGGCCGCGTCAACGCGCAGGTGAAAGGCGGCTGGATCGCCATCCCGCAGCACCACTTCTTCAGCGCGTGGATCCCGCAGGCGGATGACACCACCACCATCTCGCTCGACACCCCGGATAACGGCGCGCGCGCGCTGATCCGCGAGATGGGCCCGGGCGTGAACGTCGGTCCCGGCCAGCAGGCCACCACCACCGCGCGCCTGTGGGTGGGCCCGAAGCTGGTGGACAAGATCCATGCGATCAACGCGCCGGGCATCGACCGCGTGGTCGACTACAGCCAGTTCTCGATCCTCGCGCTGCTCGGCCAGGGCCTGTTCTGGGTGTTGAACTTCCTGCACGGCTTCCTCGGCAACTGGGGCTGGTCGATCATCGGCCTGGTGATCCTGGTGAAGCTGGCGCTGTATCCGCTGTCGGCGGCGCAGTACAAGAGCTTCGCCAAGATGCGCAAGTTCCAGCCGCGCATCCAGCAGCTGAAGGAACGCTACGGCGACGACAAGCAGAAGTTCCAGGTCGCCATGATGGAGCTGTATAAGAAGGAGAAGATCAATCCGATGGGCGGCTGCCTGCCGATCCTCGTGCAGATGCCGGTGTTCCTGGCGCTGTACTGGGTGCTGGTGGAATCGGTCGAGCTGCGCCAGGCGCCGTGGTTCGCCTGGATCCAGGACCTGACCGCGCGCGATCCGTACTTCATCCTGCCGGTGCTCAACATGCTGGTGATGTGGCTGACGCAGAAGCTGACGCCGGCGCCGGGCATGGACCCGATGCAGCAGAAGATGATGCAGTTCATGCCGCTGGTGTTCGGCGTGATGATGGCGTTCTTCCCGTCGGGCCTGGTGCTGTACTGGGTCACCAACGGCGCGCTGGGTCTGCTGCAGCAGTGGTGGATGACCAAGCGCCACGGCGAATCCGCCACGCCGCCGAAGACCGCGGTCGCGAAGTAATCCGCGCCTCCCGCGAGACCACGAAGCCCGCCCTCCGGCGGGCTTCGTGTTTCCGCTACCCTGAACGCTCCTTCGCGAACCCATTTCCATGCCGCCAGCCCAGGACACCATCGTCGCCATCGCCACGGCTCCCGGCGCCGGTGGCGTCGGCATCGTGCGGCTGTCGGGACCGGCGGCGCAGACCATCGCGAAGACGATCTGCGCGCGCGCGCTGTCGCCGCGCCGCGCCCATCACGTGCGGTTCCGCGATGCCGATGGCGGCACGCTCGACGACGGTATCGCGCTGTCGTTTCCTGGCCCTGCGAGTTTCACCGGCGAAGACGTGGTGGAACTGCAGGCGCACGGCAGTCCGGTCGTCCTGCAGCAGCTGGTCGCGCGCGCCTGTGCGCTCGGCGCGCGGATGGCGCGCCCCGGCGAGTTCTCCGAGCGCGCCTTCCTCAACGCCAGGCTCGATCTCGCCCAGGCCGAAGCCATCGCCGACCTGATCGCCGCTGCCGATGCGCGTGCCGCGCGCGCGGCCCGGCGTTCGCTGGATGGCGTCTTCTCGCGGCGCGTCGACGACATCGGCCAGTCGTTGCTGGCGCTGCGCGTCCACATCGAGGCCGCGATCGACTTCGCCGACGAATCGCTCGACACGCTCGGCGGCGAACAGGTCCGCCTGCGCCTGGCCGAAGCATGGCAACAGCTGGACGCGCTGATCGTCGATGCCGAACGCGGGCGCAAGCTGCGCGACGGCGTGCATGCGGTGATCGTCGGCCCGCCGAACGCCGGCAAGAGCTCGCTGCTCAACGCGCTGGCCGGCAGCGACCGCGCCATCGTCACCGACGTGGCCGGCACCACCCGCGACACCCTGCGCGAGACCATCCGCCTCGATGGGCTCGAACTGCACCTGGTCGACACCGCCGGACTGCGCGACGGCGGCGACGCGATCGAGCGCGAAGGCATGCGCCGCGCACGTGCGGAACTCGCGCGCGCCGACGTGGCGCTTGCGGTGATCGATGCGCGCGATCCGGACGCCGGCCGTGCGGCGATCGCCGACAGCATCGACGGCGTCGCCACGGTGCTGTGGATCCACAACAAGGCCGACCTGCTGGCCAGCGTGCCGCCGGATGACGGCGATCGCGTGTTCGTATCCGCCGCGCACGGCATCGGTCTCGACCGGCTGCACGTGCGCCTGCGTGCGCTCGCCGGCGGACCGGCCAGCGATGGCGGCGATGGCGAGTTCTCGGCACGGGCGCGTCATGTGGAGGCATTGCATCGCGCGGCCGCTCACGCCGGCTCCGCGTCCGATCAGCTTCAGCACGAGCGGCTGGAACTGGCGGCGGAGGAGCTGCGGCTGGCCCACGATGCCCTGGGCGACATCACCGGCCGCCTCAGCGCCGACGACATGCTGGGGCACATCTTTTCGACGTTCTGCATCGGCAAATGACGACGCGTGGCGGTAGCCCGCCAAAAGTGTGACGAACATCAAGTGTTGCTTCCGATGCGCCGACGTACTCTGGCGTCCGGGTAGGGGTACCCGGAAGGCATCGCGCCACGCCGGCCCGTACGGGCCCGGTCGAGCGCGGGCCCGTGCCGATTCGCGACCTCCGGTCCTGCGTGCCTGCGCGCAGTGCCGGCCGTGTCGACACCATTAGAAACGTACTTGGGGGAGTTGAAACGATGTCCTTGATCCAGACCACCGGGCGCCTGCGCTACGCCGCACCGCTGCTGCTCATCGTCGCGCTGGCGGCGTGTTCCAAGCAGGACGACGCCGCCGCGCCCGCCGCGACACCGGCCGCCACGCCCGCCGCACCGCCGCCGCCGGCCGTGTCCGCCGAGGTCCAGGCGATGGATGCCGACACGCTCCGCGATGCCGCGACCAAGGCACTGCGCGAGAACCGCATCTACGCGCCCGGCGGCGACAACGCGATGGAGTACTACCTCGCACTGCGCGACAAGCTGCCGAACGACCCCGGCGTGACCAGCGCGCTGACCGACCTGATGCCGTACACCCTGATCGCCGCCGAACAGAGCATCGCGCGCGAGGAGTTCACCGAAGCCCAGCGCCTGACCGCGATCATCGAGAAGGCGGATCCGAAGGCGCCCGCGCTGCCGCGCCTGCAGCAGAACATCGCCGCCGCGCAGCAGGCCGTCGCCCAGCGCGCCGTCACCGACGAGGCCGCCAAGACCAAGGCCGAAGAGGACGCCCGCCTCAGGGAACAGCAGCGCCTGGCCCAGCAGGCGGAACAGCAGCGCGCCGCCGAGGCCGCCGCCGCGCAGCAGCTCGCGCAGCAGCAGGAAGCCGCGCGTGCGGAAGCGGCCCGGCAGGAAAGCGAGCGTCAGGCGGCCGCCCAGCGCGAGGCGGCCAACCGCCAGGCCGCCGCGGCCCGTGCCGCCGCGCCTGCCGCCGCTCCGGCGCAGTCGCTGCGCGCGGTCAGCACGCCGGCACCGCGTTATCCGCCGGAAGCCCTGCGTTCGGGCACCAGCGGCGAAGTGCTGGTGGAGATCACCGTCGGCACCGACGGCTCGGTGACCAATGCGCGCGTGGTGCGTGCCACGCCGGCGCGCGTATTCGACCGCGAGGCGCTCAACGCCGTGCGCCGCTGGCGCTTCGAGCCGGTCGATGCACCGGTCACCACGCGCCGCACGATCGGTTTCAGCCCGGGCTGACCGCCGCTCCCTCCGCGTGAGACGAAACGCCGGCCCCGTGCCGGCGTTTTCGTTTGCGCGTCGGTCTCGCTCAACCGAAGTGGGTCGGCGCTCGAGCGAAGTCGGGACGCCGCCTTCTGTGCCGCCGCGTTCCACCAGGCCTTGGCTGGGCATGGGTGCGGGCTACGACGTCGACCACCACAACGCGCTGGGCCTGAACTACGACGACAACACGGGCGACCTGTTCAATGCCGATGTTACCGCGCAGACGCTGACGTCTCGGCGACGAGTACCGCTTCTGAGCTCGAAGAAAAAACGGCCACCCCGAGGTGGCCGTTCTCGTGCCGGCGTATCGATCGTGTCAGCCGGCGATGGCCAGCTTCTCCTGGTGGTAGCGGCGCACGGCCGCGTACCACAGCAGCGCCGCCACGCCGAACGCTGCGGCGATGTAGATGCCCCACGTCTGCGGGCCGATGTACTCGTTGCGGATCACTTTCAGCAGCAGCTGGTTCTGCGCAAGGAACGGCACGGCGAACTGCCACGGCTGGCTCTTCAGCGGGTTGGCCATCAGCGCGAAGGTCGGGATCATCGGCAGCAGCATCAGCCACGTCATGTGGCTCTGTGCTTCCTTCATGCTCTTGGCCGAAGCCGCGAGGTAGGTCAGCAGCGAGGTGCCGATGAACAGCATCGGCAGCAGGATCAGCAGCATCTTGCCCATCGACAGGAACGACACGTTCAACTGCCGTCCCAGCGTGCCGGCGAACTGCGCGCTGAACTTGAACGCCAGCAGCGTGAGCAGCAGCGTGGTCAGGCCGATCACGCAGGCCGCGGCGATCTTGCCGCTGACCACCGCGCTGCGCGGCGCCGGAGTGGCCAGCAGCGGTTCCAGCGATTGCCGTTCGCGCTCGCCGGCGGTGGCATCGAGGATCAGGTAGGCACCGCCGATGAACGAGGTGAGGATCAGCAGGTACGGCAGCAGCACCGACAGCAGCATGCCCTGCTTGGCTTCAGGCGTAGCCAGGTCCTGCATGCCGACGCTGACCGGCCGCGCGACCGAGGCATCCACGCCACGTGCGAGCAGGCGCAGCGCGCCGACCTGCTGGCTGTACGCGGAGAGTGCGGCATTGACGCGCTGGGTCGGAATGTCCGCATCGCGGCGCGTGCTGTCGCGGATGATCTCCACCAGCGCCGGCCGGCCGTTGCGCCAGTCGTCCGCGTAGTCGGGGCTGATGCGCAGCGCGACATCGATCTCCTGCGTGCGGATCGCCGTATCCAGGTTGTCCGGTGCCTTGCCGGCGGTGATGCCGTTGGTGGCGAGGAACTTCACCAGATTCGGCGCATGTTCGGCGCCCACCATCGGGATTTCCAGCGTCTTGTCGACCTGGGTGCGGATGCGGTTCTCGGTCAGGTAGCCCATGCCCAGCATCAGCGCGGGATACAGCAGCGGGCCGAGGAACAGGGCGAGCGCGAGCGTGCGGCGGTCGCGCGAGAGGTCACGCAGTTCCTTGCGCATCACGGTAAAGACGGTACGGAACATGTTCATGCCAGCAGGCCCTCCTCCGACCCGATCACCTTGACGAAGGCGTCCTCCAGGTTGTCCTCACCCGCCTGCGCCCGCAGTTCGTCCGCCGTGCCGGCGGCCACTACCGTGCCCTTGGCGATGATGACGATGCGGTCGCAGAGCGCGGCCACCTCCTGCATGATGTGGCTGGAGAAGATCACGCAGCGGCCCTCGTCGCGCAGCTGGCGCAGGAAGCCGCGCATCGCACGCGTCGTCATCACGTCCAGGCCGTTGGTGGGTTCGTCGAGGATGACGTTGCGCGGGTCGTGCACCAGCGCGCGCGCGATCGCGGTCTTGGTGCGCTGGCCCTGGCTGAAGCCCTCGGTCTGGCGGTCGAGGATGTCGCCCATGTCCAGCGCCTCGGACAACGCCTTCGTGCGCTCCGCGATCTGCTTCGACGACAGCCCGTGCAGCTCGCCGAAGTACGCGATGTTCTCGCGCGCGGTCAGGCGCTTGTAGACGCCGCGCGCGTCGGGCAGCACGCCCAGCGCGCGGCGCACCGCGACGGGTTCGCGCGCGGTATCCAGGCCGTCCACGCGCACTTCGCCGCGGTCGGGCGTCATCAGCGTATACAGCATGCGCATGGTGGTGGTCTTGCCGGCGCCGTTGGGGCCGAGCAGGCCGGTGATCTGGCCGTCGTGGGCGGTGAAGCTGACGCCGTCCACGGCGGTGACCGTGCCGGTCTTGGTCTTGAAGGACTTGTGCAGGTCGTTGGCGATGATCATTCGGTCATGTCCATTGAAGAGGGCGGGCGCGCGGGGGCGCGGCTCACGGCTCCCAGCCGTTGAAGCTGGTGAAGGGCGGCACGTAGTCGAGACTGTCCAGGCACGTGGCGTCCAGGTCCTTGGCGTTGGCGGTCTCCAGGAAGCGGCCCAGCAGCTTGGGCATGCAGCCGACGGCGAACGTGCCGTGGCCCTGGCCCTTCAGCGTCAGGTGGCGGGCGTTCGACAACGTGCGCAGCACCTGCTCGCCGTAGCGCGGCGGGGTGACCGGGTCCAGTTCGCCCGAGGTGATCAGCGTGGGGATGTCGGAGGTCCACGCGGTGTGGAAGTCGGCCGGCCGCTTGCCGGTGGGCCACGCCGTGCATTGCGTCTTCAGCGTATCGCCGAGCAGGCTGCCCAGCACGGTGTCGGCGTCGGCGGGATCGGCCTTCAGCAGGTCCGCGTCCTCGGCGCAGATCACCGACAGCTGCATGCCATGCATGAACTGGTCGCCGACCTGGCTTTCCAGCAGCTTCGACAGCGACATCAGCGAGCCGTAGCGGCCCTGTTGCGCTTCGTTCAATACCAGCGGCAGCAGGGCGGCGCCCTGCGGCACGTACGAATACATGCGGGTGATGCCCGCGACCGTCGCGGCGGTGACCTCGCCGGTGACCAGCTCGCCGGTCGACGGATCGCGGTACTCGGTGCTCACCGGTGCCGCGGCCAACCGCGTCATCAAGGTGCGCAACTGGCCGCGCAGGTCGTCGCCGAAACGCTGCCTGCAGGTCGGCGTGGCCTGGCAGCGCTGGAACTGCAGCGCCAGCGCCGCGTCCAGGTTGCGGGCGTGCTCGCTGCCCAGCACCAGCTCGTTCGGCACCACGCCATCGATCACCACACTGCGCGTGCGGTCGGGGTGGCGCATCGCGTACTGCTGCGCCACGCGCGTGCCGTACGAGCCGCCGACCAGGTTGATCTTCGCCGCACCCAGCGCCTTGCGCACGCTGTCCAGGTCGCGGACGGCGTCGGTGGTGGTGTAGAAGCGCGGATCGGCCTGCAGCGACGCCGCGCAGTCGCGGGCGAAGGCGGCCGCCGCCGCTTCGCTCATGTCGTCCGGATCGGTGTAGGCGTTGCGGCCCTCGCCGTCCTTGCAGGCCAGCGGATTCGACTTGCCGGTACCGCGCTGGTCGACCAGCACGATGTGCCGCGACTTGCGCACGTCGCGGAAGGCCGCATCGATGCTCGGCCAGACCTGCACGGCGGACTGCCCCGGGCCACCGGCCAGGAAAAACACCGGGTCGTCCGTCGCGGCGCCTTCGTTGGTGGCCGGCAGCCACGCGATGTTCAATGCCACCTTGCGGCCCTCCGGCTTCGCCGGATCCTCGGCCACCTCGTAGGTGGCGCATTGCGCCTCTACCGTGGTGGTCAGATGCGGTGCGGTCAGGGTGCAGGGCGTGAACGCGATGTCGCCGTAGTGGCGCACGGCCTGCTGGTCGGGGCCGGTCGCGCTGCCGCTGCAGCCGGCCAGCAGTGTGGCACCCAGGGCGAGTGCGAGTGATCGATGAAGAAGTGCCATGTATCAGTTCCGTTGGAGGCGGGTCCCAGCATGCCATGACGCTGCGGCGGGACGGATGTGACCGGAGAGCCGGCAATCAGTGCGAGGACGTGCACTGCCGCTGCAGCAAGCGGTCGATATGGTCCTCGAGTACCCGCGCACTGCCGGCGTCGTGCACACGGGGAAGCAGCGCGCGCGCCTGCGTGACCCGTTGCGGGAGGGCGGGGTCGTCCTGCAGCAGTGCCAGTTCGGCATCCAGCCACGCGCGATAGGGCGAAAGATCGAGCAGGCCGCCTTCGCACAGCGGGCGCCAGGCCGACAGCAGGGCGCCGTCGCGGGCGATGATCGCCGCGTAGCCGCCCATCTGCGTGGCAATCGCGGGTCGCTGGCCCGGAGGTGCCGCCGTCCAGTGGTGGGCCAGCCAACGTGCGTGCGCGGAAGCGGCCTCGGCATCGCCTCGATCCATCGTGTGCGACAGGCACAGCATGTGGACGGAGAACGCGAGCATCATGGGTGGAAGATCAGGCGTGGCGGCGGGCAGTGCGCTCGCGGGCCAGTCGCGCGGTCGCTGACCTGCCAGGCTCAGGCCGACGACACGCTGCAGGGCGAGATAAAGATCGGCATCGGGCGCGCGACGAGCCAGGTCCAGCAGATTGCGTCCATCCGAACGCCATCCCGCCGCGACCGTGAACGGAAACAGGTTGGCGGCGCCCAGTACCAGCGCGCCGCCGCCAACGCCCATCAACAGGCCCTCAATCCGCGGGGAGCCATCGAGCAGGGAAGCGGCGACGAGGCACACGGCGGCGGTAAGCAGGTTCGCCATCGGGCCGCCTGCCAGCATCATCGCCTGAGCACCGCGTGTCCCGCCGGTCGTGCCGTGCGGCAGCAACGCCGCAAAGCCGGCGATCCCCTGCAGTGCGCTGCCGCGATAACCGCGCCATCCGGCCAGCGTGCGCTCGTAGCGGAACGGACCGATGCCCAGCGCGATGGGCCGCATGCCCGCCATCATGCCGGCCAGCAGATGCCCGGCTTCGTGCAGCACGACGTTCGGCCACAACCCCAGCAGCAGGCCAGCGATGAGCCAGTCCAGCGCCGCGACTTGACGGCCCAGGGTGACCCCGGCGAGTGCAAGCGCGGCACCCACGATGGCGCCGACGCCCATGCCGACCAGCATCGATCCCCACCCGCGCCAGCGCGATGCCGCGGGGCCGGCGGCATCGCGCGGATACAGCGAGGCGACATCGAAGGTGTGATCCGGCATCGCGATGCGTTCCCCCTGCCCCAGTGTAGACGCATGCACCGGCCGCAGCCCGTACCGGCCGGCACGGACGTGGCGCTACTTGCTGGAGACGTACTTCTCGCGGCGGATCTGGGGCACCGGCAGGCCGTGTCCCTTCAGCGCCTCGAAGCAGGCATCCACCATGTCCGGATTGCCGCACAGGTAGGCGATGTCGCGCGCGGCATCCGGCGCGAACTCGGCCAGGTGCTGCTGCACATAGCCCTGGCGCACGTCGGGGTGCGGATCGGCCGGCCGCTCGCGCGACAGGCAGGGCACGTAGCGGAAGCCGGGGTGTGCGTCGGCGAAGGCACGGAAGTCGTCGCCGTACAGCAGTTCCGTCGGCGTGCGCGCGCCCTGCAGCAGCACGACCTCGACGCCGCGTTCGGCCATCAGCGCGGCCAGCTGCGGCAGCATCGAGCGGTAGGGCGTCACGCCCGTGCCCGTGGCGATCAGCAGGTAGCGCGCATTGCGGTCGCCGGGCATCAGGCAGAAACGACCGAACGGGCCGCTGGCTTCCACGCGCCCGCCTTCCGGCAGGCCCTCGAACAGGGCGGTCGCCGCACCGCCCGGCACGTAACTGACCGCGATCTCGACCGCTTCGCCCGGCCCCATCGCATGGTCGTGGAGGGTCGCCAGCGAATAGCTGCGCTTGGTGGCGGTGCCGTCGGCGTAGTGGAAGTGCACTTGGATGAACTGCCCGGGGATGAAATCCAGCGGCAGCCCGTCGTCGCGGACGAAGCAGTAGTGGCCCACGCTGGGCGCCAGCATGCGGCGTCCGACGAGTTTCAACGGGAAATGCGCGATCGCCAAGGCGGCTGGAACACTGTGTGGCCCGGGGCGGCCCCGGCGGGACGCCTATAATAAGCGTTCGATTCCCCGGGCGCCGTCGTGGCGCCACAAGGTACCCCATGGCGTCTGCGACAACGGCTTCCGCGGCGGCGCCCGCGCTGGCCATCTCCGACCTGCGCAAGGTCTACGACACCGGCGTGCAGGCCCTCAAGGGCGTGTCGCTGCAGGTCGAGCCCGGCGATTTCTTCGCCCTGCTCGGGCCCAACGGCGCCGGCAAGTCCACGCTGATCGGCGTGGTCAGTTCGCTGGTCAACAAGAGCGGCGGCCAGGTAAGCGTGTTCGGCGTGGACATCGACCGCGACCGCGACGGTGCGATGCGCCTGCTGGGCCTGGTGCCGCAGGAGATCAACTTCAACATGTTCGAGAAGCCGCTCGACATCTGCGTGAACTACGCGGGCTTCTACGGCATCCCGCGCGCCGAGGCGCTGGTGCGGGCCGAAGAGGAACTCAGGCGCGCGCAGCTGTGGGAGAAGGCCAACGTCATGAGCCGCACGCTGTCCGGCGGCATGAAGCGCCGGCTGATGATCGCCCGCGCCATGATGACCCGGCCGAAGCTGCTGATCCTCGACGAACCCACCGCCGGCGTGGACATCGAGATCCGCCGCGGCATGTGGAAGACGCTGAAGGACATCAACGAAGCCGGCACCACCATCATCCTGACCACGCACTACCTGGAAGAGGCCGAGAGCCTCTGCCGCAACCTCGCCATCATCGACCGCGGCGTCATCGTCGAGCAGGGCCCGATGCGGGCGCTGCTGGCCAAACTGGATGTCGAAGGCTTCCTGTTCGACATCGACGGCGAGCTGCCCGCGCAGCTGCCGGTGATCGAAGGCACCACCCTGTCCGCCAGCGACAGCCATACCCTGGACCTGGACATGCCGCGCGCGATGGACCTCAACCGCGTCTTCACCGCCCTGGGCGATGCGGGCATCCGCGTGCGCTCCATGCGTACCAAGAGCAACCGGCTGGAGGAGCTGTTCGTGCGCCTGACCGGCGACGAAGCCGCCGCCAAGCGGGAGCAGGCCGCATGAGCACGACCGACCTGCACTCCGCCGCCAGCACGCCGTTCCGCAAGAACCTGGTGGCGCTGGGCACCATCGTCCGCCGCGAAGTCGCCCGCATCCTGCGCATCTGGGGCCAGACCCTGGTACCGCCGGCCATCACCATGACGCTGTATTTCCTGATCTTCGGCGGCCTGATCGGCAGCCGCATCGGCGACATGGGCGGCTACAGCTACATGGAGTTCATCGTGCCGGGCCTGGTGATGATGAGCATCATCCAGAACAGCTACGGCAACATCAGCTCCAGCTTCTTCGGCGCCAAGTTCGGCCGCCACGTCGAGGAGCTGCTGGTCAGCCCGATGCCGAACTGGGTGATCCTGCTCGGCTACGTGGCCGGCGCCGTGCTGCGCGGGCTGATGGTGGGCGCCATCGTGCTGGTGATCGCCATGTTCTTCACCAAGGTGCGCGTGCCGCACCCGCTGGTGACGATCAGCACCGTGCTGCTGGGCGCGACGATCTTCTCGCTGGCGGGCTTCGTCAACGCCGCGTACGCCAAGAAGTTCGACGACATCGCCATCGTGCCGACCTTCATCCTCACCCCGCTGACCTACCTGGGCGGCGTGTTCTACTCGGTCAAGCTGCTGCCGCCGTGGGCGGAAGCGCTGACCCACGCCAACCCGATCTTCTACATGGTCAACGCGTTCCGCTACGGCCTGCTCGGCACCAGCGACGTGCCGCTGTGGATCGCGTATGCGCTGATGCTGGCCTTCGTGGTCGGCCTGGCCGCGCTGGGCCTGTGGCTGTTGAGGAAGGGCGTGGGACTGCGCAGCTGATGCGGCTGCTCGTGCTCGGCGCCGGTGGCACCGGCGGGTACTTCGGTGGCCGGCTGGCGCAGGCGGGGATCGACGTCAGCTTCCTGGTGCGCCCGGCGCGCGCGGCGCTGCTGCGCGAACGCGGCCTGCGCATCCGCAGTCCGCTCGGCGACGCTGATGTGTCCGCGCAACTGCTGACGGCGGATACGCTGGCGGAGGCCGCCCCGTTCGACCTGGTGCTGCTGAGCTGCAAGGCCTACGACCTGGACAGTGCGATGGACGCCATCGCACCGGCTGTCCACACCGGTGCGCGCGTGCTGCCGCTGCTCAACGGGCTGCGCCACTACGATGCGCTGGACGCGCGTTTCGGATCCGACCATGTGCTCGGCGGTCTGTGCTTCATCAGCGCGACGCTCGGCCAGCAGGGCGAGATCCTGCACCTGGGCACACCGGCGTCGATGACCTTCGGTGAGCGCGCCGGCCAGGCGCCCGATCCGCGCCTGCACGCGCTTGCCGACGCCTGCGCACGGGCGGGCGTCGATCACGCGCACACGGCGGACATCGCGCAGGCGCAGTGGATCAAGTACACCTTCCTCACCGCCCTCGCCGCCGGCACCTGCCTGATGCGCGCGCCGATCGGCACCATCGTCGCGGGCGAGGGGGGTGCGGATGTCATGATCGCGCTGCATGACGAATGCCTGGCCGTGGCCGCCGCGTCCGGACAGCCGGTGCCGGCAACGGCGCAGGCGACCGCACGCGACATCCTGACCGCCGCCGGCTCGCCGATGAAGGCTTCGATTCTGCGCGACCTGGAAGCCGGCCAACGCGTCGAAGCGGCGCACATCGTCGGCGACATGGTCCATCGCGCGGGCCTGCACGGCATCGCCGTTCCCCGCCTGCACACCGCCTGGGTGCACCTGCAGGCCTACGAGCGACTGCGCACCCCATGACGGCGCCCGCGCCTCCGCCGTGGCTGCGGCGGCTGGTCGTGCTGGGCATGGGCTATACCGGTACCCGTCTGGCCGATCGCCTGCGCGCACATGGGGTGGAATGCATCGGTACCTCGCGGACGGCGGCGGACGCGGCCTCGCGGTTGCCCTTCATCGCCGACGCGCCGCTCGATGCGCGCCTGCAGGCGGCGCTCGCGCAAGCCGACGCCGTGCTCGGCTCGATACCACCGGATGCGGAAGGCGATCCGTCGCTGCGTACCGCCGCCGCGGCCCTGGCGGACAACCCCCGCCTGCGCTGGCTCGGCTACCTTTCTTCCACCGGCGTCTACGCCGACCGTCAGGGAGGCGTGGTGGATGAGACGTCCCCTGCCGACGGAACCGATCCGACGGCAGAGGCGCGCCGGCGGGCCGAGGCGCAATGGCAGGCGCTGGCGCAGCGTCGCGGCGTCGCCTGCGGCGTGTTCCGTCTGGCCGGCCTCTACGGACCCGGCCGCAATGCGCTGCGGTCGCTGGCCGACGGCACGGCGCGCCACGTGGTGAAACCGGGCCTGGTGTTCAACCGCATCCACGTGGACGATGCCTGCGATGCGGTGGTCGCGTCGCTGCACCGCACGCGCACCGCCGACGCGATCTACCTGCTGGCCGACACGCTGCCGGCCGCCCCGCAGGACGTGCTGGCCCATGCTGCCGTGCTCAGCGGGCTGCCGCTGCCTCCCGCCCGCCCCTACGACCCGGTGCAGGCGTCGCCCGCGCAGCGGCGCTTCTACGGCAGCTGCAAGCGCATCGACGCCAGCGGGACTTATGAGGCCCTGCACTGGCGCCCCCGTCATCCGAACTACCGGTACGGGCTGGACGCGCTCTGGCAGGCCGGCGAAGGTCGTCCGCCCCGCGCGTGACTCAGCCGCGCGTGGTTTCCGGCAACCGGAAGAACGCGCGCGCCGTCGCCGTCGTCGCGGCGGCGGTGACCTCGATGTCCTCGCCGCGGTCGCGCGCCAGTTCGGCCACGATGTGGGCCAGGTACATCGGCTCGTTGCGGCGGTGCGTGGGCTGCGGCTTCACGGTGCGCGGCAGCAGGTAGGGCGCGTCGGTCTCGATCATCAGCCGGTTCGCCGGGATGTGCTTCACCAGCTCGCGCAGGTGCAGACCGCGGCGCTCGTCGCACAGCCAGCCGGTGATGCCGATGTGCCAGTCCTGGTCCAGGCAGTCGAACAGTTCCTTCTTCGTGCCGGTGAAGCAGTGCACCACCGCAGGGCCGAGCTGGCCGTCGAAGTTCTTCATCATCGCCACGAAGTCGTCGTGCGCGTCGCGCTGGTGCAGGAACAGCGGCTTGCCGGTGTCCACCGCGATCTGCAGCTGCCGCTCGAACGCCCTGCGCTGCGCCGGCCGCGGCGAGAAGTCGCGGAAGTAATCCAGTCCGCATTCGCCCACCGCCACGACTTCCGGGTGCGCATGCAGCGCGCGCATCTCGGCATCGCACTCGTCGGTGTACTCGGTGGCGTGGTGCGGGTGCACGCCGGCGGTGGCGAACAGCTCGCCCGGATGCGCCTGCGCCAGGCGCAGCGCGGTCGGCGAATGTTCGCGGCTGGCGCCGGTGACCACCTGCTGCACCACACCGGCCTCGCGCGCGCGCTGCAGCACCGCGTTGCGGTCGTGGTCGAAACTTTCGTGGGTGAGGTTGGCGCCGATGTCGATGAGATCCATCGTGGCATTTTAGCCGGTGTAAGCGCTGGGTTCTGCGATGTGCGATGTGGGAGCGACGTAAGTCGCGAAGTGGCCTCCGCGGTAGTTCATCGCGACTCACGTCGCTCCCACATCCGTGTGCATGAGTTCGACCAGGAAGGGCTTATCCTTTGCACCGCATGCCATCCCCCACGTTCCCCATCACGCCGCTGTTGCCGGACATCGCCCGCAGCCTGTCCGGGCATCCGCGCCTGGTGCTGGAAGCGCCGCCCGGTGCGGGCAAGACCACGCAGGTGCCGCTGGCGCTGCTCGATGCGCCGTGGCTGCAGGGCCGCAAGATCGTGATGCTGGAGCCGCGCCGCGTGGCCGCACGCGCAGCGGCCGGCTTCATGGCGAAACAGCGGGGCGAAGCGGTGGGCGGCACGGTCGGTTACCGCATCCGTTTCGAGAACAAGGTCGGACCCGACACGCGGATCGAGGTGGTCACCGAAGGCATCCTGACCCGGATGATCCAGGACGATCCGATGCTGGAGAGCGTCGGCGCGATCCTGTTCGACGAGTTCCACGAACGCCACCTCGCCGGCGACCTCGGCCTGGCGCTCGCGCTGGACGTGCAGGCGCAGGTACGCGAGGACCTGCGCATCGTCGTGATGTCCGCCACGCTCGACGGCGAGAAGCTGGCGCGCTTCCTCGATGCGCCACGGTTGAGCAGCGAGGGCCGCAGCTTCCCGGTGCAGGTGTCGCACGTCCCCGCACGTCGAGACGAATCGCAGGAATCCCAAGTGCGCCGCGCCATCGAACAGGCGGTCCAGTCGCATCCCGGCGACGTGCTGGTGTTCCTCCCCGGCCAGCGCGAGATCGCGCGCGTGGAGGCACTGTTGAGCCCCTCTCCCGCCGGGAGAGGGGTTGGGGAGAGGGGCAACGAAGGACGCGATGGTTCCGGCAGCAACGCTGCGCTCGCCCCTCATCCGCCCCCGGATCAGGTCCGGGGCGCGCTTTCCGGGCACCTCCTCCCGAGAGGAGAAGGGAAAGACGATTTCATCGTCCTGGCCCTGCACGGCGACCTGCCGGTGGAAAAGCAGTCCGAAGCGCTGCAGCCCGATCCGCAGGGTCGCCGCCGCGTGGTGCTGGCGACCAACGTGGCCGAATCGTCGGTGACGCTGCCCGGCGTGCGCGTGGTGGTCGACAGCGGACAGGCGCGCGAGCCGTCCTACGATCCGAACAGCGGTTTCTCCCGACTGGAAGTGACGACCATCTCGCAGGCCTCCGCCGACCAGCGCGCCGGTCGTGCCGGCCGTGTCGCCGACGGCTGGGCCTACCGCCTGTGGCCGCAATCGCAGCGCCTGGACCCGCAGCGGCGGCCGGAGATCGCGCTGGTCGAGCTCGGTGCGCTGGCATTGGAACTGGCCGCGTGGGGCAGCGACGATCTGCGTTTCGTCGATGCGCCGCCGCCGGGCGCCATGAATGCGGCCCGCGATCTGCTGCGCCGCCTCGGCGCACTGACGTCGACGAATGCCATCACGCCGCTGGGCAAGCGCATGCTCGCGCTCGGCACGCATCCGCGGCTCGCGGCGATGCTGCTGTCGGCAGGCGAGGGCGAGGACCGCGCGCTCGCCTGCGATCTTGCCGCGCTGGTCGAAGCGCGCGATCCGCTGCGGATGGGCGGCGATGCGCTGGCTGCGCGCTGGCGTGCGCTGGCGGCGTTCCGCAGCGGCCGCGCGCCACAGGACGTGAACCGGTCCGGCCTGGCCGCGATCGACGCCGCCGCGAAGCAGTGGCGCCGCCGCGTGCGTGAGCATGCAGCACCGCCATCGTCCGTTGAAGCGCATCGCCTGGGCGACGTGCTGATGCATGCGTTTCCGGACCGCATCGGCTTCCGGCATCCGCAGGACGCACGCCGCTACCTGCTCGCGAACGGGCGCAGTGCGCGGCTGTTCGACGACAGCGCGCTGGTGGGCGAACCCTGGATCGTCGTCAGCGAACTGCGGCACGAGAACCGCGACGCCCTGGTGCAGCGGGGAGCGCCGGTGGACGAGCAGCGCCTGCGCCGCGACTTCGCCGACCGCTTCGTCACCGAAGACACGGTGCGCTGGGATGCCTCGCGCCGCGCGTTGTCCGCGCAACGCGAATCGCGCTTCGACCAGATCGTCTTCGACGCGCGCCCTGCCGGCCGCGTCGATCCCGCGCTCGCCGCCGCCGCGTTGACCGACGCGGTGCGCGATCTCGGCCTGGACGCGCTGTCGTGGCCCGAGTCGCTGCAGCAATGGCGCGAACGCGTGCGCTGCCTGCGCGAGTGGATGCCGGATCTCGGCCTGCCCGACCTGTCCGACGACGCGCTGATCGCCACGCTCGACGACTGGCTGAAGCCGGCCTTCGCCGGCAAGACACGGCTCGATGCGCTGGAGGAGGACGAGCTGGCCAACGCGCTGAAGTCGGGCATGGAGTGGTCGCTCCGGCAGCGCATCGATCAGCTGGCGCCGGTGCGTATCAGCGTGCCGTCCGGGATGGAGCGCCGCATCGAATACACGCACGGCCAACCGCCGGTGCTGGCGGTGAAGCTGCAGGAGCTGTTCGGCCTGGCCGACACACCGCGCGTGGCCGACGGTCGCGTGCCGGTGCTGCTGCACCTGCTGTCGCCCGGCGGCAAACCGTTGCAGGTGACCTCGGACCTGCGCAACTTCTGGAACTCGACCTACGCCGAGGTAAAGAAGGAGATGAAGGGGCGGTATCCGAAGCATCCGTGGCCCGACGACCCGTGGAGCGCCCAGGCGACCCATCGGGCGAAGCCGCGCGGTACGTAGCGCGTCGTTATCGCCTGCCGCGGCGGCGGCGCACCCATTACGTTCGCGGCGGTTTCCCCTCGGCGGCGGGCACCGCATGCCGATGCGTGTCTTCTTTGCGCGTGGCCGCGTCGGCCGAAACGCTTAGACTCTTCCGTCTTCACCCTTGCCTGTCGCCATGACCGCTCCCGTCCCGATGCTGCACGACGCCGCCTTCATGCCGTTCCGGCTGGACGCCGTCGGCAGGCGGATGCTGTTCGTGCGGCTCGACCGCACGCAACGTGCGCGGGCCGCCTTCCTGGATGAGCGGGCGTTGGCCGACAAGCCCCAGGGTGGCTGGGTGCCACTGGACGCGCTGCCGCCGCTGACCGGCGCGCCGCCCGGATGCCATTTCCTGTTCCACATCGGCCATTGCGGCTCCACGCTGCTCAGTCGGTTGCTGGCCGAACATCCGCAGACCCAGGTGTTGCGGGAACCGCTGACGTTGCGGGGACTGGCGGAGCATCAACGCGATGCCGGCCTGCCGGAAGGCCGCTTTTCCCGCGACGAATGGCAGGCGTTGCTGCACGACACCGTGGGCCGGCTGGCGCGACCGCTCGCACCGGACCGGCATTGCATCATCAAGGCGACCAGCAGCTGCAACAGCCTGGTGTCGCCGTTGCTGGCCGCGTTTCCTGGCGCCCGCGCGATCTTCATGGACATGCCGCTGCGGCCCTATCTGGCCACGGTGCTGAAATCGCCTGACTCCGTGCGCGACGCGCTCACCACCGCGCCCGCACGGCTGGCGTGGCTGCGCGAGCGTGTCGGGGACGATGCGGCATTGCAGCTCCATCGCCTGACGCTGTCGCAGCAGTGCGCCATGGTGTGGTTGGCCGAGCATGCGCGCCGCAAGGCCTTGCAGGCGGGTCCGGAGGGCGATCGCGTGCTGCACGTGGATTTCGAGCGACTGCTGGAAACCCCGGAGTCCACGCTGGAGGCGATTGCCGGACATCTCGGCTGGGATGCCGCCTGGATCGGTGCGGCGAAGACGTCATCCGCGTGGGCACGCTATTCCAAGGCCCCGCAGCACGGCTACAGCGTGGAGGATCGGCGCCACGACCTGGAGCGCTCGCTTGGCCTGCACCGGGAGGCCATCGTCGACGCGGAAGCCTTCGTCAGCACGTTGCAGCAACGGCATCCGTCGCTGGCCTGAGGCGTGTCGCGCGCGTCAGGTATCGGCCCACATGCGGAACAGGTTGGTCCTTAGCGATTCCAGCAGCACCCGCTGGCGTGCGTTGGCGGGATCGGCCAGCGAACGCGCTTCCTCGATCTGCGCCAGCAGCTCGCGGCGCGATACGTCCGCCACCCAGCTCTGCAGCCAGGTGATCGCCGCGATGCGGATACCCTGCGTCACCGGTGCGACCTGGTGTACCGTCGTCGACGGATACAGCAGTGCATCGCCGGCCTGCAGCTTGTAGCTCAGTTCCTGCGAACCGAGCTGGATGGTCAGTTCGCCGCCCTGGTACTCGGACGGGGGATTCAGGAAGACCGTGCACGACAGGTCGCTGCGCATCGGCGGCGTGGACGGGAACAACGCCTCGTCCACGTGCCATCCGTACGTCATGCCCGGCTCGTAACGGACCACGGTCGTGCGCGCCATCTGTCGTGGCTGTCCGAACAGGCGCACATCGGCATGGCGCATCAGCGCGTTGCGGGCGATCTCGGCGATGCGCGCGTTCGCGGGATCGTCGACCGGCGCCTGCAGGTTGCGCTTTACCGTGGACGCCTGGTTGGTGATGCGGCCATCGGCAAACCGCACCTGCGGGATGAGCTCACGCACCGTCGCCAGCTCGCCCGCGTTGAGGATGTTCGGCAGCACATGGATCATGCGCCATGATCGCCGTTCAGCATTCGGTGGGCAACCGTGGCACGGAATGACGCGACGTAAACACCGCGACGGGGACACTGTCCCGGTCAACAGACCCTAGGGGCAATGAACATGAGCAAGCTGACCACCATCACCGACCGCGCCCTCGAGCTGGCCAGCCAGGCGGGCACCAGCCTCAAGCATGCCGTGCCGAGCGCGGACAAGCTGCTGCAGACCGGTGCCGCGCTGGGCGTCGCCAAGACCGGCGGCCGGCTCGCCGTGGGCTTCGTGCGCCGCAATCCGGCCGTCGCTGTCGCCACCGGCATCGGTGTCGGTCTGCTGGCGCTGGTGGCCTACCGCAAGCGCAAGCAGGAGCAGGCCACGGGCCCGATCGAAGGGAAGTCCCGTCGCGTCGAGGCGCGCAAGGTCAACGGCACGTCCAGGACGTCCACCGCACGCAAGACCGGTACGCCGCGCAAGCCGCGCAGCACCGCCCGTTCCACCGAGAGCTGATCCGTCGCCATCCGCGCGGCCTGCGTCAAAGCGGGCGCCAGGTACCGGGCGCCAGGTCGCCCAGCCGCGTGTGGCCCATGGCGGCACGCACCAGCCGCAGGGTGGGCAACCCGACGGCGGCGGTCATGCGCCGGACCTGACGGTTGCGGCCTTCGGTGATCGTCACCGACAGCCACGCGTCCGGCACGGTCTTGCGGGAGCGTACGGGCGGGTCGCGTGGCCACAAGGCGGGCACCGGATCGAGCCGTTCGACCTGTGCCGGCCGCGTCGGCCCATCGTTCAATGCCACGCCGCGCCGCAGCGCCTCCAGGTGCTCTTCCGTCGGCGTGCCTTCCACCTGCACCCAGTAGGTCTTCGGCTGCTTGTGGCGCGGATCGGTCAGCCGATGCGCCAGCGCGCCGTCGTCCGTCAGCAGCAGCAGGCCTTCGCTGTCGTAGTCCAGTCGCCCCGCCGCATACACGCGGGGCGGCAGACCGAATTCCGCCAGCGTCCGCCTTGGCGGATCGCTGCGGTCGGTGAACTGGCAGAGCACGTTGAAGGGCTTGTTGAACGCGATCAGCACGCGCGGCAGTCCGGCAGTCGAAGACGACACGCATTGCAACGCCAATGCCGTGTCGCGTAAAGCCTTCAGGTTGCGGGTGTCGGCGGCGGGGTGTCGGGCGATGCGGCTGCACGGGTCCTTCCGCGCGCCATCGCCTCGAACACGCCATCGCGGCGCACCCAGGCATGGTGCAGCGCCGCCGCCACGTGCAGCAGGATCAGCGCGAACAGCGCATAGCCCACCCAGCCGTGTGCCTGCCGCAGCAGGCTGTACAGCACAGGATCGTGCGGCAGGATCGGTGGCAGCGAGAACGACGCCGTCATGCGCACCGGGTAGCCGCCTGCCGACAGCATTGCCCAGCCGAGCAACGGCATCGCCAGCATCGCGGCGTACAACGCCACATGCGACGCCTTCGCGGCGAACGCCTGCGCGCGGGAGAGCGAGGCCGGCAGCGGCGGCGGCGGATGACGCCAGCGGTGCAGCATGCGGATCGCCGCCAGCACCAGCAGCGCCATGCCCAGCGGGCGGTGCAGGTCGATCAGCAGCGGCCGCAGTTCCAGCGACGCGACCATGCCCACGCCTATGAACAGCATGGCCAGGATCAGCACCGCCATGCTCCAGTGCAGCGCGCGCGCGAACGCGTCGAAATGACCGTGCCGGTTCATCGCGTCGCCTCCGTCGTCTTCGTGTCCGTCGGTGTCGCGATCTGGCCGCGGGCGGTTTCGCGTTCGCGCCGGTTGAACGACACGCTGTAGGCCGCCGCGCGCGCGGCCAGGATCGGATCGCCCGACAGGGCGATGCCGTCCGGCACGACCGTCGGGTCATAGTTGACGTCCCGGCAGGCACCGGCGTCCTGCGGCTCGCTGCGGTCCAGCACCAGCGTGCCGACGACATGTTGCGGACGCGACGCCGGCCATGGCTGCGAAGGATCGTCGACCGGATCGCCCTCGGCCGCCTCGGTCACCACCAGGTCCCAGCGCACTGGGCCCCGCGCGAGCCTGGCCTGCAGCTCGCCCTGCAGGTAGTCCGCCTCGGCCTGCTGGCGCGTTGTGTCGGCCAGCGGCTGGAACGGCGCTTGGGGCCGCATCGACCACCGCACGAACCGCGAGCGGCCCTGCGCGTCGATGAAGCGGAAGGCATTCACGCCGTTGTACTCGGTATTCGCCCAGCTGTCCGACCAGGGCGCGGACTTCGCCCAGGCCTGGAAGCGCGCGGCTTCCGGATACTGCGCCAGGAACGCCGCCATCTTCGCCGGGTCGGGCTTGCCGGTGGCCGGGTCGGGTCGCGACGCCAGCATCTGCGCACGGAAGCCCGCCGTCGTGGCGACGGCGAAGAACGGGAAGCTGTTCATCGCCATTCGCCATTCCTGTCCGTCGTCGGTGCGCAGTGCCAGCGCCAGGCTGCGCACGCGCGCCTGCGCCTCGGCACCGAACGGATCGGCGCCGCCGATCGACAGGCGCCCGCTCACCGGCGTGCGGGGCTGGTCGAAGACGCGGGCCCGCGACAGCGCGGCGGCCTGCGCAGTGGGCACGAAATGACCGGCGACGCAGACGCCCCTGCTGTGCGCACGCCGGAACCCCGGATAGGGTTTGCCGTTCTCGATGTCGTCCACCAGCCGCGGCGCGGTGAGGCGGGCGGACGGACCGATCCAGCCCGCCACCCAGGCGAAGGCCAGCGACAGGGCCAGGACCAGGCCGGCGATGACGGCCCAGGCGCGCCAGGGGCGGGGCGGCGGCGCGGGCGAGGAGGGATCGTCGGCGAGGGGTGGCATGGGCGTTCCTGTGGCGTGGGATGCGGGTGGGACGCGCGGGCGCCGGCTTTATTCCCCGGGTTGGGCGTATCCCGCCAGAGCGTACCGGGAACGGGAATAATCGGATGCGTGGTACGTCCTACCCCTGTTACCGCAACGACCGGCCCATGCCCGCCCGACCGCCCCGCCTGGATGACGAGACCCTGCACGCGCTGATTCCGCGCCTGCGCCGGTTCGCGCGCTCGCTGGCGTCCGACGCCGCGGCGGCCGACGATCTGGTGCAGGCGGCGCTGGAGCGTGCATTGACGCGCGGCGCCGACCTGCGCGATCCGGCGGCCCTGCAGACCTGGCTGTTCTCGGTGCTGTACCGCATCTTCGTCGACGAGCGTCGGCGTGCGGCGCGATGGAAGCGCATCGCGCGGCTGTTCTCGGCCGAGGACGACGCCTCGCCGCCCACCCCCGAGCAGGTGTTCGACGCGCGCACCTCGCTGGCCGGCTTCGGCGGCCTGACGACCGAGCAGCGCGCGTTGCTGATGCTGGTCAGCGTGGAGGGACTGGCCTACCGCGAGGCCGCCGAGGCGCTGGGCATCCCGGTGGGCACGGTGATGTCGCGCCTGTCGCGCGCGCGCCAGGCGCTGCGCGCGATGCAGGAGGAAACGCCGCCCACGTCTGCCCTGAAGGCCTTGCGATGAACATCAAGCCCCTGCACGACGCACCGACGGACGACGAACTGCACGCGTACGTGGACGGCCGCCTCGATCCCGCACGCCGCGCGGCCATCGTCGCCTGGCTCGACGCACATCCCGGACGCGCCGCCGAGGTGGATGCCTGGAAGCGGGATGCCGAACGCCTGCGCGCGCTGTCGGCGAACCCCGAGCGCTGGCCGGCGAATGCGGCGCTGATGCCCGCGCTGATACGGCGCGGCCTGCGGGCGCGACGCCGCAGGCGCCTGGGCATCGCCGCCTCCTGGGTATTGGCCTTCGTCATCGGCGGCGGTGCCGGCTGGCAGATGCGCGACCTGCGCCCGGCGCCGTCGGCCCTGCCCATGGCGGACGCGGTGGCCGCGTACCGCCAGTTCGCCGAGGCCGATGCGCCGCCGATGGAATTCGACCCGGCCCGCGCGGACGACCTGCAACGCTGGCTGCTGCGCCACTTCGGCGAGGCCGGACGGGTGCCCGATCTCAGCCAGGCCGGTTACCGGTGGATGGGGGGCCGCCTGCTGTCCACCGAACAGGGCGCCGCCGCCATGCTGGTCTACCAGGACGGCTCGGGCGCACGGGTGGGCTTCTATCTGCGGCCGCGTGGCCGGCTGGCGGGCGAGGGGCAGCGCCGCGACGGCGATCTGCTGGCGCAGTACTGGTCGCACCGCGACACCAGCTTCGCGCTGGTCAGCGATGCCGCCGACGTCGCGGCGCGCGCGCTGCCAAACCTGCTGGACAACGGGTGATCGCAGGTGCGGCCCGACCGGGGCCGCACCTGCCGGGACTCAACGCGGTTTCACGAACCGCAGCGTCATGCGGTCGCTCTCGCCGATGGCCTGGTACTTCGCGCGGTCGGCTTCGGGATGGTTGTTGGACGGCGGCAGCGTCCACACGCCGTTCGGATGGTCCTTGGTGTCCTTCGGGTTGGCGTTGACCTCGCTCTTCGCGTCGAGGCGGAAGCCGGCCGCTTCCGCCAGCGCGATCACCTGCGCCTCGCTGACGTAGCCGCTCTTGTCGTCGGCCGGCACGTCCCGGTTCGCGCGGTGTTCCACCACGCCCAGCACCCCACCCGGCTTCAGCACCTCGAAGAAACCCTTGAACATGCCCTCCGCCTGGTTGGCGCTGCGCCAGTTGTGCACGTTGCGGAAGGTCAGCACGACATCCGCAGACCCTGCGGCGCCGAACACCGGCGCGGCGGGGTCGTACTTCACCGTCGCCGCCTTGTCGAACTGCGCCGGCGCGTCGGTGAACTTCTTCTGCAGGCCGTCCACGCTGCGCTGGTAATAGCCACGGCTCTTCTCCGGGGCGGACGCCGGATCCACCACCGCGGCCACGTACCGTCCGCCGTTCTTCAGGTACGGCGCCAGCACTTCCGCATACCAGCCGCCGCCGGGCGTGATCTCCACGACGGTCTGCGTCGGCGTCACGCCGAAGAACGACAGCGTTTCCTTCGGGTGGCGGTAAGCGTCGCGCGCCACGTTCTTGGGATCGCGCCAGTCGCCCTTCAGGGTGGCGTCCAGTGCGGCGGCGTCAGCCGCGGTCAGTGCGTGCGCGGTGCCGGCCGGTTTGGCAGGCGAGGCGGCGAACGAAGGCGTGGAGGCAGCGAATGCAGCCACCAGCGCCAGGGACAGCGGAACAATGCGGATCGTCATGCGTCAGCCCTCCAGAAAGGTGGGCGGAGCCTAGCACGCAGCATGTTCAGGGGGCATGGCGATCACCGCGCACGCGGCACGCTTCATCGCATCCGCACGTGCGGTCGCTAGACTGCAGCGCAATCGTCGACACCGGAGCCGCGACATGGTCCACCCTGATGGAGAACGCAACACGCGCATCGTGCTGGCCGCACGCCCGCAGGGCGAGCCGACGGCCGACGACTTCCGCCTGGAACACGCGCCCGTGCCCGAACCCGCGGAGGGCCAGGTGCTGCTGCGCAACCGCTATCTGTCGCTGGATCCGTACATGCGCGGCCGCATGAACGCAGGGCGTTCGTACGCCAAGCCGGTGGAGATCGGCGAGGTGATGGACGGCGGCACGGTGTCGGAAGTGATCCACTCGCGGCATCCAGACCTGAAGGCCGGCGATCTCGTGCTGGCGCATGGCGGCTGGCAGACCCACGCCATCGCCGACGGCCGCCTGCTGAAGCGCAGGCTGGATGGGTCGGTCGCGCCACTGACCACTGCGCTCGGCGTCTACGGCATGCCGGGCTTCACCGCCTACGTCGGGCTGCACGAAATCGGCAAGCCGCAGCCCGGCGAGACGGTGGTGGTCGCCGCCGCCAGCGGACCGGTCGGCGCCACCGTCGGCCAGATCGCGAAGCTGCAGGGCGCGCGTACGGTCGGCATCGCCGGCGGTGACGCCAAGCGCGCCTATCTGCGCGACGAACTGGGCTTCGACATGGCGCTGGACCATCGCGCGCCGGACTTCGCCGCGCAGTTGCGGGCCGCGTGCCCGGACGGCATCGACGTCTACTTCGAGAACGTCGGCGGCGCCGTGTTCGACGCCGTGGTACCGCTGCTCAACGATTTCGCCCGCATCCCGGTCTGCGGACTGGTCGCGCACTACAACGACACCGCGTTGCCGCCCGGACCCGACCGCATGCCGTGGCTGATGAGCCAGATCCTGACCCGCCACCTCACCGTGCGCGGGTTCATCCAGCACGATTTCATCGCGCTGTACCCGCAGTTCCTGTGCGAGATGGGAGCGTGGCTGTCCGAGGGCAAGATCCGCTACCGCGAGGACCTCGTGGAAGGCCTGGAGAACGCACCGCACGCGCTGATCGGGCTGTTGCGCGGGGAGAACTTCGGCAAGGTGGTGGTGAAGCTGTAGAGCGTCATGCACGCGAAGGCGGGGATCCAGTGCCTCTAGTTTCACGAAAGTCGCTGGGTTCCCGCCTTCGCGGGAATGACGGAGAAGCGGTATCCGCAGTTCGTGCCCGAGATGGGCGGCTGTCTTGCGGGCGAGAGGTCCGCTGATGCGAGAGCCTCGTGCAGGGTCGGGAGAATGCGCCGCGCGCATTGATCGGACTGCCGCGCGGGGAGAGCGTCCGCGAGGTGGCGGTGAAACTGCAGATCGGCATCCCCGCGCAGGCGGGGATCCAGCGACACGAACGCGCGAAAGCAAAGGTACGGGGGTGTCGCCTCCGTGGAAATGACGACGGCTGGGTGCAAAGATCGGCAACCCGGTTCCTGTCAGCGCTCGATGCCGTTCTCGGCTTCGTACTTCTGCATCGTCGCGATGGCGTCCAGCATGTACGCGTACCACGCTTGCTCGACATCGCCCAGCGGTCCGATCAGGCGTTCGAAGTCGGGTGTCGATGCGCCACGGGAAAGCAACTGCTTGTAGGCGGCTGCATGCCTGCCGTTCTCGTAGTGGAACAGGAAGTGGGTCAGGCCCCAATAGTGCAGGTAGTAGAGATTGACGTGCCGGTCGATGCCGGGCCCCCGGCCTTCCAGCAGGTCGCGCAACGGGATGAAGCGAGCCTCAGCGATGTCTGTGTGCAGGCTGCCCGTCAGCTTCATCCGTGACAACCACCAGATCGGATAAGTGTCGGGATCGCTGCGCCCCGGCGTCAGCACGCCATCCTGGAGCCAGCTCGCGCCCAGGTAGCCGGCGACACCCTCGTTGGCCCATGCGGGCAGTCGCCAGCCGGCGACCTCGGTGTTCAACTGGTGCACCGCCTCGTGCAGCATCCAGTGATACGGATTCTGCCTTCCGCCGCCGTAGTAGGCGTAGCAGGCCGGCCGCAGGTAGTACGCCTCGGCCCACGGCCGGCTGCGGTTGTTGCGCTGGAACTCTTCGCGATCGGCGTACAGCACCAGCGTGAGCGGTCGGCCCGAAGGGCGGACCTGGTCGGCGAACAGCGCCATGTAGGCTGCATGGAGGCCCTCGACCGCGTCGGCCACCTGTTGCGTCTGCGCCGGGGTGGCGGTGCTGTGCACGCGGTAATGCGCTGTCTGCAGCAGCGTCGCCGCCACCGGTATGTGCGCAGCCGGTGCGTGAGCGGGTGAGGCAAGCGATTCGGGACGCGTGCGCTGCCATGCGATTACGGCGAGGGCCAGCGCCAGCAGCGCCATCGATGCACCAATGAGCGCGGCACGACGCGTCATGCCTTGCTCGGCACCGGCAGGCTGACATGCATCAGCGTGGGATCGTCGGGATCCAGCTTCACGCGGAAGCCGAGGCTCTCGCACATCGCCAGCATGGTGCGGTTCTCGCGCAGTACCTGGCCTTCGATGGTCTTCAGGCCCTGCCACTGCGCGTACTCGATCATGATCCGCATCAGCTTCCAGCCGATGCCGTGCCCCTTGAGGTCCGAGCGCACCAGGATGCCGTACTCGCCCGTCTCGTAGTTGGCGTCGGCATGCAGGCGCACGGCGCCGAGCATTTCGTGCGTGTCCGGATGCACGGCGACCAGGGCGATCGAACGCGCGTAGTCGAGCTGGGTGAGGCGGGCGATGAACTCGTGGCTGAAATGGCGCACCGACTGGAAGAAGCGCAGGCGCAGGTCGTCGTCGGTCACGTGGGTGAAGAACGCGCGGAACATCGCGTCGTCTTCCGGCCGCACCGGTCGCACCAGCGCGGATTGACCGTCGGCGAGTTCGATGGTCCGTTCCCATTCGGTCGGATACGGGAAGATCGCGAAGCGCGGATGGCCGCGGCCCTTGTGCAATGCGCGACCGCGCGCCACGGCGATGCGTGCATCGACGGCGACCACGCCGTCACGGTCGGCCAGCAGCGGATTGATGTCGAGCTGCTGGATCTCCGGGATATCGGCGGCCAGTTGCGCCAGCTTCACCAGCACCAGTGCGACCGCGCGCTCGTCGGCGGCCGGCACGTCGCGGTAGGCCTTCAGCACGCGCGAGACGCGCGTGCGTGCGATCAGCTCGTGCGCCAGCCGCAGGTCCAGCGGCGGCAGGGCGACGGCCTGGTCGTTGATGACTTCCACCGCCGTACCGCCCCGGCCGAATGCGATGACCGGGCCGAACACCGGATCGTCGGCGATGCCGGCGATCAGTTCGCGCGCCTTCGGCCGCAGCAGCGTCGGTTGCACCATCACGCCTTCGATGCGGGCATCCGGGCGGCGTTCGCGCGCGCGCTGCAGGATGCCGGCCGCCGCCTCGCGTACGGCATTCGCGTGCGGCAGGTTGAGGCGTACGCCATCCACGTCCGACTTGTGCGGGATGTCGGGCGACAGGATCTTCACCGCCACCGTCATGCCGTCGGCCAGCAGCGGCGCGGCGATGCGTGCGGCATCGTCGGGATCGACCGCGCGCCAGACCGGCGCCATCGGAATGCCGTAGGCGGCGAGCAGCTGCGTGGTGGCCAGTGGATCCAGCCATGCGTGGCCGGCGTCCAGCGCCGCATCGACCAGCGCGCGGGCCTTGCCGACATCGGGGCTGAAATCCTCCGGAAGGCTGGGCGGCGTCTCCATCAGCGCGGCCTGCACCTCGCGATGGCGGACCAGGTGCATGAAGCCGGCCACCGCGTCCGACTCGTTCGGATAGCGCGGGATCTGCGCGGCATCGAGCAGCGCTTCGGCCTGCGGGTCGTTGCCCAGCCAGACGGTGAACACGGGCTTGCGCGCGCCATGCGCGGGGCGCTGCGACAGCACACGGGTGACCGCATGTGCCGCTTCCGACGACGACGACAACACCGTCGGCACGTTGACCGCGAGCAGCGCATCGTTCTCCGGATCGGCGAGCAGGGCTTCGATCGTCGCGGCGTAGCGGTCGGCGTCGATGTCGGTCAGCAGGTCGACCGGATTGGTCCGCGACCACCCCACCGGCAGCAGGCGGTCCAGGGTGTCGCGCGTGGCCTCCGACAGCGTCGCCAGCGTGCCGCCCTGTTCGTACAGATGGTCGACCGACAGCGCACCCACGCCGCCGCCGTTGGTGAGGATGGCGAGTCGTCGCCCCTGGAACGGACGCACCTGGCCCAGGGTGCGCGCCGCCGCGAACAGCTCGTGCAGCGAGCGCACGCGCAGCAGGCCGGCGCGCCGGAACGCGGCGCCGTAGACGGCGTTCGGCTTGGCCAGGTTCTGTGTGTGCGTGCTGCCGGCCGGCGTGACCCGCACCGGCAGGCCATGGCCGGACTTCACCACGACGACGGGCTTGGTGCGCGCAGCCGCGCGCGCGGCCGACATGAATTTGCGCGCATCGCGGATGGCTTCCACGTACAGCAGGATCGCGCGCGTACGATGGTCGGTGGCGAAGTAGTCCAGCAGGTCGGCGAAGTCGACGTCCAGTGCATCGCCCAGCGACACCACGGCGGAGAAGCCGACCGGCTGGCTCATGCTCCATTCGACGAGGCCGCCGGAAATCGCGCCCGACTGCGAGATCAGCGCCAGGTCGCCCGCTTTCGGGAAGCGGCTCGCCAGGCTGGCGTTGAGGCGCGCATGCGGCGCGATCACGCCCAGGCAGTTCGGACCCAGCACGCGCAGGCCCTTCTCGCGCGTCAGGATTTCCAGCTGCGCGGCAGGCGAGCCCGGCCCGTTGCCCATCGCGGCGGTCAACACCACGACGGCCGCGGCGCCCTTCTCCGCGGCTTCGGCGGCCAGCGACGGAACCGTGGCCGCGGGCGTGGCGATCACCACCAGGTCGGGCGTCCACGGCAGGTCGCGCAGGTGGCGTGCGATGGTGACGCCGTCCATCGGCGTCGGGTGCTTGTTGACCAATCCGATCCGGCCATCGAAGCCGGCGGCCCGCAGGTTCTCCACCACCGCGCGTCCCACCGAACGCGGACGCGACTGGCTGCCGACCACGGCGACGGCGCGCGGGCGGAAGATCGAGTCGAGGCGGTAGGTGCTCATGGCGGGAAGGCGGTCTCCACGTGGCGGCTAGGGTAACGCGCGGCCTGTCGCAGGGGCATGCGCGCCGTCACGCCAGCTTGAGCGTGTCCGGGTAAGGCGGAGTATCCGGATAGTCGCCCGCGGTGAGGCGCGACTGAAGGTCGCGCCACCAGGCGGGCCTGAAGAGGTCGCCATGCGCGGCCTTCAGCGCCTTCGCCTGTGCGTCGGGCAGCCCGAGGAACTGCGGGAAGCGTTCGGGGAAGACGTCGCCGGCATCGACATGGAACCACGGGCCATCCGCGATCTGTTCCTCGTAGGTCGTCGGCTGCGGCCAGTCGCGGAACCGGCAGTCGGCGACCAGCCGCAGCTCGTCGTAGTCGTAGAACACCACGCGTCCATGCCGCGATACGCCGAAGTTCTTCAGCAGCATGTCGCCGGGGAAGATGTTGTTGCGCGCCATGTCCTTGATCGCCTGCCCGTAGTCGAGCGCGGCGGTGCGCGCGGCGTCGGCCTTCTGCTCGCGCAGGTACAGGTTCAGCGGCCTCAGCCGGCGCTGCACATAGCAGAGGTGGATCACCAGGTCGTCGCCGTCCTCGCTGAGGCTCTGACCGCAACTCTCGCGCAGCTCCTGCAGCAGCGCCGGCGAGAAGCGCGCGCGCGGGAAGCGCAGGAAGCGGAACGCCTGCGTATCCAGCAGCCGGCCGACGCGGTCCAGATGGAAGACCAGGTCGTACTTGTCCTCCACGTCCTGCCGGCTCATCGCCTTGGGGTAGGCGAAGCGGTCGCGGATCACCTTGAACACCAGCGGATAGCTGGGCAGGGTGAACACCGCCATCACCATGCCGGGCGTGCCCTCGGCATGCACCAGCCGTTCGTCCGGATGCGCGGCGAAGTGGTGGAAGAAGGTGCGGTAGCGCTCGGTCTTGCCCTGCTTGGCACGGCCGAGCACGGTGTAGATCTCGTCGATCGGCTTGCCCGGCAGCAGCGAACGCAGGAACACCACCGCATCGCCCACCGTCGCCAGGTCGGCATGGAAGTAGCTGCGCGAGGTGCCGAACAGGTGCGCCACGTCGCCGCGATGGGTGAGCGCGGCTTCCGCCTTCAACTGCCCGCCATCGTTGACCAGGGCGATGACGCAGGGCGAGAACCGGTGCTCGCCGAATACGCGCCCGACCAGGTAGGCGCGGCGTTCGCGATAGAACACGGTGTCCAGCAGTTCGATGCCGCGGACCGGATTCGCGCCCCAGTGCGCCAGGTCGTCCTGCAGACGCACCGCGATCGCCGCGGCGCAGCGGGTGCGATGCGCGTATGGGACGTCGAACCCGTAATCGCCGAGCACGCGCGCGAACGTATCCGTCGGACGCTGTTCGGAGACGGCATAGCTGTGGCGCGCGACCGGATGGGTGATCGCATCGGTCGGTTCCACGTCCAGCGCGACGAACTCCAGCGCCGGATCCACGCCGCGGATGCGCAGGAAGCGGCGGCAGAGCGTGTTGTAGAACGTCTTGTACAGCTCGCGATCGATCTGCCCGGCGATCAGCCGCTCGAACGCGGCGCGAGCGGTGATCCACGGCTCGCGATCATGGGCCCGGCCCGGCAACACCGCCTGCAGGCGCAGCGCGCATTCGGCGATGCACTGGTCGTACAGCGCGATGCGTTCGACGGCATCGGCGCGCGCGCCGGCCCAGTCCATCGTCTCGAAGCGGCGCTTGGCGCGGCGGGTGATCGCCGCGAAACGCGCGTGGTAGTCCGCGAACGCGTCGTGGATCAGGCGGGCGAGGGCATCGTCGTGGACCATGCGGCCGATGTTAGCCGGCGCGCGCTGGAGTCATCGCTCCACCACCACGCCGGCCTGTTCCAGCAACCAGCTGCGTACCTTGCGGAAACCCGGATGCGACACGCTGCGTTCGGGATACACCAGGTAGTGCGCGAAGTCGGCCTGCAGCCGCTTCCTCGTCAGGGTCACCAGCCGGCCGGCCTTCACCAGCGGCTCGGCCAGCGTCCAGCGCGCCAGCGCCACGCCCACGCCCTGCGCCGCGGCCTGGTGCAGCGTCTCGGTGTCGTCGAACTGCGCCACGTAACGCGCCGGCGGCTGGCCGCCGAAATGCTCGAACCAGTCCTTCCAGCGGTTGGCCGGGTCCCCGAGCAGCGGCAGCTTCGCCATCTGGTCCGGCGCCGGTTTGCCGTGCCGTTTCACTAGCGCGGGACTGGCGACCGGCGTGATCCATTCGTGGAAAAGGAACTCGGCGTGCACGTTCGCCCAGCGGCCGCCGCCCAGGCGCAGCGCCAGGTCCACCGGCTCGCGCTCGAAGTCGACCACATGCGTGCTCGACTGCAGGTTGAGGCCGAGCTCCGGATGCGCGGCGAGGAAGGCGGGCAGCCGCGGCACCAGCCAGGCCGTGGCCATCGACGGGATGAGGCTGAGCGTGACGGTGTGGTCGTTGCGCAGCGTGGCGCGCCGCAGGGCGTGGTCGATGGTGTCGAGCGGGCCGGAGATCGCGTCGAACAGCCGCTGCCCGTCCGGCGTCAGTTCGACGCCGCGCGGCCCACGCGCCAGCAGCTTGTGGCCCAGCCGCTGTTCGAGCAGCCGCATGCGGTGACTCAGCGCACTGACGGTGAGGTGCATGGCCTCGGCCGCCCGGGTCAGGTTGCGCAGGCGGGCGGCGGTGACGAAGGCATCCACCTGGTCCAGCGGCAGTCGGCTCATCTTGAATCCATCTCAAGGCTGGCTTGCGGAGCTTTCGCTTTTTCGGCGCCGATCATGCGCCTACCTTGGCCATCCTTCAAGCCGGAGCACCGGCGTCACGGAGCGGTCGCATGCAATCGGAAACGAAGAAGCCGTGGTGGCAGCAGCTGGGCGGCATGAGCCAGGGCATGTTGTTCTTGCAGGGGCATGTCGCGCATTCCATCGATGACCCGGCGCCCAGACAGGAAGAGCGCCGCCACCATGCCCATGACGCGGCGGGCAAGGCCCGGCACCAGCGCGCGGTGCAGCGGCTGGGCGAACGCTGGCTGCGCGCGATGACGTCGCTGTCCTTGTTCCGTTGAGCGACTTCAAGACACGGAGGTCATCCTGTGGGAGCGACGTCAGTCGCGATGAAGCGCCGCGGTGCCCAATCGCGACTGACGTCGCTCCCACGCCGGCTTCCTCGCTGCACTCAGGCCCTCACGTAGACCCAGGCGTCGCGTCCGGAGGTCAGGCGCACCTGGATGCGCGCATAGTCCGCGACTTCATAGCGATCGGCTGCGGCAAGTTCGTCGGCGGTGATCCGGAACACGGTGCCCGCCACTTCGTCGAACGGATCGTCGCTGGGGCTGACGATCGGGTGGAAACGTTCGCCACTGGCGGCGAGCACGTCGGGGTCGGTGATTTCCACCATCGTCCGCGCATAGCCGGTCATCGCATCCGGTTCGCCATCGAGCCGGCGGCCGAACGAGGCGCGCTGCACGCTTTCCAGCTGCAGGGTGCCGTAGGAGAACAACAGGATATCGGCGGCGTCGGTCATGGCGGGAGGTACCGGATAGCGGCAGCAGGCACGAGGGTCGCCGAAAACACAACGCCCGGCACGGGGCCGGGCGTTGGAGGCGGCAGCGAAGCGATCCGCGTCAGGCCAACAGCGTCGCCAGTGCGTCGTTGAACGTCTTGCTCGGCCGCATCGCGGCCGCGGTCTTCGCCAGGTCCGGATGGTAGTACCCGCCGATGTCGAGCGCCTTGCCCTGCGCGCCGTTCAATTCGCCGAGGATGACGGCTTCGTTGTCGGCCAGGGCTTTCGCCAGAGGCGCGAACTTCGCCTTCAGCTCCGCATTCTCGTCCTGCGCGGCCAGCGCCTGCGCCCAGTACAGGGCTAGGTAGAAGTGGCTGCCGCGGTTGTCGAGTTCGCCGACCTTGCGCGCGGGCGAGCGGTTTTCGTCGAGGATGCGGCCGTTGGCCACGTCCAGCGCATTGGCCAGCACCTTCGCCGGCGTGTTGAGGTAACGCTGGCCGAGGTGCTCCAGCGAGGCCGCGAGCGCGAGGAACTCGCCCAGCGAATCCCAGCGCAGATAGCCCTCTTCCACGAACTGCTGCACGTGCTTGGGTGCGGAGCCGCCGGCGCCGGTCTCGAACAGGCCGCCACCGGCCATCAGCGGCACGATCGACAGCATCTTCGCGCTGGTGCCCAGCTCCATGATCGGGAACAGGTCGGTCAGGTAATCGCGCAGCACGTTGCCGGTCACCGAGATGGTGTCCTCGCCCTTGCGGATGCGTTCCAGCGACACCTTCATGGCCTCGACCGGCGGCAGGATGCGGATGTCGAGATTGTCGGTGGTGTAGTCCTTGAGGTAGCGCTCGACCTTGGCGATCACCTGCGCATCGTGCGCGCGGTCCTTGTCCAGCCAGAAGATCGCCGGCGTCTTGCTCAGGCGCGCGCGGCCGACGGCCAGCTTCACCCAATCCTGGATCGGCGCGTCCTTGGTCTGGCACATGCGCCAGATGTCGCCGGCCTCGACCTTCATCTCGAACACGGCCGTGCCGGCGTCGTCGGTGACGCGCACGGTGCCGTCGACCGGGATCTGGAACGTCTTGTCGTGGCTGCCGTACTCCTCGGCCTTCTGCGCCATCAGGCCGACGTTGGGCACGCTGCCCATCGTGGCCGGGTCGAACGCACCGTTGGCCTTGCAGTCGTCGATCACCGCCTGGTAGATGCCGGCATAGCAGCGGTCGGGAATGACCGCCTTGGTGTCCTGCAGCTTGCCGTCGGCGTTCCACATCTTGCCGGAGTCGCGGATCATCGCCGGCATGGAGGCGTCGACGATCACGTCGCTGGGCACGTGCAGGTTGGTGATGCCCTTGTCGGAGTTCACCATCGCCAGCGCGGCGCTGTCGGCATAGACGGCCTGCAGGTCGGCCTTGATCGCCTCCTGCTGCTCGGCCGGCAGCGCGCCCAGGCGCGCGTACAGATCGCCGATGCCGTTGTTCGCATCGAAGCCGACCTGCTCCAGCACGACGGCGTGCTTCGCCAGCGCGGTCTTGTAGAACTCGTTGACGACCACGCCGAACATGATGGGGTCGGAGACCTTCATCATCGTGGCCTTGAGGTGCAGCGAGAACAGCACGCCCTGGGCCTTGGCATCGGCGATCTCGGCAGCGACGAACGCGGCCAGCGCCTTGCGGCTCATCGAGGCGGCATCGACGATCTCGCCGGCCTTCACCTTCACCTTGTCCTTCAGCACGGTGACCGTGCCGTCGGCGGCGACCAGTTCGATCTTCAGCGCGCCATCGCTGGCCAGCGTGGCCGACTGCTCGCTGCCGAAGAAATCGCCGGATGCCATGTGCGCCACGTGCGACTTCGAATCGCTGCTCCACGCACCCATGCGATGCGGGTGCTTGCGCGCGAAGTTCTTGACCGACAGCGGCGCGCGGCGGTCGGAGTTGCC
Organism: Pseudoxanthomonas sp.; assembly: GCF_035999195.1. NCBI lineage: Bacteria > Pseudomonadati > Pseudomonadota > Gammaproteobacteria > Lysobacterales > Lysobacteraceae > Pseudoxanthomonas > Pseudoxanthomonas sp. The sequence continues at coordinate 2,312,163 of NZ_DASYGY010000009.1, forward strand.
TTCGCGCAGCACCGGATTCACCGCGCTGCCCTTGACCCTGTCGTAGCGCGCCTTGGCGTCCTTTTCCTTCTCGTCCTTCGGTTCGTCGGGGTAGTCCGGCAGCGGGTAGCCCTGGGACTGCAGTTCCTTGATCGCGGCCTTCAGCTGCGGCACCGAGGCGCTGATGTTGGGCAGCTTGATGATGTTGGCTTCCGGCTGCGTCGCCAGCTGGCCCAGCTCGGCCAGGTCGTCGCTGATCTTCTGCGCGTCGCTCAGGTACTCGGGAAACTGCGACAGGATGCGGCCGGCCAGCGAGATGTCGCGGGTCTCCACGGCGATACCGGCCGGCGCGGTGAACGCTTCCACGATCGGCAGCAGCGACTGGGTGGCGAGGAACGGGGCTTCATCGGTGAGTGTGTAGATGATGCGGGGCGTATCCGACATGGGGATCAGGACTCTCGACAAGGGGCGACGGGGAATTCAGCGCGCCATTGTCGCGCGCCATCGCACGCAGGGCAAAACGAGGGGGTACGGACGGCGCAGGCCATGTCCTCGGGACAGGCGGGTCGCCGCCTGCACGCGGGCAAAAAAAGCGGGCGTGGATCGCTCCACGCCCGAGCTTGCCCCACACCAGTGGGAGAGAGCCTGCTGATGGGGAATTACCTGACTTCGATTTCCTGCGTCATGCCGACCGGCTGACCGTTCAAGGTGACGTCGACCTTGTACTTGCCGGCAGGCCAGGCATTGGCGTTGGTGAACTCGATATTGGTGGTGCCCGCATCCTCGGCCTTGACGGTCGCGGACTGCTTGCCGGCTTCTTGGCCGTCCTGGAAGGTCAGCTTGGCCTCGATGGTGGCGTCGGCCGGCGTGGTGGCGTCGGTCTTGACCGACACGATGATCTTGTCCTTCACGCCGAACATGCCGACCGCGGCGACCGACTTGTCCGCGGCGGCCGTGTTGCCGACGGTGACGCTGGTGGCGCTGACCGGCATCGGGGCGGGAGCGGGCTCGGCGGGAGCCGGCGCGGGTTCGACGGCAGTCGGCGGCGCGACGACGGGTTCTTCCTTCTTCTTGCAGCCGACCAGGGCGACGGTGCCGACCAGTGCGGCGGCCAAGGCATAGGACATGCGGTTGTGCTTCATGGGTTCGATCCTTGTGGATGAAGTGGAGGGGCGATCAGGCGTCGGCGGGCTTGGGCGGCAGCTTGATGACCTGCCCCGGGAAAATGCGGTCCGGATCGTCGATGGTGTCGCGGTTGGCCTCGAAGATCTGCTTCCACGCATTCGCGTTGCCGAGATGGTCCTTCGCGATCTTGGAGAGCGTGTCGCCCTTCTCGATGGTGTAGGTCCGCTCGCCGATAAGTTCCTCGGTGCTGTCCACTCGGGCGGTGACGCCGGAGAAATCGGCTTTCTCGACGAGTTGCTCAGTCGAATCCACCTTGGCGGTCACACCGGAGAAATCCGCCTTCTTTTCTGTGCTCATTGCATCCACCCTTCCTGGCGGGCCTTTGGGATGCGATCAGCCTTGCACGCGCCCTGTTAAGAATCCATAGCGCGTGCGTGAAAACGCTTCTATTGTTACCTGAGTAACTTTACTGACGCAGATCGCGCTTCATGAGCGGGACATTCATGCCGGCGGTTGCGCGCCACGGATTGATGTCCAGGCCGCCGCGGCGCGTGTAGCGCGCCTCGACGGACAGCGAGGCCGGACGGCAGTGCGCGCGCAGATCGTGAAAGATCCGTTCGACGCACTGCTCGTGGAACTCGGCGTGGTCGCGGAAGCTCACCAGGTAGCGCAGCAGCTCCACGCGGTCGATGCGCGGTCCACGGTAATGGATCACCACGGTCGCCCAGTCCGGCTGGCCGGTGACCGGGCAGTTCGACTTCAACAGGTCGGACGACAGCGTCTCCTCCACCTGTGCTTCCGGATCCGCCGCGAGGAACTCGGCGCGCGGCGGACCGTAGTGGTCAATCTCGACATCCAGCCCGTCGATCGATTCGCCTTCCGTCGCGTCCGTCATCGGCGGCAGGCCGAACACCACCTGCACATCCGCGCCGGCGCGTGCCGACAGGTCGGTCACGATGCGTTCGAGTACGGCGGCATCGCTGTTGAAGCGCGTGCTGTTGAGGGAGTTGAGGTAGAGCTTGAGCGACTTGGATTCGATCAGGCAGGGCGAGGTGCAGGGCACGGTCAGCGTCGCGGTCGCCACGCGCGGCTTGCCGCGGGCATCCAGCCAGCTGAGTTCGTACGCATGCCAGCGGTCGTGGCCGATGAAAGGCAGCGCATCGGCGGCAATGCCGATCTCGTCGCGCGCGCCCTGGCGCGGGATCGGGAACAGCAGGGTCGGGTCGTAGTGCGCGGGATACGCGACCTCGCGACCCAGCGAGGAATCCTGGGGGGTGTTGTTCATGCCGCCATTTTACGGACGGGGCCTAAAGCCGGGGTGTATAACGGCGGCGTCTCCAGGGAGGACGCGACCATGCGATCACTGCTGCTGCCCGGCCTGTGCGTATTGCTGTGCGCCTGCGCCAGCGATCCTGCCATCGGCAGCGCGCCGCCCCCGGCGACCTTGCCGGACGACGGGCTGGTCCGTCCGCAGGGCGAGGGGCCGGTGTCGATGCGGGTGGGCCAGGTGCTGGAGATCGCGCAGATGGCCAATGCCAGTACTGGCTATGAGTGGGAGTTCACCTCGGACGGGGCACCCGTGCTGGCCCGGACCACCGGTCCCGCCACGCCGCCACCCATGGATACGCAGCCGCCGATGCCCGGCAGGCCGGCGCTCGCGCGCTGGTGGTTCCGCGCGGAGCAGCCGGGCGAGGCGACGGTGCGGATGGTCTATCGGCGGCCGTGGGAGACGGTGCCGCCGGTGGAGGTGGTGGAGTATCGAATCCGGGTCCAGGGAAGGTGACGAAGATGACGGTAAGAAAAGGACTTCTGGCAACGGCCTGTCTGCTGCTGGCGATTCCGATGTTCGCGTTCGCAGCCGACAGGAGGCCGGCCGAATGCGCGGAGGCGACGTTGCGAAGTGAACTGCTGCAGCGCCGAGATGCGGATCAGTCCGCGCGCAATGAGCTGGCGGCATCGCCGGAGTCAGGGGAGGCGTTGGACAAGGTGTTGAGGGTCGATGCCGACAATACGAAGTTCATGCGGAGCATCCTCGCCGAGTGCGGGTGGCCCAAGCGCTCGACGGTGGGGGAAGACGCAGCGAAGGCCGCATGGCTGTTGAGCCAGCACGCCGACATGGATCCGCAGCATCAGGCGATGGCGGCCCAGCACATGAAGCAGGCCGTGCTTGCAGGTGAGGCCGACGCCAGGCAACTGGCGTCACTGGTGGACAGGAACCGGCGCCTGACGGATCAGCCGCAGGTGTATGGCATGCAGTACTTCCGGAGTCCGCAGGGTGTCATCGAGTTCTACGACATCGTGACGCCCGCTAAGCTGGATGAGCGCAGGCAGGAAATCGGGCTTGAACCCTTCTACTGCTGGGTGCAGCAGCTTTCATCAAGCGGCAACGGCGTCAAGTTGACATGGCCCGCGGGCGTGCTGTTCGCGCCGTCATCGTGCAGGACCGATTGAATGTCCTGGTTGCTGCACGCGATCCGCAACCATGTGGCGCCACCTGCTGCGACTTGGCTTCATCCGTCCCACGAGGCAAAGTGAGCCCTCCCCCGAAGGCCAGGGAGGCCACCATGATCCTGCGCGCATCCGTTCTCTGGCTGACCCTGATGGCCGCGATTCCTGCGGCAGCACAGGCTCCATCGACCGCGCCGCCCGTTGTCGCTTCACCGGTTGCGGCCGACCCCGTCTTCACCGCCTGCATGACCAGCCTGCGCGCCGTCGCCGAGAAGCAGGGCATCACGACGGCCACGTTCGACACCTACACGAACGGCCTCGCCGCCGACATGAGCGTGCTGGACCTGCTGGACGCGCAGCCCGAGTTCACCACACCGCTGTGGGACTATCTGGCCGCGCTTGTGGATGACCAGCGCGTGAGCGACGGGCAGACCATGCTGACCACGCATGCCGAACTGTTGGGCCGCGTGTCGCAGGCGTACGGCGTGGATCCGGCCACCGTCGTCGCGGTCTGGGGCGTGGAGAGCGACTACGGGCGCGTGTCCGGCAAGCGGCCGCTGCTGGTGTCGCTGTCCACGCTGTCGTGCTTCGGCCGGCGGCAGGCGTTCTTCCGTGGCGAGTTCCTGACCACGCTGGAACTGCTGCAGGCCGGCGACGTGCGCGTGGAGGGCTTGAACGGGTCCTGGGCCGGCGCGTTCGGCCACACCCAGTTCATGCCCAGCACCTACCAGCGCATCGCGGTCGATTTCGATGGCGATGGCCGGCGCAACCTGATCGACAGCATTCCCGACGCGCTGGCCTCGACCGCGAACTACCTGGTGACGTCCGGCTGGCGCACGGGCGAGCCGTGGGGCTACGAAGTGACGCTGCCGTCCGGCTTCGACCTCGCCCAGGCTGGCCGGACCAATCGCAAGCCGCTGACGAAGTGGGTGACGCAAGGCGTGACCCGCATCGACGGCCAACCGTTGCCGGCGGATGACCGCAACGCCGCCGTGCTGGTGCCGACCGGCGCTGCAGGGCCCGCCTTCATCGTGTTCAAGAACTACGACGCGATCTACTCCTACAACGCGGCGGAAAGCTATGCGCTGGCCATCGCGCTGCTGGCGGATCGCCTGCGTGGCGGCGCCGGGCTGGTCGCCGCCTGGCCGACCGACGACCCCGGCATCGGTCGCCCGCAGCGCCGCGAGCTGCAGACCCTGCTGCTCGCGCGCGGGCATGCCATCGGCGCGGTGGACGGCATGATCGGTACGCAGACGCGGCGCGCCATCGTCATCGAACAGCAGCGCCTGGGGCTGCAGCCGGCCGATGGCCGGGCCGGGGCGAAGATCCTCGCCGCCCTGAAGGCGGAGGGTCCGCCGGTGGCGTTGCCGGAGACGTCCCGGCCATGACGGTCCTGCCCGAAGGTGTGACCCGCGAACGCTGGCGGGACATCGACGACGTGGTGCGCGTGGAGACGCCATTGTCCGTCGCGCGTATCAGCTTGCACGGCGCGCAGGTGCTGTCGTTCGTACCGACCGGCTTCGACGACCTGCTGTGGCTGTCGCCGACGACCGCGTTGCCACCGAAGGCGATCCGCGGCGGCGTGCCGGTCTGCTGGCCGTACTTCGGCAGGCAGGGACAGCCGGACGATGCGATCCAGCACGGCCATGCGCGCATCTCGCACTGGTCGCTGACCGAGGTGAAGCGCGAGGCCGACGGCGCCGTCGTGCTGAAGCTCGCGCTGCCGCTGCGCGACGGCGTGCCGCTGGAACTGCAGATGTCGGTGCATATCGGGCGCGAGCTGCGGCAGAGCATCGACACCCTGCATCGCGGCGATGCGCCGTATCGGCTGACGCAGGCGCTGCATACCTACGTTCGGGTGGCCGATGCGATGCAGGCGACGGTCACCGGACTCGATGGCCTGCGTTACGACGACAAGTACGACGGGGCCACGCATGTGCAGATGGGCGACTGGTCGCTGCACGAGCCGCGCGATCCCGGCCGCAGCGACCGACTCTATGCCTGCACCGGGCACCGCTTCGACCTGCTCGATCCCGCCGGGGGCCGCCGTATCCGGCTGGATACCTTCGGCAGCCGCTCGCTGGTGGTGTGGAACCCGGGCGACGCCGGCGCACGTGCCATTGCCGACATGCCGGACGATGGCTGGCGCAGCTTCGTCTGCCTGGAAGCGGCCAATGCGGGCAACGACGCCATCGAACTGGAACCGGGGCAGCGCCACCGGCTGAGCCACGTGATCTCGGCGGCCGTCCTGTAGAACCGACCTGTGGGAGCGACGTGAGTCGCGATCGCACGCGTACCACCGTACACGGTGCCAAGGGTGCGGAAGTGCGTCCAGACCGCGAACATCGAACATCATGGACCGCCATGGTCTGCGATCGCGACTGACGTCGCTCCCACAACGAGACTCCACCACCGCGGTTGGCATGCCCTACACTTGCGCACCTTCCGACGGTGCCGTCCGTGAACGCCGAAGCTCCTGCCCACGCCGGCCGTCGTGCCGCCCTGATCTTCATCTTCATTACGGTGCTGATCGACATCCTGTCGTTCGGCGTGATCATTCCGGTGCTGCCGGACCTGGTGAAGCAGTTCACCGGCGGCGATGCGGCCCGCGCGGCGCTGTGGGTGGGCGTGTTCGGCACGGTCTTCTATGCCATCCAGTTCATCAGCTCGCCGGTCCAGGGCGCACTGTCGGACCGCTACGGGCGCAGGCCGGTGATCCTGTTCTCCTGCCTGGGCCTGGGCGCGGACTTCGTGCTGATGGCGGTGGCCGGTACGCTGCCGCTGCTGCTGCTCGCGCGGGTGTTCTCTGGCATGTTTTCGGCCAGCTTCACCACGGCCAATGCGTACATCGCCGACGTCACGCCACCGGAGAAGCGCGCGCAGGCGTTCGGCATGATCGGCGCGGCGTTCGGCGTGGGCTTCGTGATCGGGCCATTGATCGGCGGCGCGCTGGGCGAGATCGATCTGCGGCTGCCGTTCTGGTTCTCGGCCGCGCTGGCCCTGCTCAACTTCCTCTACGGCTGGTTCGTGCTGCCGGAATCGCTGGCACCGGAGAAGCGGAGCCGCCGCATCGACTGGAAGCACGCCAATCCGTTCGGTTCGCTGGTGTTGCTGAAACGCTACCCGCAGGTGCTGGGGCTGGTCGTGGTGGTGTTCATCGCCAACCTGGCGCATTTCGTCTACCCCAGCGTGTTCGTGCTGTTCGCGGGCTACCGCTTCCAGTGGGGGCCGAAGGAAGTGGGCTGGGTACTGGCGGCGGTGGGCGTGCTGAGCGTGATCGTCAATGCGCTGCTGGTCGGACGCGTGGTCAGGGCGCTCGGCGAGCGTCGCACCCTGCTGCTCGGGTTGGCCTGCGGTGCGCTCGGTTTCGTGGTCTACGGCTGGGCACCGGTGGGTGCGGCGTTCCTGGTCGGACTGCCGATCAGCGCGCTGTGGGCGCTGGCCACGCCGGCCACGCAGGCGCTGATCACCCGCGAAGTCGACGAGCGCGAACAGGGTCGCATGCAGGGTGCGCTGATGGGGCTTGCGAGCCTGGCGGGCATCATCGGGCCGTTGCTGTTCGCCGGCACGTTCGCCGTGTTCATCGGAAGGGATGCGCCCGCGCACCTGCCCGGCGCGCCGTGGTTCCTCGCCGCTCTCCTGCTGCTGGCCGGCATGCTGGTGGGATGGCGGTTCGCGAGGCCGCCCGCCGTTTCGCCACGCTGACGGATCCGTGCAGAACGTAGAAGGCCGCCCGATGGGCGGCCTTCTACGTCGTGCGGCAGGCGAGCGGGATCAATCGTTCTCGACGTGGATGATCTCGCCGGTGTTGGCGGCCAGGTGGATCTCCACATCGTTGCCATCGGCGCGTTCGGCCTCGGCCTTCCACACGCCGTCATCGAAATCGACGTCGTGGATCTTGGAGTAACCGGCGGCGGCCAGCTTGGCCTTGACGTCGTTCTCGCTCAGGCTGGACACCAGCTTCTCGGCGATGACGTCACCGCTGGCGGGATTGATGCGCACATCCACACGGTCGCCGTTGGCGCTGGTGGCGTCGGTCTCCCACATACCGTCCTCGAAATCGAGGTCGTCGATGTTGGTATACCCCTTCTCCGTCAGCAGCGCGCGCACCTGCGGTTCCTTCAACGCGTCCTTGCCGGCGGTGGGCGCGGGCGCCTGGGCGAACGCGGCGCCCGACAGGGCGGCGAGCGTGGCCAGGGTCAACAGGCGATGGCGAAGGCGGATGGTCTGCATGGGAATCTCCTGCAAGGATGGAGCGCAGATCGTGCCCCTCTCCGCATCAGCCGCCGGTGAATCCGGTCCGCTGGAACTGAATGCTCCACGCCGCTTTCACCTGCATGAGCCGAACGCAAACGCGGCTCAGCGACGCCGCAGCACCAACAGCGTGACCACGCCGGCGACCAGACCCCAGAACGCCGCACCGATACCCGCCAGTGACAGCCCGGACGCCGTCACCAGGAACGTCACCAACGCCGGCTCGCGATCGCCCTCTTCGCGCAGCGCCGCCGCGAGACTGTTGCCGATCGTGCCGAGCAGGGCGATGCCGGCGATGGCCAGGATCAGTTCCTTCGGGAACGCGGCGAACAGCGCCGCCACCGTCGCACCGAACAGGCCGACCACCACATAGAACACGCCGGCGGCGATGGCGGCGACGTAGCGGCGCGACGCATCCTCATGCGCTTCCCGGCCCATGCAGATGGCGGCGGTGATCGCGGCGAGGTTCAGCGCGAACGCACCGAACGGCGCGAGCAGCAGGTTGGCGACGCCGATCCAGCCGACGACCGGCGAGATCGGGATCGGATACCCCGACGCACGGATCACCGCCACGCCCGGCACGTTCTGCGAGGCCATCGTCACGATGAAGAGCGGCAATGCGATGCCGACGACGGCGGCGAACGAGAACGTCGGCGCGGTGAAGATCGGCGTCGCCAGCTGCAGCGACAGCCCGTCCACGTGCAGAAGTCCGAGGCCGGCGGCGAACGCGATGCCCACCAGCAGCGTCAGGATCACCGCGTAGCGCGGCAGCAGGCGACGCGCGAGCAGGTAGACGGCGAACATCGTCAGCACCATGCCCAGCTGTGTCTTCATCGCCGCGAAAGCATCGATGCCGAAACGCAGCAGCACGCCCGCCAGCATGCCCGACGCCAGCGACACCGGGATGCGGCTGATCATCCGCTCGAAGAAGCCGGAAAAGCCGCAGACCGCTATCAGCAGCGCCGACAGCAGGAACGCACCGATCGCATCGGACAGCGGCAAGCCGGCGGCGCTGCTGATCAGCATGGCGGCGCCAGGCGTGGACCACGCCGTCACCACCGGCATGCGGTAGCGCAGCGACAGCGCGATGCAGGTCAGGCCCATGCCCAGCCCGAGCGCCCACATCCACGAGCTGATCTCCGCCGGCGATGCGCCCAGCGACTGCGCGGCCTGGAACACGATCACCGCCGAACTGGCGAAGCCGACCAGCACGGTGACAAAGCCGGCCGCGATGGCGGAGAGGGAGAGGTCTTTCAGCAGGTGGCGGGGTGGGGTGTTCATGCGTTCTGCCGTTCCTGTAGGAGCGACGTGAGTCGCGACCGCGAGAATGGATTCACCTTGTCACCGGTTTCCCGATGGCGCTACAGGAGATGAGGGTGCGCGGTCGCGACTCACGTCGCTCCTACAAGAAGCGCACGCTTCGTCACCGCCTCGCACCAACGCTTCGCCACCGCCAGCGAGGTGGTGCACACCGCGTCGTCGGTGACCGTGGTCACCGCGCGCTCCAGCAGCTGGATGTCGGCTTCGTGCTGGCGCGCGACGTGCGGGTCCTCGAAGAAGATCACCCGCTGGCATCGATGCTCCAGCACGCGGTCGGCGATCTGCGCGTCGCCGCCGAGCGGGCCGCTCTGGAAGCGCTCCACCCACGGCGTGTCCTGCGGCCAGCCCCGGCTCCAGGCCAGTTCGTTGAGACGCTGGCCGGTGGTGCCGGTGGCCATGCGGTGCGCGAAGCGGGAGAGCACATCGAAGTGCGCATCGGCGAACGCCAGCATCTGCGGCTTCATGGCGTCGTGCGCGATCAGGGCCAATGTCTGTGATTCCAGCGCATGGAACCGGTCCGCACCGCGGTCCGGCGCGAAGCCGGCATGGATGCGTTCCATCTCGATCCAGTCGCGCGCCGAGGCCACCGTCGACAGGAACGGCTTGCCGTGGATCACGCACTGGCGCTTCAGCGCAGTCGCTTCGGGGAAGATCGAGGAGGGATCGACCGGATCGATCAGGTAGATCGCACCGTCGAGGCTGCGTTCCGCGCCTTCCAGGCCGACGACTTCCGCCACCAGCTTCATCAGGCCGCCATCGCGGCCGTACGGATAGCGCTTCAGGCCCTCGTAGCCGCGCAGCATGCCGGCGGCGGCGATCGCATCGTGCGTGCGGCCTACCACGTGCAGTCCCAGGCCCAGCTCGCGGATACCGGGTTCGCTGGCACGCAGCCAGCGGAACAGCGCGGCATCCTCGGTGTGGTGGTGCAGGCGGTTGGCGGCCAGGCCCAGGCGCATGTCGATCGAGAAGAGAGGAAGAGCCGCGAGTCTAGCGTAGGGCGGGCCTTGGCCCGCCGTCGTTGCCACGAAGCGTGTCGGGACGGTCCGCGACGCCGCGACACGGTGGGCCGGAGCCCACCCTACGTCAGCAGCAACGTCGCAATGCTGCCCGCGGCATCGCGTCCCTCGGCGACCGCCGTGACCACCAGATCCGCACCACGCACCGCATCGCCACCGGCGAACAGCTTCGGATGCGTGGTCTGGAACGCCAGGCGGTCGCCGCCGCCGACCACGATGCGGCCGTTCGGCGTGCCTTCCACGCCCAGCTCGGCCAGCCACGCGGGCACGCTGGGCGAGAACCCGAAAGCGATGATCACCACGTCCGCGTCCAGCACCGATTCGCTGCCGTCGATGGGCACCGCACTCCGGCGACCGCGCTCGTCCGGTTCGCCGAGCGTCGTTTCCACCACCTGCACGCCGGCCACGCGTCCATCCTCGCCGGCGACGATGGCCAGCGGCTGGCGGTTGAACAGGAAGCGCACGCCTTCCTCGCGCGCATTCGCCACCTCGCGCGCGGACCCGGGCATGTTGGCCTCGTCGCGGCGATAGGCGCAGGTGACCTTCGCCGCGCCAAGCCGGATGGCGCTGCGCACGCAGTCCATGCCGGTATCGCCGCCGCCCAGCACCACCACGCGCTTGCCATGCAGGTCGGGCAGCGCCAGCTTGTCTTCCCAGCCGGCGATCGGGCGGCCCCATGGATCGCTGCCGCCGACGATGCGGCCGTTCTGCACCAGGAAGGGCAGGGCCGGCAGCACGCCGTCCAGGTCCTGTCCGGGCAGGCCGCCATCGGTGTAGCGGTAGGCGCCGGTGCCGAGGAAAACAGCGTCGTAGTCGTCCAGCAACTGCGACAGGGCGACATCGCGACCGACGTCCACGCCCAGGCGGAACTCCACGCCCATGCCTTCCAGTACCTCGCGGCGCGTGGCGATGACGCGCTTGTCGAGCTTGAAGCTGGGAATGCCGAACTGCAGCAGGCCGCCGATCTGTTCATAGCGGTCGTAGACCACCGCCTGGATGCCGGCGCGCGCCAGACGGTCCGCGCACCCCAGGCCCGCAGGCCCCGCGCCGATCACCGCCACGCGCTTGCCGGTCGGCTGCACGTCGCGCAGGTCCGGCCGCCAGCCGTTGGCCAGCGCGGTGTCGACGATGTACTTCTCCGCCGCACCGATGGTGACCGCGCCGAATTCCTCCAGCGTGCAGCTGCCTTCGCACAGGCGGTCCTGCGGGCAGACACGTCCGCAGACTTCCGGCAGCGGATTGGTGGAATGGCACAGTTCCGCCGCTTCCTCGATGCGGTTCTCCTGCAGCAGCTGCAGCCACTGCGGGATGGCGTTGTGCACCGGGCACTTCCAGCTGCAGTAGGGATTGCCGCAGTCCAGGCAACGGCCGGCCTGGTACTGCGCCTCCTCCTTACCGAACCTGCCGTACAGCTCGCCCCAGTCGCCGGACGTGCGCAGTTCCAGCGGAATGCGCTGCGGCATCGTCCGCGGCAGGTCGAGGAACTGGAATACCTGCTTCTTGCTCATGAGGACAGTACCTGATTCCCCTCTCCCTTGATGGGAGAGGGTGGCCGAAGGCCGGGAGAAGGTGAGCCGGAGCCGGTTGCGGCGAAGCGCCACGCCATCGCATCGAGTGCACGGAAGCAACGGCACGCGTCGCTGCGCTCGCGCCCCCTCTCCTGCCCTGCGGGCATCCTCCCCCGCGAGGGGGGAGGAGAAAGGCCGAGCGCACTCATGCCGCCCGCCTCAGGGTCTCGTTGAGCGAATCGATGCTCGCCGCCTTCGGCTTCACCAGCCAGAACTTGCCCACGTAGTCGCGGAACTCGTCGAGGATCTGCTGTGCCCAGATGCTGCCGGTCAGTTCGCGATGGCGGCTGATCAGCGTGTGCAGGTGCTGGCGATGGCTCTCGAAGCCTTCCGGGCTGATGCGGTGGATGTCGATCAGTTCGTGGTTGTAGCGGTCGACGAAATCGCGGTCCAGGTCGAGCACGTAGGCGAGGCCACCGGTGAAGCCGGCGCCGAAGTTCAGGCCCACCTTGCCCAGCACCAGCACGATGCCGTCGGTCATGTACTCGCAGCAGTGGTCGCCGGCGCCTTCGATCACCGCCAGCGCGCCCGAGTTGCGCACGCCGAAGCGCTCGCCCGCACGTCCCGCCGCGAACAGTTCGCCGCCGGTCGCGCCGTACAGGCAGGTGTTGCCGATGATCGGCGTGTTGCGGGCCTCGAAGCGCGCGCCGCGCGGCGGACGCACCACCAGCCGGCCGCCGGCCATGCCCTTGCCCACGTAGTCGTTGGCTTCGCCTTCCAGCTCCATCTGCAGGCCGCCGGCGTTGAACGCGCCGAAGCTCTGCCCGGCGGCGCCGCGGAAGCGCAGGTTGAGCGGCGCATCGGCCATGCCCTGGTTGCCGTGCTGGCGCGCGATGGCGCCGGACAGGCGGGTGCCGATGCTGCGGTCGGTGTTGTGGATCAGGAAGCGATGGTCGCCACCGGTCTTCTTGCGGATCGGCTCGGCGAGCAGACCGTCGAGCTGCGTGGCCAGGCTGTCCGGCGATTCGTACAGGCGCTGCGCCGCGCAGCCGCCGCTGTCGACCTTCGCGCCCTTCAGCAGGCGCGACAGGTCGATGTTGACGCCTTCGCGCGGCGATACGTCGATCTGCTGCAGCAGGTCGGTGCGGCCGACGATCTCGTCCAGCGATCGCGCGCCCAGGTACGACAGCCACTGCCGCACTTCCTCGGACAACAGGCGGAAGAAGTTCTCCACGCGCTCGGGCAGGCCGGTGAAGTATTGCGTGCGCAGGCGCTCGTCCTGCGTGGCCACGCCGGTCGCGCAGTTGTTGAGGTGGCAGATGCGCAGGTACTTGCAGCCGAGCACGATCATCGGGCCGGTGCCGAAGCCGAAGCTGTCCGCGCCGAGCAGGGCGGCCTTGACCACGTCCAGGCCGGTCTTCAGGCCGCCGTCGGTCTGCAGCACGGTGCGGTCGCGCAGCTGGTTCACGACCAGCGCGTGATGCGCTTCGGCCACGCCGAGTTCCCACGGCACGCCGGCGTAGCGGATCGAACTGACCGGGCTGGCGCCGGTGCCGCCGTCGTGGCCGGAAATGGTGATCAGATCGGCGCCCGCCTTCACCACGCCGGCGGCGATGGTGCCCACGCCCGCATGGCTGACCAGCTTCACCGAGACCAGCGCGTTCGGGTTGACCTGCTTGAGGTCGTAGATCAGCTGGGCGAGGTCTTCGATCGAATAGATGTCGTGGTGCGGCGGCGGCGAGATCAGGCCGATGCCGGGCTTGGCATAGCGCAGGCGCGCGATCAGCTCGTTGACCTTGTGGCCGGGAAGCTGGCCGCCTTCGCCGGGCTTGGCGCCCTGCGCGACCTTGATCTGCAGCACCTCGGCATTGACCAGGTATTCCGGGGTCACGCCGAAGCGGCCGGACGCGACCTGCTTGATCTTGCTGCGCTTCTCGGTGCCGTAGCGTGCGGGGTCCTCGCCGCCCTCACCGGAGTTGCTGCGTCCACCAAGGCGGTTCATCGCGATGGCGAGCGCCTCGTGCGCTTCGGGCGACAGCGCGCCGAGCGAGATCGCCGCGGTATCGAAGCGGCGCAGCAGGTCGGTGGCGTCGGCCACCTCGTCGATCGGCGTCGGCACCTCGGCCTTCTTCAGCTGCAGCAGATCGCGCAGCGCCGACGGCGGGCGCGAGTTCACGGCGTCCGCATAGGCCTGCCAGTCGCGGGCGTCGCCGGTGCGCGTCGCGCGCTGCAGCGTCATCACCACGTCCGGGTTGTACATGTGGTACTCGCCGCCGTGCACGTACTTCAGCAGGCCGCCGACCTCCGGCGATTCGCGGTCGTTCCACGCGCGCGCGTCGAGCTGGCGTGCTTCCAGGTCGAGCCGCTCGAAGCCGACACCGCCGATGCGCGCAGGCGTTTCGGCGAAGCACAGGTCCACCACGTCCGGATCCAGGCCGACGATCTCGAACAGCTGCGCACCGCGGTAGCTGCTGATGGTGCAGATGCCCATCTTCGAGATGATCTTCGACAGGCCCTTGTAGATGCCCTTGCGGTAGCTGCGGCCGATCTGCGTCTGCTCGCCACCCTTCTTGATCTGCAGGATGCCGCGCCGGCCCAGGTCGAACAGCGTCTGGTAGGCCAGGTACGGATACACCGCGGTGGCGCCCACGCCGATCAGGCAGGCCATGTGGTGCGGATCGCGCGCGGTGCCGGTCTCGACGATCAGGTTGACGTCGCAGCGCAGACCCACGCGGCAGAGGTGGTGGTGCACCGCGCCCGTAGCCAGCAGCGCATGCGCCATCGGCCGGCCCGGCTGCGGGTAGCGGTCCGATAACAGCAGCATGACGTCGCCATCGCGCGCGGCCTGCTCGGCTTCGCGGCATATCCGCTCCAGGCCGGCCTTGAGGCCTTCGTCGGGCGCGTACGACAGGTCGATCAGGCGATTCTTCTCGACGTACTGCGGCATCTTCAGCAACTGCCGCAGCTTGCGCTGGCTCAGCACCGGCGAATTGAGGATGACGTGGTTCACCGTCTCCGCGCCGGCGTGGAAGATGTTGGTCTCGCGTCCCAGCTGCGTGGTTAGCGACATCACGCAGTCTTCGCGCAGCGGATCGATCGGCGGGTTGGTGACCTGCGCGAACGCCTGGCGGAAGTAGTCGTACAGCGGCCGCGTCTGCCGGCTCAGCACGGCCATCGGCGTGTCGTCGCCCATCGAGCCGGTGGCTTCCTGCTCGGTTTCCGCCAGCGGGCGCAGCACGCCCTCGACTTCCTCCGAGGTCAGCTGGAACAGCTTGTGGTAACTGCGCAGCGTCTTCTCGTCGAACGGTTCCTCGACCAGCGACGGATCGATCAGTTCGGTCTGCAGGTAGGTCACGCCCTGGTGCAGCCACTGCTTGTACGGGGCGCGGCCGCGGTTGATGCGGTCCACCGCTTCGCTGTCGAGCAGGTCGCCGCGGCGCAGGTCGATGGCCATCATCTCGCCCGGCCCCAGCTTGCCCTTGCGGGTGACGCGTTCGGCCGGCACTTCCCACACGCCGGCCTCGCTGGCGACGATGAAGTGGCGGTCGCTGGTCAGCATCCAGCGCGCGGGGCGCAGGCCGTTGCGGTCCAGCGTGCACGCGGCGTAGCGCGCGTCCATCGAGACGATGCCGGCGGGACCGTCCCACGGTTCGGTGTTCAGGCCGTAGAACTCGTAGAACGCGGCCAGGTCGGCGTCCTTGAACTCCAGCGACTGCGTGGCCGGCGGCACCAGGATGCGCAGCGCCTGGATCAGCTCCATGCCGCCGGCGACCAGCAGTTCCAGCATGTTGTCCAGGCTCTGCGAATCGGACCCGTGCATCGAGATGACCGGGTCGAATTCGCCGATGTCGAACCACGGCGTCTTCCACACCTTGCTGCGCGCCTGCGCCCAGCGGCGGTTGCCCTCGATGGTATTGATCTCGCCGTTGTGCGCCAGCAGGCGGAACGGATGCGCCAGCGGCCAGCGTGGCAGCGTGTTGGTGGAGAAGCGCTGGTGGAACACCACGGCGCTGCTGGACAGTTCCGCGCGCTGCAGATCGGGATAGAACGTCGCCAGCTTGTCCGGCAGCACCATGCCCTTGTAGCCGATCGCATGCGGCGACAGCGTGACCACGTAGAAATCCGGTTCGGTGGTGCGCAGCTGCTGTTCGGCGCGGCGGCGCGCGAGGAACAGCGCCAGTGCGAAGGCTTCGTCCTTCTGGCCTTCGTCGGCTTCGACGAAAAGCTGCTCGATGCGCGGCAGGGTGTCCTTGGCGAGCTGGCCGCACACCGCGTCGTTGGTCGGCGGCACGCGCCAGCCCTTCACCGCGACGCCGGTGCGGAACAGTTCGGCTTCCAGCGTGGCGCGGCACTGCGCCGCGCGCGCCTCGTCGTGCGGCAGGAACACCAGGCCGGATGCGAAGCGCGCGCCGACGGCGATGTTCGCCTCGCCGGCGAGCGCACGCAGGAAGGCGTCGGGTTTGCGGATCAGCAGGCCGCAGCCGTCACCGGTGAGACCGTCGGCGGCCACGCCACCGCGATGGGTCATGCGCGACAGCGCGGCGATGGCCGTATCGACCAGCGCACGCGAAGGCTGGTCGTCGAGTTGCGCGATCATGCCGAAGCCACAGGCATCGCGCTCGTCGTTCGGGTCGTAGAGACCCTGTTCAAAGCCGCCTTGGCGATTGCGAGGGGCCATGTGTCGCCTCAAACCGGAGTGACGGCGACACCGTGCCCTGCCCACGCAGCGGCACTTCGAAATGTCACCGGAAACCCGACTAAATCACAGTTGTTGCGATGCCGCAACAACACCTATTAGTAGCCACTGCGTTGGTTGCAAGAGCAACTTTTTTCTGGCCGTTTCGTTGCGTTTTACTCGCGATGTGGACGGGCACCACGCACGTGTCAGCGATGGCAGATCAAGCGGCCAATTTCGCCATGCGATGGACCGGCGGAATGGAAGAACGGGCGGCCGGCCCGCGTGTTCACGCAAATGGCGGGCCGATGCGGTAATAAGGTCACCGGCCGGTATGCCCGGCGGATATCTGACACGGAGGTTGGACCATGTCCGGACGCATTGCGCACTTGCTCGGCACCGTCGGGACGGCGACGCTGGCCCTGCTCATGCTGCCACTGCTGGCGGCCTGCCAGACGCCAGGGCCCGTGGGCCGCATCGTCACGCCCTCGAAGGTGGAGCAATCCGATCCACCGTTGAACCCGAACCCGATGCACGTCGTCCGACTGCATGGCCGCGCGCCGGAGACGCTCGACTTCCGCTTCCGCGTCGCCTTCGCCTCCACCAACCGCGAAGGCGATTGCTGGAACCATGCGGGGTTCTGGGAAGGCGGAGGCGCGAAGACGTTCGCCTATGACATCTACCCGGTCCGCAGGGGAGATACGTGGGAAGCCGATCTGGTGGTGGACCGCTACCTGTCGGGGCGGTGTGCATGGAACATCCGGGGCAACGCGATGATCATGGTGGAGCCGACGGATGCCCGCGAGGGCGACACGTTCGTGGAGGGCATGCGACTGGTGGTCGGCGATGCTCGTGGCCGGGATGAGAACGCGCCGCGCTGCCAGCCTGGCAATCCACGGTGCTCGGAGGAACGCAGCAGGCGTCTTTCCAATTCCGACGACACCATTCCCGTAGAAGTACGGTGCAAGCGTGTCAAGCCACCACCGCTCCCAGCCCGAGGCACGGTGTTCATCTGCAACGAGTTTCCCGAGTACAAGACCACGCATCTGCTCCAGAACAGTACCCGCCGTGTCCGGATCGAGCTGTACGACCTGGATCATGACGAACGCCAAGACTAGACCGCGATACACCAACAGGGACGTCGAGAATGAGCGAACACACGATTCCGGATCCGCCCGCCGAATGGTCACGTGGCGTGGATCACGAGAAAGAGCTCCAGCTGGCCCGCTTCAGTCGAGTCAGCTATCTGGATCAGAACGAGATCCACAACCGAAACCCGCAGGTCAATCCAGATTGGCCACACCTTTTCGCGGAAGATCTCGGAGAAGCAATGTGGGAGCGCGTGTCGTACGACGACCACGCCAGAACCGGCCTCGTCATCCACGCCTTCGCCAACCAAGCCGAGAAGCGCATCGTCATCGCCGTCCGCGGGAGCGACGATCCGCTGGACTGGAAGGGTCCGAACATCGCGGTGGCGCGCGATGGCGAACTGCTCGATCTGATGGGCGCGCCTGCGCCGGCCACCGACCGCACACGGGCGCAGATGGCCCGGGTGCAGGAGGCGTTGCTGCCCGGCGATGCGTGGGACCCGCAGTTCCGGCAGGCGCTCGACTTTGCCAAGCGCGTGCACGACACCTACGGCCGCCATGACTACCGGATCGAGGTGACCGGCCACTCGGCAGGCGGTGCGCATGCGCAGGTGCTCAGCCATACCTTCGGCTGGGGTGGACGCACCTTCGACGCACCCGGGGCCGCGAACATCGTGGCGTCGGACGGGTATCGGCAGTGGCTTGGCGAGCACCGGATGACACCCGTGCAGGCACCGGACTTCCGGGCGGATGCGTTCGATGGCGGCTTCCTCAACTACAAGGTCAACAACAGCGTGGTCTCGCACCAGACCGGGCCGCATATCGGTGCATCGCAGTCGATATCCAGCCTGGAGGGGCGAGAAGGTTTCGGATCGCACGCGCGCTATGTCGCCGGCTTGGTCGGAGGTGGTCTGAGCGAGACACCGCTGGCCGGCCAGGCGATCAAGGCGAGCGGGCTTGGGAGGTTGGGCAACCTGGTGGGACCGGTCGCGCATGGCAGCCAGCACGGCGTGGATGCGCTGGACCGCCACGACATGAGCCGCATCGTGGGCGTGTTCGAGGAAGCGGTGCGTCGGCAGGAGCAGGGCGAGCGGCAGCCGCTGCCCATCTTCGGCGAGCGTGCCTTGCCTCCCGAGCCGCCGCTGGCAAGCCGCGAAGCACCGCCGCATGGGGCCACGTTCCCGGCGACCGGCCCTACGCTGTTCAGCGGAGCCGGCCGCGAGGCGCTGACACGCATGCTCGACGCGGCATCGAGGGGTGATGCGGACGCCTGCCGGGCTGCGATGGAGCGCCTGCATGCTTCGCCCGATGCGCATGCGTGGCTGAAGAACGGGCAGTAGCGCCTGCTCGCGCAGCAAGGAATCGCGCCATCGCACGATGCGCCCGGCGCTGGCTCCGTTGACGAATCGCGCCGCAGGGAAGAACCCGGCTTTGCCAGGTAAGGCGCGGCCAGAGTAAGGAAAACGCCGTCCGTGCAAGACGGACGGCGCAGGGCTGCCCGGCAACGCGGGCGAGGTCAGCCGCAGTTGACCGAGGTCGCGGCGCCCTTGTCATCGAGGATGATGTTCAGGCGGTTCGGATTGAAGTCCATCGTCGCGGCATCGCCCGGCTTGAGGGCGCGCACGGCCTCGGACTTGCTGTCGGTCTTGGCCTGTTCGATCTCCTGGTCGGTCGGCGTCTTGCCGATGATCCACTGCGCCTGGGTGTCGTCGCAGGTGCCGGCGAGTTCCGTGGGTGCCGGTTGTGCGGGCGCGGGTGTCGCGGCTTCGCTGGCGGCGGCCTGGGACTGCTCGGCGGCGGCGGTCTGTTCGTCGGCATCGGGTGCGGTGCACGCGGCCAGCGACAGGGTCAGCAGCAGGGCGGGGATCGCCGTTCGGATCATGCGGAGCTCCGGAGGATGGGTCTGAAGGAGAGATTACGCACCGGACATTCGCTAGTCGTTAAGCAGGGTGCGGCAGGTTCCGTCGATCAGGCGCGGCCGCCTCGATGCCGCTCGTGGTGAGCCTGTCGAGCCACATGCTTCGCGGAACAACGGGGCTGCCCTGGTCTGCCTCGGCATCGCAAGGCCTGTGGTTCGACGGGCTCACCACGAACGGGCCGGAAACCCGGGTCTGCTCAGGTCGCCACGGGCCGCCGTCGCTCCAGCCACCAGAGCAGGGCGGCGGCGAACAGCCAGCCGAGGAACCACGGCCACGCCGGCCCGCGGGTGCCTTCCGTTGCGGACGCGGCGGCGGTGGGAGATCGCGATGCCAGCCGCCGGGTCTGTTCGCGCACCACGGTCGCGTGCAGGTGCGGTGCATCGTCCGTCGCGCGGACGAAGAACGGCGCCGTCGTCGTGCCCGTTGCCAGCCGGTGCCATCCCGCCGTGCGCGGCCAGAAGCCGCCGCAGCGGGCGGCGCCGGTGGCGGCATCGCGCTGCACGCGGGTGACGGTGCCGTCCGGCGCGGTGACCTGGGCGTCGTCGGCGAGGCCGCACAGCGCCACGCGTTGCGACACGCGTGCGTCGTCCGGCGTCGCCAGCGCCCTCTCCGTGCCCGTCCGCGCGAGCGTGCCCAGCGCCTGCGCCCACAGCGCGGCATGCGTATCGCCATGGCCGGCCAGCACCAGCGCGTAGGTGTCGGTCGGCGTCCACGCGCCGATCCGCCCGCGTCCCTCTGCCCGCCACCACGCGATGGCCGTGCCGTCGGCCGCGCGCAGCAGCGGGATCGCGTCCGGCGACGCCGTGCGCAGCGCTCGCCGCGTCAGTGTCGGCAGGCCGGCCGGAACCGCCTCCGCATCGACCGGTGCGTCCGCCGTGCCGGCGCCGCGGCGCGCGCGCCAGGCATCGTCGTCGGGTGCGGGACGCGGTAGCTGGAGCTCGGCTTCGTCGCTGCCGGCGAGCGCCAGGCCGAGCATGCGCTGCACGCCCGGTGCCAGCGCGCCATCGGTGCGCACCAGCACACCGAGGCCGTCACGGACCGCCGCCACGAGGGCTGCGCGTTGTCCGTCGCCGAGCGCGGCGGCGCTGCGCGCATCCAGCAGCACCAGGTCGAAGCGGCGCAGCGTGTCGGCCGTCATCGGCAGCGGCGCGTCGCCCAGCTGCAGGCCGCCGCCCAGGCTGATCTGCAGATGCAGCGGCATCCCCGCGTCAGCGGCCCAGCGGCGCAGGTACTTCCATTCCGCATTCGGCGCGCCGGCCAGGGCCCAGACCCGGGGCGCCGGCGCGGGCTGCGTCCACACCGGCACGGTGGCGGCATCGACCACCGACCGCTGCGCATCCAGCACTTCGACGCGGAACGACGCCGGCCCGGGCAGACGGCCCAGTCCGTCGAGGCGGAAACCGCCCTGCGCATCGACCGTCGTCGCATCGATGCGCTGGCCTGCCGGATCACGCAGGACCACCGTCGCCTGCGGGACGCCATGCACGCGGCCGCTGACGGGGAAGGGGGCGCCCGTCGCCACGGGGGCGATGGGAGAAAGCTGCACGATGCCGCGCGGCAGCGCCGATGCGGAGAATGCGAGTGCGTGATCGCCGACGGCGTCGCGGTCACGCGCTTCCAGGCCGGCGCCGACGATGTGCAGCGCATGGACGTCCGGATGACGGCGCAATGCGGTCCCGAGATCCGGCACGCGTTCGGCATCGATGCCGGCCGGTGCTTCCGGCAACGCGACGCGCGGTTGGCCTTGCAGCGTCGCGGGCAGCGCTACGCGGTCCGCCTGCGCGGTCATCACCACCAGCGTGCCGGTGGTCGCGGTCTGGCGCGGCGGCAGGAGGGTGAGATAGAGCAGCACCGCGACCACCGGTTGCAGCGCGCACAACAAGACGAAGCGCGTCGGCGAACCCCTGCGGTCATGCGGTGTCCTGCGACGCCACAACGCGAGGCGCAGCCACGCCATCGCCACGGCGAGCGCCAGCAGCACGGCCAACGACGCGGCCAGGTTCATCGCGCAGGCTCCTGCCGCAATGCGTCCAGGTAGCGCCGACCCGCCTCATCCGCCGCGCCGCGACGCGGTACCTGCGCCGGCGGCTGCGCAGAGGCCGACCACAGCAGCGCGCGCAGGCGCTGGCGACACGGCGCGCACGCCGGATCGCCGCGCACTTCGTCGATGGCGGCGAACAGGTCCAGCGCATCCGGCACGCGCGCTTCGTTGCCGCGCAGCCAGGCCTGCAGCGCATCGAGTTCCGCCACGTCGGCCGGCACGCCGTCGCTCGCCAGCGCGTACCAGGCACGCGCCGGTGCCGGCGCCTCATCGTCCTGCGCGCGCGCCAACGCGCCCAGCGGACGCGGCGCGATGCCGGTGCGGTCGCCGCCGAGCCGGCGCGTCTCGTCGATCGGCGGCAGTTCCGGCCCCACCCGCGCCAGGTAGATGCGCGTGGCCTGCTGCACCTGCTTGATGTACTCCAGCGCCTTGTACGCGAACGGCAGCGCGCGGTCCGGATGACCCTGGCGCAGGTGCAGCTCCGACTGCCACATCTGGTCCAGCGCCTTCTTCAACGTCGCGCGCGTCTCCGGATCGAGCAGCGTCGCCGCTTCGGCATGGTCATGCGTGTGGCCGTAGGCTTCCAGCACGTCGGCTTCGCGGCCGAAGCTGGCGCCGGTCGCGCTGGTCGCTCCGCCGTGGTCGTGTCCGTCCTCGGCGTGCGCGGTGTCGCCGGTGTGGTCGTGACCATCGTCGTCGGTGTGTCCGTCCTCGGCGTCGTTGGTCGGCGGCGGTTGCGGCTCGCCTTCGGCTTCCTCGCCGAGGAACTGGCCGTAGCGCAGGCGCAGGATGCGCTGGTCCACGCCGATCGCGTCGGAACGGGTGACGAAGGTGTCGGCCGCCAGGCTGCGCTTCTGCTTCTGCAGCGCTTCGGCGTCGATGATGATCTGGCGCTGGCTGCGGAAGTACGCCGGCATCACCTTCTTCACCAGCCCTTCCAGGCCGGTGCTTTCCTGGCCCAGGTCCGCCGGCCAGCGCAGGATCAGACCGGGACTCTGCGCGCGCTGCGGCGACGGCGAGCGCGTGTCCTGCACGGTGAGCTGCGCGATCAGGTCGTCGCCGACGGCCATGCCCAGCGCCTTCAGGTCGAGCGAGGCGCTGAAGCGGCGCGCCGTCGCCGGACCGCTGCCGCGCAGTGTCATTACCTGTTCCTTGAACGCGATGTTCTCGCCGCTGCCCTGCGCCAGCGTCAGTTTCAGCGTGGCGGTCGGGGCGATGCCGTAGTCGTCGCGGGCCTCGAAGGCGAGCGGCCATCGCGCCTGCCCGACCGTCACCAGGCTGAGGCCGCGGTCCGGTGCCAGCACCTTCACCTCCGGCGTGCGGTCGGGGATGGCATCCAGCCGGCGCAGCTTCGTCGGCGGCTGGCCGTCCGTGCCGGCAGCGACCACGCGGTACAGCGTCGACTTCGCCAGCAGATGCGTCGCGCGCCACGTGTCGCCGTCGCGCGTCAGTGCGGTCCGTTGCCCGTCGTGGAAGACCAGCGTCGCCGCGGTCGGCTGCGGCTCGAAGCGCAAGGTCCAGGTCAGTCGCGAGCCGACCGGCGCCTTCGCATCGAGTGTCGGTTCCGCATGGGCGGCGATGCCGGTGTAGGCCGGCGGCGCCACGTGCAGGCGCTGGGCGACGAGATGAGGAATGCCGGGTGCGGCCGGTGCGGGTTCGTCCGAAGCGGCGAGTGGGCCTGCATCATCGCGGCCTGGAGACCACAGTGCGGTCGCCGCCATCACGACGGCGGCGGCCAGCCACAGCGCGCCGATCCGTGCCCATGGCCACGGCGAGCGCAGGTCCGGCGCCGGCTGTGCGCGCAGGCGCTCACGCACGCGCGTCTGCTGCAACTGCTGCAGCGGCGTCAGTGCGGCGGGCGGCGTCAGCAGCAGATCGGCGCTGTCGTCCAGATCGGCGCGTCGCGCATCGAGCTGACGGACCAGCCACGGTGTGTCGAACACGGCGGTCCGCCGCCAGGCGAGGAACGCCAGCAGCGCGATGCCGGTGACGGCGATGACGACGGCGACCGCGGGCGATGCCATCCGCCACAGCACCGCACCCACGGCGACCGGGATCGCCGCACCCAGCAGCAGCTGGCCGAGCAACGCGTGCCGACGCACCTGCAAGAGACGGTCGGTCGCCGACCACGTCATGGCGCCACGCTCCGCGTGCGTCGCGTCGCCATCCATCGTTCGACCAGCACCAGCAGCGCGATCAGCAGCGCCAGCCAGGGCTGCAGGTCGCGCGGTGCGACGGGATACGTCGCGCCGCCGGTGACCGGCGCATAGTCGCTCGCCAGCACGCGGCTGGGAGACGCAACGGGCGTATCGAACAATGCACGCAGGCGCTGCGGAAAGTCGGCCTCGACCAGTTCCGGCATCGCATCTGGCCGCAGCGGCCGGGTGAATCGCAGCACGCGGCCGTTGCCGCGCGTGGCCGCTTCGACCAGCGGGACGCCATCGGCATCGCGCCATGGCGTTGCATCGGCAGCGAAACCGTCGAGCGTGCTGTCGTTCGCCAGCAGCGCCGTGCCGCCGGACGCGATCCACTGCACGACGGCTGCGGGCACCGGGCCGGGCACCAGCCAGACCAGCGGCATCGTGGTGCCCGGCAGTGCTTCGTCAGCCGCGCCGACCTGCAACGTCGGCGATGTCGAGGACGCGGGTTGCCAGGCCAGCGCAGCGGCGCGCAGATAGCGCAGTCCCGTGTCGTTGCCTGCCGCGTGGCGCACGGCCAGGGTGGGCGGCGCCGACGCGGGTGCGGGTGGCGCCGGCATTGCGCCTTCGACGACGTTCCACGTCACTGCGCGCGACAGTACGGGGCGCTCCGCGTCCGCGCCTTGCAGCGTCGCCGGCACGACGACGGTCAGCGGCGTGCCCGCCGGCAGTTCGGCATCCAGCTGGCGCAGCAGGCTGGCCACGGCGGGTGTGCCTGCGGGCGCGGCGTCGTCCAGCGACGGAAAGCCGGGCGCCAGCCAGTGCAGACGCGCCTGCGCATCGCCTGCTTGCGTGCGTATCGCTGTCGCATCCACGCCGGGCACGGCGACGATCCACGGACGTGCGTCGTCCATGCCCGACAGCACCGGCCGCGCCAGCCACAGCGCCAGCAACGCGAGCAGCAGCAGGCGCAGCAACAGCAGCGGCCATTCGTCGAAGCGGATGCGGTGGCGCGGCTTGGGTTTCTGCCGCAGCCAGCGCAGCGCGGCGAAGTCGGTCGGCGTCTGTTCGTGGCGACGCGCCAGATGCAGCAGCAGCGGCAGCAGCAGCGCAGCGAGCGCGGCCAGGCCGGCAGGCAGCAGCAACGCCAGGCTCATGCGTACTCCGCCGCGTCGCGGGCGCCGAACAGCCGCCGCAGCGGCAGGTCCAGCGGCTGGTCGGTGTAGTAGCGCGCGTGTCGGATGCCGCTGGCGTCGAGGCGCGCGTCGAGCAGGCGCTGCGCTTCGGCGAAGCGCTGCAGGTAATCCGCACGCAGCGCGGCGGCATCGCCCAGCAGTTCCTCGCCAGTTTCCGGATCGCGGAAGCGATGGCCGCCGGTGAATGGGAAGTCGCGCTCGTCCGTCGTCAGCAACTGGATCGCCAGCACTTCGCGCCGCGCGGCGGCCAGCCGTTCCATCAGCGCGACCATCGCCTCGTCGAAGCCATCGCTCAGTGCCATCACCAGATCGCCGGCACCGATGCGTTCCCAGACCGGGGAAAGTTTTTCGGCCGCAGGAAACGTGCCGCCGGCCGTCAGTCCATGCAGTGCCAGCAGCAGCTGGTCGCGCTGGCGTGCGCCGTTGCCCGGCGAGACCAGGCGCACGCCGTCACCGTGCAGCATCAGCAGGCCGAAGCGGTCGCCCTGGCGCAACGCCAGCTCCGCGATGCAGGCGGTGAGTCGGCGCGCGGCATCGAAGCGCGTGCCGCGTTCACCATCGCGCTGGTTCATCGAGGCGGTGGCGTCGAGCACGATCCACACCGTCAGCGGGCTCTCGCGCTCGGCTTCGCGTACGAAGAAACGGTCCGAGCGCGCGTACAGCTTCCAGTCGATCTGCCGCAGTTCGTCGCCCGGCTCGTAGGCACGGTACTGCGCGAACTCCAGTCCGGCACCGCGGCTGCGGCTGTGGTGCACGCCGATCCCCTGCGCGCCGATGGCACGGCGCGCGGTCAGCCGCAGGTCCTTCAACCGGCTGCGGACGTCGGCGGGGATCAGGTCGTGCGCCATGGAGCGTCGATCAGGCGGCGAGCGGCACGCCGCGCAGCAGCGCGGCGATCACGTCGTCGGCGCTGACCTGCTCCGCCTCCGCCGCGAACGACAGCAGCAGGCGGTGGCGCATCACCGGCTTCGCCAGTGCCACGATGTCCTCGCGCGTGGCGGCCAGGCGGCCGTGCAACAGGGCGCGCGCCTTCGCCGCGAGCACCAGCGACTGGCCGGCGCGCGGACCCGCGCCCCAGCGCACGTACTTGCGGATCTCGTCGGGCACGCCGTCGCCGGGACGGCTCGCCCGCACCAGTTTCGTGATCCAGCGCAGCAGGTCCTCGCTGACGTGCACATCGCGCACGTGTCGCTGCAGCGCCAGCACGGCCTCGCCTTCCATCACCCGCGGCACCGCGCCGCCGGCACGGCCGGTGGTCTGCGCCAGGATGTCGTGCTCTTCCTGTTCGGTCGGGTAGTCGACGCGGACGTGCAGCAGGAAGCGGTCCAGCTGCGCTTCCGGCAACGGATACGTGCCGGCCTGTTCCAGCGGATTCTGCGTGGCCAGCACGAAGAACGGCGAGGGCAGCGCATGCGTGGTGCCGGCGTAGCTGACCGTGCGTTCCTGCATCGCTTCCAGCAGCGCCGCCTGCGTCTTCGGCGGCGTGCGGTTCAGTTCGTCAGCGAGCAGGAGATTGGTGAAGATCGGGCCGGGCTGGAAACGGAAATGGCGATGGCCGGTACCGTGATCTTCCTCCAGCAGTTCGGTGCCGAGGATGTCGCTGGGCATCAGGTCCGGCGTGAACTGCACGCGGCGGAACTGCAGGTGCAGCGCCTCGCCCAGCGAGCGCACCAGCAGCGTCTTGCCGAGGCCGGGCACGCCTTCGAGCAGGCAGTGCCCGCCCGCGAGCAGGCCGATCAGCAGCTGCTCCACCACGTCCTGCTGGCCGACGATGGCCTGGGCGATGGCGGCGCGGAGTTCGCCCAGCTTCGCGAGTTGCTGCTGGAGGTCGGATTCGGTGAGGGAGGTGGTCATGGGGTTTCCTTACTGCTTTCAATGCAGCGGGTTGCAATAGGACGTACCGTCATCCCAGCGAACGCTGGGATCCAGTTTGACGTTGCTTTTGCATCTTTGATGGTTCGTGTGCGGTCCGCGAGAAAGCGAAAATGGATCCCAGCGTTCGCTGGGATGACGTTGGAGAGCGTGCGGCAGGCGAACGGGTTCATGTCGTCAACGCATAGATCACGAGGTTGACGCCGAACTTCGTATTGTCCTCGGCCAGGAATCGCTTGTTGCGCCAGTCGTAGTCCCACTCGCAGCCGTAGTCCTTGTTGCTGTACAGCACGCCGAGGCGGCCGTTGATCTCGATGCCCTGCAGGTACTCGTGCACCAGGTCGTCGCCCCATCCGTTGAGCTCGAAGCTGGTGGCCGGTGGACCGTCGAACTTGAAGAACGAGGAATAGATCGCGTGCGTGTTGGGCAGCTTCTTCATCGCCTTCGCGCCGAAGATCGCCGCCATCTGCGCCTCGAACGACTTGGCGAACAGCCCGTCGATGTCGTGGTTGCAGTCGTCGACGAAGACGAAGCCGCCGTTGCGCACGTAGCGCTCGAAGTTGCGCTTCTCGGCCGGATTGAAGTCGACCAGCTTGTGCCCGGCCAGGTAGCAGAACGGCGCGGCCAGCATGCGCGGGTCGGACAGCGCCAGCACGTGTTCCTTCGGGTCCACGCGCAGGCTGGTGTAGTCGATCAGCGAGGTGATCAGGTTGGACGGCATGCGCGCATCCACGTCCCAATCACCCGAGTCGTACTTCAGGCGGGTGAACCAGAAGTCGTAGTTGCCCGCCGCATGCGCACCGCGGGTAGCGCCGGCCAGCAGCGCGCCCGCGAGGCCGCCGGCCATGAGTCGCAGGAACTCGCTGCGCGTCATCCCCACGGTGAACCGCCTCTTCCTCCGCATGCGGGGGAAGGCTGGGATGGGGGTGAGGGCAGAAGGGGTTTCATCGAAAGGCGTCGAGAGAAGGAGCGGGCGTCGGTGCGATCCGTGGCGCGGATGCGCAGGCGGCTTCGTCGGGTCCCCACCCCAGCCCTCCCCCGCAAGCGGGGGAGGGGCAGCACCGTTACACCGCGTCGGACAACGAGGTGAAGGTGAAATCGCGCAGCTTCATCGGCGGGATCATCATCACGAAGCTGGACTCGTCGCCGGCCACGCGCACCGGCCTGCCCAGTTCCTCGATGTTGTTGAGCATGATCACCGGCGACTCGTTGAAGCGGAAGTTCTTCACCGGATGCTTGATCTGGCCGTTCTCGATGTAGAACGTGCCGTCGCGGGTCAGGCCGGTCAGCAGCACGGTCTGCGGATCGACCATGCGGATGTACCAGGTGCGCGTGACCAGGATGCCCTTCTGCGTGCCGGCGACCAGTTCGGCGGTGGACTTGGTGCCACCGGCGACCAGCAGGTTGCCCGGAGAACCGATCGCGCGCTTGCCCTGCTTCTGCGCCCAGAAGCGCGAGTACTGCAGGTTGACCACCTTGCCGTTCTCGACGATGGCCATCTTCTCGCGCGGCAGGCCCTCGCTGTCCCACGGCATCACCTCGGCACCGGGGTGCCACGGGTCGGCGCTGATGTTGACGCGCGGGTCGTAGACCTGTTCGCCCAGCTTGTTGCCGCCGCCCTTCTTGGACAGGAAGCTGCGGCCTTCGTCGGCCTGGCGCGCGTCGAAGAAGTTCATCATGAAGGAGATCAGGCCGGCGGCCGCGGCGGGCTCCAGGATGACCGTGTACTTGCCCGGTTCCAGCGCCTTGGCGTCGGCCGACTCGCTGGCCTTGCGCATGGCGGTGCGGATGTCGCTGTCGGCCTTGAAGGCGTTCGCATCCTTCAGGTTGCGGCCGACCCAGCCGGAACCGCGGCCGTCCTCGGTGCGCACCGTGCAGGTGTAGTTGAACGCGGTCGCCTTCTGGTAGCCGAAGTTGCCCTTGCTGTTGGCGAAGGCGACGAAACTCTGGCCGTCTTCCAGGAAGCCGGCGGCGATCAGCTTCTCGGCCTTGCACGGCGCGATGGAATCGGCCGCGACCTGCGCGCGGAACTCCGGCGTGATGGCGGCAGTGGATTCGCTGAAGGTGGGCGAGGGCTTGTAGGTCTGCTTCTCGACGGCCGGCATGAACTCGGGGTTCTCCGGCGCCAGCCGGGCGAGGTCTTCGGCGCGGCGGACCACGCGCTCCAGCGCGGCGTCGTCGAACTCGTTGATCGTCGCCACGCCGGTGCGCTTGCCGAACGCGACCTGCACGGCCAGGTCGGTGTTGCTGACGATGCCGCTGGTGGAGACGTTGTTCAGCGCGAACCGGATGTTGCCGTCGACGGAGCCGGTGAGGGACGCGGTGCACTCGTCGGCCTTGGACAGCGCCAGGACCTTGTCCAGGATGGCCTTGGCCTGCGCTTCGGTGAGGATGCTCATGGAGTTTTTCCTTGTAGAGCGGAGCTCGCTCCGCTGCTCTTCGTTGTGTGGCAGGACCTACGTCTGACGCAGCCGGGCAAGCCCGGCTCTCCAGGTGTCATCCCAGGCTGCGGGCGGTGTTGATGACGTTCATGCCGTTGAAGCGCGCGGTGGACGACCCGTGCGAGACCGCGGACACCTGGCCGGGCTGGCCCTTGCCGTCGAAGAACGAACCACCCAGGCGGTAGTCGCTCTCGTCGCATATCGCCACGCAGGCGTTCCAGAACTCCGGCGTGCGGATCTGGTAGGCCACGTCCTCGATCTGCTGGGTGATCCTGCCGTTCTTGATCTCGTAGAACAGCTGGCCGCCGAACTGCGCGTTGTAGCGCTGCTGGTCGATCGAGAACGACCCGTCGCCGATGATGTAGATGCCGTTCTCGACGTCCTTGATCATGTCGGCGACCGACAACTTGGTCTTGCCCGGCGCCAGCGACACGTTGGCCATGCGCTGGAACTGCACGCTGCTCCACGAGTCGGCGTAGCAGCAGCCGTCGGATTCGTCCTTGCCCAGGATGTGGGCCTGGTCGCGGATGGTCTGGTAGTCGACCAGCTTGCCTTCCTTCACCAGGTCCCAGCGCTTGGTCTTGACGCCTTCGTCGTCGTAGCCGACCGCGCCCAGGCTGCCGGTCTGCACCTTGTCGGCGAACAGGTTGACGATGCCGCTGCCGTACTGGAACGCCTCGTTGCGCTTGTCCAGGGTGGCGAAGCTGGTGCCGGCGTAGTTGGCCTCGTAGCCCAGCACGCGGTCCAGTTCCAGCGGATGGCCGACGTTCTCGTGGATGGTCAGCCAGGTGTGCGAGGGATCCAGCACCAGGTCGTACTTGCCGGGCTTGACCGACGCCGCGGTCAGCTTGGCGCGGGCCTGCCTGGCGGACGCGATGGCGTCCTCCTGCATGTCGTAGGACAGGCCGTAGTTGATCACGCCGTTCGGCGTGGTGTACTTCTGCGACGCATCGCCGTCCAGGTATTCGTAGCCCATGCCGACCGGCGAGGACAGGCCGTCGCGGGTGCGGAACTTGCCCGTGGCCTTGTCGATCGCGGTGACCGTCATCGGTACCCAGAGGCGGTGCACGTCCTGGTCGATGTAGGAGCCGTCGGTGCTGGCGAAGTACTTCTGCTCGTTGACCACGAACATCATGGAGTTGACGAAGTCGGCGCCGGCGTTGATCGCGGCGGCGTTGACGCCCAGCAGCAGGTCGACCTTGTCCTTGATCGGCACCTCCATCGCGTTCTTCCTGATCGGCGTCTTCCACGACACCTCGCCGAAGCCCGGCGCCTTGGCCAGCTGCACCGGCGCGGTCTGCGTCTTGCTGTTGGCGGCGGCGATGGCGGCGGCCTGGCGCGCGGCGGCGGCCACGCCCTCGGCGGTCAGCGTGTTGGTGGCGGCGAAGCCCCAGGCGCCGTTGGCGATCACGCGGATGCCGGCGCCGGTGGACTCGGTGTTCACCACGTTCTGCACCTTGTCCTCGCGGGTGATCACGAACTGGCGCAGGTAGCGGCCGATGCGCACGTCGCAGTAGGTCGCACCGGCCTGCTTGGCCGCGGCCAGCGCGGCGTCGGCCAGGCGCTTCTTCAGCGCGACATCGAGGGTGGACTGGAGTTGCTCGGCGGCGATCGCCTTGCCGAAGTAGGACGGCACCATCAGGCCGCCCACGGTCAGGCCGGTCAGGGCCAGGAAGTCACGACGTTGCAAGGCTGTTCTCCACCGGTTGGGCCTGCGGAGCAGGCGGGGCTGCGACGGTAACGCTGCGGCCCACGCCATCCCCGCGCAGGTCACTCCCGATTCTTGCCCCGCGTGCCGACAGCGTCAAATGACTTTAGGCATAGAGCGACGGGATTGGGGATTCGGGATTCGGGATTGGCAACAGCGTGCGCGATCCGGGGCCGACCGCG
Organism: Pseudoxanthomonas sp.; assembly: GCF_035999195.1. Classification (NCBI taxonomy): domain Bacteria; kingdom Pseudomonadati; phylum Pseudomonadota; class Gammaproteobacteria; order Lysobacterales; family Lysobacteraceae; genus Pseudoxanthomonas; species Pseudoxanthomonas sp. The sequence goes on from NZ_DASYGY010000009.1 coordinate 2,343,073, forward strand.
GTGGCGCTCCTGCGAATCTCCACTCCCGAATCCCCATTCCCGGCTCTTCACCCCAGACTGCGCGCGGTATTGATGATGTTGATGCCGTTGAAGCGCGTGGTCGCCGAGCCGTGCGAGACCGCCGACACCTGGCTGGGCTGTCCCTTGCCGTCGAAGAAGGAGCCGCCGAGACGGAAGTCGCGGGCGTCGCAGATCGCGGTGCAGGCGTTCCAGAATTCCGGGGTGCGGATCTGGTACGCGGCGTCCTCGACCTGGCGGGTGACTTCGCCGTTCCTGATCTCGAAATACAGCTGGCCGCCGAACTGGGCGTTGTAGCGCTGCTGGTCGATGGAATAGGAACCGCGGCCATGGATGTAGAGGCCGTTCTCCACGTCCTTCACCATCTCGGCGACCGTGAGCGGCGTCTTGCCCGGCGCCAGCGACACGTTGGCCATGCGCTGGAACTGCACGCTGCTCCACGAGTCCGCGTAGCTGCAGCCGTGCGACGCGTCCTCGCCGAGGATATGCACCTCGTCGCGCGTGGCCTGGTAGTTGACCAGCACGCCATCCTTCACCAGGTCCCAGCGGCGCGTCTTCACGCCTTCGTCGTCGTAGCCCACCGCGCCCAGGCTGCGCGGTTCGGTCTTGTCGGCGGTGAAGTTGACGATCGGGCTGCCCCACTGGAAGCGCTGCTCGCGCTTGTCGAGCGTGGCGAAGCTGGTGCCGGCGTAGTTGGCCTCGTAGCCGAGCACGCGGTCCAGTTCCAGCGGATGGCCCACGTTCTCGTGGATGGTCAGGAACAGGTTGGAGGGGTCAAGCACCAGGTCGTACTTGCCGGGTTTGACCGACGGCGCGGTCAGCTTGGCGCGTGCCTGCCTGGCCGCGGCCACGATGTCCTCGCGCAGGTCGTAGGACGCACCGTACGCCACCACGCCGCCGGGCAGCGCGACCTTGTCGGCGGGATTGGCGTCCAGGTATTCGTAGCCCATGCCCATCGGCGCGGACAGCCCGTCGCGCGTCTTGAACCTCCCCGTCGCCGTGTCGACCACGGTCACCGTGAAGGGCACCCAGATGCGGTGGACGTCCTGGTCGATGTACGAACCGTCGGTGCTGGCGAAGTACTTCTGCTCGTTGATGACGAACATGCGCGAGGCCGCGAAGCTGGCACCGGCCGCCAGCGCGGTGGCGTTGGCACCGAGCAGCAGTTCCACCTTCTCCTTCACCGGCACCGCCATGGCGTTCTTGACGATCGGCGTCTTCCACGCGACCTCGCCGACGCCTGCCAGCGGTGCGAGCTGTACCGGCTTGCCCTGGATGCGCGCGTTGGCGCGCGCGATCGCCACCGCCTGCCGTGCCGCCGCGGCCACGCCGTCGGCGGTCTGGTCGTGGGTCGCCGCGAAGCCCCACGCGCCCTGCGCGATCACGCGCACGCCGACGCCGGAAGATTCGCTGTTCACCACGTTCTGCACCTTGTCCTCGCGGGTGATCAGCGATTGCCGCAGGTAGCGGCCGATGCGCACGTCGCAGTAGGTCGCGCCCGCCGCGGTCGCCGCCGCCAGCGCGGCGTCGGCCAGGCGCTTCTTCTTCGCCACGTCGCCCGGTTCCAGCAGGGCCTCGGCGGCGATGACGCGCGTGCCGGGCAACAGGAGGCCTGCCACGGAAAGGCCGCCGAGGGCGAGGAAGTCGCGTCGTTGCATGGATCGGGTCCGGAAACGGAAGCCCCCGGACTGTCGTCGGCGCGCGCCGCAGCGTCAAGTGACGCCGGTCATGCCACGGCGACGTGGTGCACAATGCGCCGCATCCCGCACAGGAATCGCGCCCATGAAGTCCCGCCCGCTCGGACGGTCCGAGAACGACGAAGAGCAGCCGCGACTGGCGGTGCTGATCGACGCCGACAACGCGCAGCCCGCCGTGATCGAGGGCCTGCTGGCGGAAACCGCCAAGTACGGCGTGGCCAGCGTCAAGCGCATCTACGGCGATTTCACCAGCACCCGCATGACGCAGTGGAAGCAGGCGCTGCTGAAGCACTCGATCAACCCGGTGCAGCAGTTCGCCTACACCAGCGGCAAGAACGCGACCGACAGCTCGCTGATCATCGATGCGATGGACCTGATGTACACGCGCCGCTTCGACGGCGTCTGCCTGGTCTCCAGCGACAGCGACTTCACCCGGCTGGCGCAGCGCCTGCGCGAAGAGGGGCTGACCGTGTACGGGTTCGGCGAGCGCAAGACGCCGGACGCCTTCGTGCAGGCCTGCGACAAGTTCATCTACGTCGAGGTGCTGCGCAGCGAGGCGCCCGCGCCGGCGGCCCCGCCGCCGGCGAAGCCCATGAAGCCGGCGAAGAAGTCCGCCAAGCCGACCGCGAACAAGCCGGCCGCGCAGGCAGAGCCGACGGCGGCACCCGCGGCCGAGCCGGCCCGGAACGAATCGCTGCCGCTGAGATTGATCCGACAGGCCATCGAGGAGGCCAGCGACGACCAGGGGTGGGCCTTCCTCGGCAGCGTCGGCAGCTACCTCAGCAAGGTGCGTCCGGACTTCGACACCCGCCTGTACGGCCACAAGAAACTCAGCGACCTGCTGAAGGCGCATCCGCGCCACTTCGTCGTCGAGGAACGGGCGGGCGAGGGCGGTGCGAAGCGGTTCTATGTGCGGGCTGCGTAGCGTGCGCTGCGCGCACGGCGTCATGGTCTTTCGGGCGATACGAGGTCGTGCGCATGGCGCACGCTACGCCTCGTGACCAAACCCTTTGCGCCGTCGTGCGAGCGCAACCGGGGCCCGATCCTGGAGGTTCTGCAGCGCCATCTTGCCGGCACCCGTCGCGTGCTCGAGATCGGCAGCGGCACCGGCCAGCATGCGGCGCACTTCGCGGCGGCCATGCCGTGGCTGGTGTGGCAGAGCAGTGATCGCGCGGACAACCTGGCGGGCATCGGCGCATGGTTGGACGACGCGGCGTTGCCGAACACGCCAGCGGCCTTCGAACTGGACGTCGACGGGCCGTGGCCCGACGCCGGCTTCGACGCGATCTTCACCGCCAACAGCCTGCACATCATGGGCTGGCCGCAGGTCGAGTCGTTCTTCGCCGGCGTCAGCAAGGTGCTGGAAGCGAACGGTCTGCTGATCGTCTACGGCCCTTTCAACTATGGCGGCGAATTCACCAGCGACAGCAACCGCGCCTTCGAGCAATGGCTGAAGGACCGCGATCCCGCCTCGGGCATCCGCGACTTCAAGGCCGTCGATACGCTGGCGCGCGGCATCGGATTGGCACTGGTCGAAGACAACCCCATGCCGGCCAACAACCGCTGCCTGGTCTGGCGACGACGGACATACGTGTAGGAGCGACGTGAGTCGCGACCGCGGATCGAAAGCATTCATTCGACACGAATCAGAGCGAGAACAGCGGATCGAGAAGAATGCACCACGTGATGCATCCGCATCTTCCGCTCTGATCCGAGTCGAACGTTTTCCCAGGACAGCGCTCGCGACTGATGTCGCTCCCACCGTGATTTCGGGGATGGCGAGGAGTCGTGTGTGCAGCTGACAGCGTAGCGTGCGCCCTGCGCACGACGCGGCGCTGTCGGGAGGATCATGAGGTCGTGCGCATGGCGCACGCTACGGAATCCGGGTCGACCGTAGAGTCTTGTTCATCGGCGTTTATCCGCTCTGATCCGTGTCGAAAGATTGCTCCAGGCTCGCGTTCGCGACTTGCGTCGCTCCCACGGACCTCCAGTGTCTGAACATCGTGCGCATGGCGCATGCCACACGAAGAAAACCCCGCCGGAGCGGGGTTCTGTTCTTACGCGGCCTGCACGATATGCAGCGACTTCGGATTGCGCCACAGGCCCAGCAGTTCCGCCTCGCGCGCCTTGGCCGCGTGCAGGTGCTTCTCCTTGACGTGACCGTAGCCGCGGATGTGTTCGGGAATGCTGGCGATCTCCACCGCCAGCCCCAGGCGATCCGCATCCAGCGCGCCCAGCAGTTCGTCCACGGTCTTCGCGTAGTCGGCGATCAGCTGGCGCTCGCCCTTGCGCTCCTCGGTATAGCCGAACACGTCGAACGTACCGCCGCGCAGGAAGCGCAGCTTCGCCAGCAGGCCGAAGGCCTTGAACATCCACGGGCCGTATTCCTTCTTCATCAGGCGGCCGTGCGCGTCCTTCTTGGCGAACAGCGGCGGCGCGAGGTGGAAGTGCACCTCGTAGTCGCCGTCGAACTGCTGCTGCAGCCGGCGCTGGAAGTCCCCGCTGGTATAGAGGCGCGCCACTTCGTACTCGTCCTTGTACGCCATCAGCTTGAAGAAGTAGCGGGCCACCGCCTCGGTCAGCGCGGTCGAGCCGGGCGCCTTGATGTTCTCGGCCGCGCGCACCTTCGCCACCAGGTCGGTGTAGCGGCGCGCATAGGCGGCGTCCTGGTACTCGGTCAGGAAGGCCGAGCGGCGCGCGACCAGTTCGTCCAGCGAGCGCGACAGGCGCAGGTCGTCCAGCGGCAGGAAGGCGACGGTATCGCCGCTGCCCGCGCCGTTGTCGGGCAGTCCGCGCAGCTCGCTCTCGTTGCCCGGGTTGCGCGGCGCGGTATTCGCGCCCCACTCCGTGCTCTCCCACTCGCCCGGCGGCAGGATCTGCAGCGTGCCCGGCGTGCGTTCGCTCTCGGTCTGGGTGTTGCGGATCAGGCCGGCGGCTTCCTGCACGGCCTGCGGATTCACCACCGCCAGTCGACCCCAGGCGAACGCGGTCTTGTTCATCTCGATCGCCGCGCCGTTGAGCTCGACCGCGCGCATGATGGCGTCGAACGAGATCGGCACCAGCCCCTGCTGCCACGCGTAGCCCAGCATGAAGAGGTTGCTGCCGATGGCGTCGCCGATCAGCGCGGTCGCGATCTGCGTGGCGTCGACCAGCATCGGATCACGGCCGCCGAGGGCGACCTTCACGCCGGCGATGATGTCGGTGGCGGGGAACTGCATGTCCGGGTGCGTGGTGAACGTGCCCGGCATCGCCTCGTAGGTGTTCAGCACCACCTGCGAGCGCTCGCCGCGCACCTTCGACAGTACCCAGTAGTCGTTGACCACCACCATGTCGCAGCCCAGCACCAGGTCGGCCTCGCCGGCGGCGATGCGCACGGCGTGGATGTCTTCCGGCGTGCGCGCGATGCGGATGTGCGTGGTCACCGCGCCGCCCTTCTGCGCCAGGCCGGTCTGGTCGAGCACGCTGGCGCCCTTGCCTTCCAGGTGGCCGGCCATGCCGAGCAGCGCGCCGATGGTCACCACGCCGGTGCCGCCGACGCCGGTGATCAGGATGTTCCAGGGCTGGCCGAGGTCCGACTTGAACGTCGGCGCCGGCAGCGACGCGAGCAGGTCCGCCGCGTTCGCCTTCTTGCCCTTGCGCGGCGTGCCGCCGTGCACGGTGACGAAGCTGGGGCAGAAGCCGTCGACGCAGCGGAAGTCCTTGTTGCAGTTCGACTGGTCGATCTCGCGCTTGCGGCCGAACTCGGTCTCCTTCGGCAGCACCGAGACGCAGAAGCTCTTCACGCCGCAGTCGCCGCAGCCTTCGCAGACCAGCGTGTTGACCATCGTGCGCTTGGCCGGGTCCGGCAGCTTGCCGCGCTTGCGGCGGCGGCGCTTCTCGGTGGCGCAGACCTGGTCGTAGATCAGGATGGAGACGCCCTTCACCTCGCGCAGGCGGCGCTGCACGTCGTCCAGTTCCCGGCGGTCGAAGAACTCCACGCCCGAGGGGAAGATCTCGCGCTTGCTCCACTTGCCGATCTCGTCGCTGACCACGACGATGGTGTCCACGCCTTCGGCGCGCATCATGTGGGCGATCTGCGGCACCGACAGCGTGCCGTCCACCGGCTGGCCGCCGGTCATCGCCACCGCGTCGTTGTAGAGGATCTTGTAGGTGATGTTCACCCCGGTGGCCACCGACTGGCGCACCGCCAGCGAGCCGGAGTGGAAGAACGTGCCGTCGCCGAGGTTCTGGAAGACGTGCTCGGTCTCGGTGAACGGTGCCTGCCCCGACCACGTCACGCCTTCGCCGCCCATGTGGGTGAAGGTGTCGGTGTCACGGTCCATCCACGTGACCATGTAGTGGCAGCCGATGCCGCCGAGCGCGCGCGAGCCTTCCGGCACCACCGTCGAAGTGTTGTGCGGGCAGCCGCTGCAGTAGTGCGGCACGCGCGGGAAGTTGGCGCGCGGCAGCGCCATCTCGGCTTCCTTCTCCTCCATCCAGCGCAGGCGCTGTTCGATGGATTCGGTCGTGAAGAAGCGCTGGATACGGCGGCCGATCACGCCGGCGATGGTGGCCGGGGTGAGTTCGCCGGTGGACGGCAGGATCCACTCGCCGCCTTCGTCGTACTTGCCGACGATGGACGGACGCGTGCCCGCACTGGCTGGCCAGTTGTAGAAATACTCCTTCATCTGCCGCTCGATGAAGGCGCGCTTCTCCTCCACCACGACGATGTCTTCCAGTCCCTTGGCGAATTCGGTGATGCCCACCGGTTCCAGCGGCCAGGTCATGCCCACCTTGTAGACGCGGATGCCGATGTCGGCGCAGGCCTGCTCGTCCAGGCCGAGGTATTCCAGCGCCTGCAGCACGTCCAGGTAGCTCTTGCCGGTGGTGACGATGCCCAGGCGCGCGCGCGGCGAGTCCAGCACGATGCGGTCGACCTTGTTCGCCCGCGCGAACGCCTGCGCCGCCGCCACCGCGTACTTGTGCAGGCGCATCTCCTGGTCGAGCGGCGGATTCGGCCAGCGGATGTTGAGGCCGCCGGCGGGCATGGCGAAGTCTTCCGGCATCACGATCTGCCGCGCGAACGGATCCACCTGCACGGACGCCGACGATTCCACCGTCTCGGCAATCGTCTTGAAGCCGATCCAGCGGCCGGTGTAACGGCTCATCGCCCAGCCCACCAGGCCCAGGTCGAGGATGTCCTGCACGCCGGCCGGGTTCAGCACCGGCATCATCGCGCTGACGAATTCGTCTTCCGAGCCATGCGGCAGCGTCGAGCTGCGGCAGTTGTGGTCGTCGGCCGCCAGCGCCAGCACGCCACCGAACTTCGAGGTGCCGGCCGCGTTGCCGTGCTTGAACACGTCGCCGCAGCGGTCCACGCCGGGACCCTTGCCGTACCACATGGCATACACGCCATCGACCTTGGCGCCGGGGAACAGGTTGGTCTGCTGGGTGCCCCACACCATGGTGGCGCCGAGGTCCTCGTTGAGGCCCGGGGTGAACTTCACGCCGGCGGACTCGAGATGCTTGCGCGCGCGCCACAGCTCCAGATCGAAGCCACCCAGCGGCGAGCCGCGGTAGCCGCTGATGAAGCCGGCGGTGTTGAGACCGGCGGCCTGGTCGCGCAGCCGCTGCATCAGCGGCAACCGCACCAGCGCCTGCACACCGCTGAGATAGATGCGCCCGTCGGTGCGCGTGTACTTGTGTTCCAGCGTGTAATCGCTGTCGATCACCCCGAGCTGCGGCAGATTGGCGGACGAAGGCGAGGTGAGTTCGGCGGTGCTGGTCATGGCGGGCCCAAGGCGGCTGGCGTGGCCCGAAAACCCCTCGGGCGTGAAGGCGCGCATTGTAACAGCGGCCTTTTCTGTGACCGCCATCACTCCGCCGTTGTGCGTTGCAGCGGTTAGGATGAACGCCGGGGGTTATGGGGTGTCTGGGGGACGTACGTGAAATCCGGTAAGTGCATGTTGCTGGCCGCCGTGCTGGCATCCGTGGTGTTTTCCGCGCAGGCGCAGACGGTGCCTAAGCCGAAGGAATTCTATTTCGACGAGGACCGCGCGGCGGCGCCCGTGATCGCCGTGACCGGGGTCGAAGGCGATGCCCTCGTCGACCAGCTGGTGAAGGCGCGCGAACGCGGCCGCAAGACCATCGAGGCCACCGCGCAACTGGCGCACATCGCGCTGAACGATGGCCGCGTCGACCTGGGCCGCCAGCTCTACCAGCAGGCACTCGGCAGCGCCCAGACCGGCGGCACCCAGTGGCGCTCGATCAGCTGGAACTACGGCTGGGACCTCTACCGCCTGGGCGAACACGAAGCCGCGCTGCAGCAGTGGACGCCCCTGATCGGGGCGGTGGGCGGGGCGTCGTGGATGCCGCCGACCTTCGCGCTGGCGCTGTGGAAGCTGGGTCGCCGGGACGAAGCGGTGCAGTGGTACGGTGCCGCCGTGCGCACCGAGCCGCTGCTGTGGACCGACGCGCGCAACTACGCCACGCTGCTGCCCGAATGGCGCCAGGAAGACCGCGACACGCTGGCCGAAGTGCTGGGCGCCTGGCAGGCCAATCCGCCGGTCTGGCCGTAGCGCGTACTATCGGCGGGTGAAGGCGCGCACCGCGCGCCATTGCCTGTCCACGATGCGCACTCTTGCTTCGCTGTGCCTGGCCACGGCGCTGACCGCCGCCGCCGGTGTTCCCGCGTCCGCCGCCGACCGCATCACCGGTCGCGCCTTCGCCACCCGGTCCGATGTCATCGCGCCGCACGCGATGGCCGCCACCTCGCATCCGCTGGCCACGCAGATCGCGCTGGACGTGATGAAGCGGGGCGGCACCGCGATGGATGCGGCCATCGCCGCCAACGCCGCGCTCGGCCTGATGGAGCCCACCGGCAACGGCATCGGCGGCGACCTGTTCGCCATCGTGTGGGATCCGAAGACGAAGAAGCTGCACGGCTACAACGGCTCCGGCCGGTCGCCGAAATCGCTGACGCTCGACTATTTCAAGCAACAGGGCATCACCGACATCCCGGCGCATGGCCCATTGCCGGTCAGCGTGCCCGGCGCGGTCGACGGCTGGTTCGCGCTGCACGGACGCTTCGGCAAGCTGCCGATGCGTGATGTGCTGGCACCGACCATCCGCTACGCGCGCGAAGGCCATCCGGTCCACCAGACCATCGCCTACTACTGGGAGCGCTCGGTCCCGCGCCTGTCGAAGTTCCCCGGCTTCACCGAGCAGTTCACCATCGAGGGTCGCGCACCCCGCACCGGCGAGATGTGGAAGAACCCCTATCTGGCGGACACGCTGCAGAAGATCGCCGACGGCGGTCGCGACGCGTTCTACAAGGGCGACATCGCGCGCACCATCGACACGTACTTCAAGGCCAACGGCGGCTTCCTGTCGTACGAGGACATGGCGGCGCACCAGGGCGAGTGGGTCGAACCGGTCAGCACCAACTACCGCGGCGTCGACGTGTGGGAACTGCCGCCGAACGGGCAGGGCATCGCCGCGCTGCAAATGCTCAACGTGCTGGAAGGCTACGACTTCAGCCGGATTCCCTTCGGCAGTCCCGAGCATGTGCACCTGCTGGTGGAAGCCAAGAAGCTGGCCTTCGCCGACCGCGCGCGCTGGTACGCCGATCCCGCGTTCCAGCCCGCGCCGGTCGCGCGCCTGATCTCCAAGCCGTACGCACGCGACCGCGCGAAACTCATTTCGCCCGACAAGGTGTTGCGCGAAGTCCAGCCGGGTACGCCGAAGGAACTGGAAGAAGGCGACACCATCTACCTGACCGTCGGCGACAGGGACGGCATGATGGTCTCGCTGATCCAGTCCAACTACCGCGGCATGGGCAGCGGCATGGCGCCGACCGGCCTGGGCTTCATCCTGCAGGACCGCGGCGAGATGTTCGTGCTGAACGGCTGCGAGGGCGCCACGCCGCATCCCAACTGCTACGCGCCGGGCAAGCGTCCGTTCCAGACCATCATCCCGGCCTTCCTCACCAAGGACGGCAAGCCGTGGGTCAGCTTCGGCGTAATGGGCGGCGCGATGCAGCCGCAAGGCCACGTGCAGATCGTGATGAACCTGGTCGACTTCGGCATGACCCTGCAGGAAGCCGGCGACGCCCCACGCGTGCAGCACGACGGCTCCACCGACCCGGTCGGCAGCGCCAAGGCGATGACCGACGGCGGCGTGGTGCAGCTGGAGTCCGGCTTCCCCTACGAAACCGTGCGCGCGCTGATGGACAAGGGCCACCACGTCGAATGGGCGCTCGGCCCGTACGGCGGCTACCAGGCGATCAAGCGCGACCCGGACACCGGCGTGTACTACGGCGCTAGCGAGAGCCGCAAGGATGGGCAGGCCGCGGGGTATTGAGGGGCCAGAACATCGCTTGAGGAGGGTGGGTCGAGCGCAGCGATACCCAACGCCGCACATCTGAGGCTCGCATGAAGGGTATCGCTTCGCTCAACCCATCCTGCGGTCCTCCGTCCTACGATCCGTTCGTGGACAATGCCCGCACCGGTGGGCCAAGGCCCACCCTACGGATCGACGAGATCACCATGGCCACACTCCCCGCACTTCCCGAACTCGCCACCGGCCTCTATCGCCACTACAAGGGCAACGACTACGAAGTCGTCGCGGTGGCGCGGCACTCCGAGACGCTGGAGCCGGTGGTGGTGTATCGCGCGCTGTATGGCGAAGGCGGGTTGTGGGTACGGCCGTATGCGATGTTCTGCGAGGACGTCGTGGTGGACGGACGCAGCATGCGCCGGTTCGCCCCCGTCGTGCCTGCACGCGAGTGAGCGGCATGGGAAGGCTGTCGAACCTTCGCGCCTCGATCAACCGCGACGATGGGCGATTCTACCGGGCGGGCAATACTGCGATCGGTCCCTGGAGCATCATCGGTGGACTCGCCTTCGTGGCCTCGCTGATCCTGTCGCAGCTGCACTGGCATCTCGATCTGCACGTGGGCTGGGCGATTGGCGTGGGGATTGCCGGTCTCGCCTCGTGGTGTCTGGGCGGCATCGCCGATGATCGCCGCGATGACGCCTGAACGCTTCGGCCTCTCCACGCTTTCCTGACCCGACATCGCCATGACCACCTACGTCGCCCTGCTCCGCGGCATCAACGTCGGCAAAGCCAAGCGCATTGCGATGGCGGATCTGCGCGCGCTGCTGGAAGGTCTCGGCTACACGGATGTCGCCACGCTGCTGAACAGCGGCAACGTGGTCTTCAAGGTCGGCAGAGGTGCTGCAAAGAGGCTCGCCGCCGACATTTCGGCCGCCATCGCCACCCGGCTCGGCGTCGAGGTGCCCGTCATCGTGGTGTCGGCCAGCGAGCTGGCGCTGATCGCCAGGGAAAATCCGTTCGCGAACACGGTTGAGGATGCCTCGCGCCTGCTGGTGGCGTTCGTGGCGGACGCCAACGTTCTCGCCGCGATGTCGGCGATCGGGGCACACGTCGTGGCGCCGGAACAGTTCCATGTCGGCACGCAGGCGGCGTACCTGCACTGCGCCAGCGGCATCCTGGAAAGCAGGGCAGCCGAGGCGCTGCTCGGCAAGGCGGGAAAGGCCGCAACGACGCGCAACTGGGCGACCGTGCAGAAGCTGCAGGCGCTGGTGGAGAAGGTCGAACGCTAGTGCACGCGTAGGGTGGGCCTTGGCCCACCTTCGCCATCTTGTGGGAGCGACGTGAGTCGCGAAGACATCTCCGCGGTGGTTCATCGCGACTGACGTCGCTCCCACAGGAAAGTGGCCGGCGGCCGTCCCGCCTACAGATCGAATCCCAGCAGCAGCGGATCGTGGTCGGAACTGCGGTAGGGCGTGGACGCATCGCCTTCGGCATAGCCCTGCGCATCCTGCTCGTCGGCGTTGATGTGCCATTCGGCCGCACCGCGCAGCTGCTTCGCCAGCGAGGGGCTGAGCAGGGCGTGATCGAGGCGGCCGGTCAGGCCGTTGTAGACGTAGCTGTAGGGGCGGTCGACGCCGGCATGGGTGAACGCATCCACCCAGCCGGCGTCCAGGCGCAGCCAGCGCATCGGATCTTCCATCGCATAGGCGTTGAAATCGCCCAGCATCACCACGCGATCGCTGCGCGTGCGGGTGGGGTCGCTCTTCAGCCATGCGTCAAGGCGCTTGGCCGACTCCAGCCGCAGCGCATTCCAGCAGCCGGCGCCGTCCTTCTGGTCGGCATCCAGACCGGTGGCTTCCGAGCAGCCCTTCGACTTCAGGTGATTGGCGACCATGACGAAGGGTTTGCCGCTACCGCGCACGAACGCCTGCGCCAGCGGGCTGCGGCTGCGTTCGCCGAACGGACCTTCCTCCAGCGTGGCCGGCTTGCCGGTGGGCCTCACCTTGTCGCTGCGATAGATGATGCCGACGCGGATGCTGTCCGGGCCGGGACCTTGCTTCGCATCGACGAAACGCCACGCGCCACCACCGGCATTCAGAGCGGCGACCAGCTGGGCCAGGCTGGAGTCGGGACCGTAGCCGTCGTTCTCCAGCTCCATCAGCGCGGCGATGTCGGGATCGAGGCCGCGGATGGTGGCGGTGAGCTTGGCCATCTGCGCCTTCAGCTGGTCGGGCGTCTTGGCACCCCGTTCGGTGGGGAAGCCGCCGCCCTGGCCGTCGCCGTTGAACAGGTTTTCCAGGTTGAAGGCGGCAACGCGCACGTTGCCGGCAACCTGCGGCGCGGCCGGGCGCGGTGGCGCGGCGATGGTGGGCGCGGCGGTGAGTTGCAGGCGCCAGCTGCCGAGACGCTGTTCGACGATGCCTTCCACGCCGGTCAGCACGGTGCCGGTACGCAGCGGCAGGCCATCCCTGATGTACCAGACGGTGGCGGGATCGCGCTGCGTGCTGCCGTCGTCGAGCAGCAGGGTGCGGCGTGCGTTGTCGTCGGCCAGGCGTTCGGCGTCCGTGCTGCCGGGCGCGGCGAGTTCGCTCGGCTGCCAGAGGCGGCCATCGAAGCTGGCGATCAGTTCGCCGAAGCGCTCCAGCGTGTGCGTGCCGCTGAGCGTCAGCGGCGCGTCGATGCGGACCTGCATGCTTTCGTACGGCTCCCAGTCCGCAGGCTGCGCGGTCAGCACCGTCGGCGTGATGCTGCCCCTGCCACGCGGCTGGATCACCGGCGCATGCAGGGCGGTGAGCGTGTCGTCGCCGCCGGCCTTGCGCTCGCCGACGATGCCCCGGACGCGAACACGATCGCCCGCCGCAAGGGTCGGCACGGACGCTCCCTCTTCGACGGCAACGAACAGCGCGTCGGAGGTCTTCGGGTTGCCGTCGCCGCTGTCCTGCACGAAGAAGCCGCCGAGGCCCTCAAGAAATGCGCCGCTGACGATGCCTTCGACCGTGACGGTCTGCCCGTCGAGCGCGCTGCGCGCGCCTTCGCCCTGGACCTGGCCAATGGGGATGACGGACTGCCTGGGTATCGCCGCGCAGGCGGGCAGCGTCAACGAGGCAAGCAGGGCGAGGATGAGCAGCGAACGGGGAGACGTCATCGGGAGGCAACCGGAAAAGCGAGGTAGCAAGGGTAAACGGATCGGGTGACGGACGATGCGGTGCCCGCGTGTTCCCCCTCGCCCCGCGCGCGGGGCGAGGGCATCCATCCAGTGCTCGCCAGCCCAAACAAAAACGCCGCCCGAAGGCGGCGTTTCGTCGAAGGCTCGCGCCTTACTTGCTGTTGGCCAGCATCCAGTCGACCGTCACCTGCACCTGCTCGTCGGTGAGCGCCGGGTTGCCGCCCTTCGGGGGCATGATGCCGCCGTCCGGACCGGTGAAGCCTTCGATGGCGTGCTTGTACAGCGTGTCCACGCCCTTGGCGGCGCGCGCGCCCATGCCGGCGGCGGTCAGCATCGGGGCCTTGCCGACGCCGTTGGTGTGGCAGGCGCCGCAGAGGTTCTTGTAGATCTCGCCACCGTCCAGCGTGCCGCCGTAGGCGACCTGGGACGAAGCGGCCGCGGCGGCGGCAGCGGCGGCGGCCGCCTGCGCAGCGGCACCGGTTTCGCCGGCGTAGACGGCACCGGCCGGCGCGATGCGCGCCTCGGTGATCTGGGCGGCCTTCGGATTCACTTCCGGCGGCAGGCTGTCGTGCAGGAAGTACGCACCGACGATCAGGCCGGCGGTGACCAGCATCAGGAAGCCGATCACCATCGAGAAATGCTTGAGGAATTCCAGGTCGTAGTTACGCACTTTCCACCTTTGGCAGCACGGCCGCGGGGCCGCGCATGGCTACGAAAACGAGGGCCGACGGACAACGCGCTGCGCGATCCAGGCGGGACCGGGCGCCGGGGCGCCGCGGGCAAGGGCGCATTATAAGCAGTGCGGCCGTCTTTGCCTCAACACCGGCACGGCCCGGTCACTGGGCCAGATAGACCTGCAAGGGCGCGCGCAGGCCCTGCAGCAGCCCGCGGATGGGATAGCCCGCGCCGATGCCATGCCCTGACAGCGCCTGCTGCAGTACCTGCCGCTTTTCGCCGCCTTCGATATGCAGGTACAGGCGGCCGGCATCGCGCAGCATCGGCAGGGTCAGGGTGATCCGCGGTTCGCCTGCGCCGGGTGCGCGCATCGGCAGTACGGGGACGGTGGCGGCGGGGTCCATGGCGTCGGCCAGCCGGTCGCCGCCCGGGAAGAACGAGGCGGTATGCCCGTCGCCGCCCATGCCCAGCACCACCACGTCCAGTGAGGCCGGCAGCGCGGCGCCGACCTCGGCCAGCGCGGCCTCGGGCGTGTCGGTGGCGCGGTGCAGGGGGACGAAGCGGGCAGCGGCGGCTTCATGCTGCAGCAGATGCTGCTTCACCAGGCGCGCGTTGGAGCGTTCGTGGTCGTCCGGGACCCAGCGTTCGTCGACCAGGGTGACGGTGACGTTCGCCCAGTCCAGCGGCTGGCGCGACAGGGCCTGCAGGAAGCGACGCGGCGTGGTGCCGCCCGACAGTGCGATGCTGGCCTGCCCGCGCGTCGCGAGTGCGGCGCGCAGGTCGTCGGCCACGGCCTGGGCCAGCGCGGAGGCGACGGCGTCTCCGTCCGGGAACGGGTGCAGCTGGATCTGCAGCGAGAGATCGGTGGGGGGCATTGCGGGACTCGGGAGTGGGGGCTTCCCGGGGGAAGGCAGGCCGGCCGGCGGCCGGAATCGGGCCCCGCGGATGCGGGGCCGGCGGCGTCACACGGTGTCTTCGTGCCAGGTGCGGCCGTCGCGTTCGACCAGCGCCACGGCGGCACTCGGGCCCCACGAGCCGGCGGTGTACGGCTTGGGCGCATCGCGCTGGGTCTCCCAGGCGGCGAGGATCGGGTCGATCCACGCCCACGCGGCTTCGACTTCGTCGCGGCGCATGAAGAGCGTCTGGTTGCCGCGCACCACGTCCATCAGCAGGCGCTCGTAGGCTTCCGGCTGGTGCACGCCGAAGGCCTCCGCGAAGCTCATGTCCAGCGGCACGTGCTGCAGGCGCAGGCCGCCCGGGCCGGGATCCTTGATCATGATCCACAGCTTCACGCCCTCGTCCGGCTGCAGGCGCAGCACCAGCTTGTTGCCCATCACCGGCCCGGCGCTGTCCTCGAAGATGGAGTGCGGGATCTGCTTGAAGGCGATGACGATCTCCGACACGCGCTCGGCCAGCCGCTTGCCGGTGCGCAGGTAGAACGGCACCCCGGCCCAGCGCCAGTTGTCGACTTCAGCCTTCAGCGCCACGAAGGTTTCGGTGCGCGAATCGGGCTTGCCCAGTTCGTCCAGATAGCCCGGCACGGCGGCGCCGCTGCTGGCGCCGGCGCGGTACTGGCCACGCACGGACAGGTGGGCGACGTCTTCGCCACGGATCGGCTTGAGCGAGCGCAGCACCTTGAGCTTCTCGTCGCGTACGGCATCGGCCTGCAGCGCCGCCGGCGGTTCCATCGCCACCATGCACAGCAGCTGCAGCAGGTGGTTCTGCACCATGTCGCGCAGGGCGCCGGAGGTGTCGTAGTAGCCGGCCCGCTTCTCCAGGCCGACGGTTTCGGCCACGGTGATCTGCACGTGGTCGATGCGGCTGGCGTTCCACAGCGGCTCGAACAGGATGTTGGCGAACCGAAGGGCCAGCAGGTTCTGGACGGTCTCTTTGCCCAGGTAGTGGTCGATGCGGAAGATCTGGCGTTCCGCGAAGGCGCTGCCGACGGCGTCGTTGATGACCGCCGCGCTGGCCGAGTCGTGGCCGATCGGCTTCTCGATCACCACGCGCGCGTTGCCGGTGTTCAGGCCGTGCGCGCGCAGGCGGTCGCAGATGGCGACGAACAGGGTGGGACTGGTGGACAGGTAGAACACGCGGATGCGGTCGCCGGTCGTCTGCAGGCGGCCGGCGAACTCGTCCCAGCCTTCGTCCTTGGTGGCGTCCAGCGCCAGGTAGCCGAGCTTCTGCAGGAACGCCGGCAGCTTGGCTTTCAGGGTTTCGTCGCTGGCGGCGATGCGGGCCAGCGCGTCGCCGACCTTGGCCTGGTATTCGGCGTCGCCCTGCTTGTCGCGGGCCACGCCGATGATGCGGCTGTCCTCGGGAATCTGGCCGTCGGCGTAGCGCCGCAGCAGGCCCGGCAGCAGCTTGCGCAACGCCAGGTCGCCGGTGCCGCCGAAGATGACGAGATCGAAGGTGTCGACAGGCAGGGTCTTCGCGGTCACGGGCGTCTCGGTGCAGCGGGAGTGAGGAGGCCAACAATACCACCGCGTTACCAAGCGATGCCAACAGGTGTGGTGCTGTGGGCGGATTGTTGCGGCATTGGTACCTCACTGGTATCTTGATTCGTATGCAAACGAACCTGCTCGAGGAATACCAGCGGCTGCAGACCGGGGAATCCACCCGGGCCGTGGCTTACCTGCGCCTGCGTCGCGCGCTGCAGAACCTGATGGATGCCGGTGTGTTGCGACCCGGACAGGCGCTGCCGAGCGAGCGCGACCTGGCCCAGCTGCTGGATCTGTCCCGGGTGACCATCCGCAAAGCGTTGGCCGGGTTGATCGAAAGTGGTCTGCTCGTGCAGCGTCAGGGTGCCGGCACGTTCGTCGCCGAGCGCATCCTTCGCCAGTTCTCGCGCCTGACCAGCTTCACCGACGACCTGCGCGAGCGTGGCCTCAACCCGCAGGTGAAGTTCCTGGAGCGCTCGGTCGGGGAAGTGACCCCGGAAGAATCGATGGCCCTGAACCTGTCACCGGGCAGTGGCGTGGTGCGCATGTACCGGCTCCGCCACGTGGACGGCGCCCCGATCGCCATCGAGCGCACGCTCGTGCCCTATGCCCTGCTGCCGGACCCGGAGAGCGTGACCACTTCTTTGTACGAGGCGCTGGATGCGCACGGGCACCGCCCGCGTCGCGCCCTGCAGCGTCTTCGCGCCGTGGCCTTGGACGAAGAAGCGGCCCGCCATCTGGAGCTGCCGGTCGGGGCGCCCGGCCTGCTGGTCGAGCGCCGGGCGTTCCTTGAGGATGGCCGGGTCGTGGAATCCACCCGGTCGTATTACCGCGGCGACGCCTACGACTTCGTCGCCGAACTGCAGAGCGACTGATTCCCGCCGGCCAGGCCGGCAATTTCCGCCTTTTCCGCCCCTGCCTGTCCTGATCCGGACCGGTGGGGCGAGCTTTGTTGTGCGTGATACAGGCCGCCGCCGGTCTGTCGACACAGGCCATCTGTCGGGATCGGCGGGATTCTGGCGTCAATGCCGCGATCTTCTGTGATGAAGTTCACGCGTTTATCTATTGACGCCAACGAGTTGACGTTAAATTAAAGTAAATGTGTAATAGGCGTCTCGTTTTTGTGTGAAATGTCCGCTTCAGGGAACGAAGCGCGATTTGTGACGTGTGCCCGTTCAGGCAGGCCGACATCGGCCGGCTGACGGGCAGTGCGACTTTCAAGACAGCCTTGGGGGAGGCAGTCCCGGCTGGCCTCACTCCCGATCCAGCGCAAGGGACCACCGTGTACGTCTCGACTCAATTCCGTCGTTTGGCCAGCGAGAGCCGTTCCGTCCTCGTTCTCGGGGCGCTGGCTCTCCATGGCGCGTTCGCGGCACCGGTATTCGCGCAGACCCAGGTCACCAACACCGCCACCGTCACGCTGCCGGCGAACGTGGTGGATACGGACACCGACAACAACACGTCGAGCGTCACGGTCGGCGTGGTGGCGCCCCGGCTGCAGATGACGAAGACGGCAAGCGCCGCCAGCTTCACGGTGGGGGTGGCGGCCAGCTACACATTGTCGGTCCAGAACACCGGGACCGCGGCCACCACGGCTCCGGCGACCATCACCGACACGATTCCGACCGGCCTGGCCCTCGGCACACTGCCCTCGGGCTGCAGCGCGTCCGGACAGACCGTCACCTGTACGGTGGGGACGGGTCTGGCCGCCGGCGCCAGCGCCGGTTTCGTGATTCCGGTGACACCGACCGCACCGTCGCCGGCCCCCGGCCTGACGAACACCGCCACCGTGACCGGTGGCGGCGATCCGACGTGTCCGGCCAATACCCGCTGCACGAGCTCGATCCAGACGCCCGTGCAGCCGGTCATCGACGCGCTCGACGACAGTTACAACGTGGCCGCCACGGGCGGTACCACCGCGAGCGTCATCGTCAACGACACCACCAATAATGTAGCCGCCGTCATCGGCACCAACGTCACGTTGACGCCCGGCACCGCGCCGACTCCGTCGGCCGGCAGCATCGCGATGAATGCCGACGGCACCATCAGCGTGGCGCCGAACACCACCGCAGGCAGCTACGGCTATCCGTACCAGATCTGCACCAGCCCTGCCACGGCGCCGCCGACCTGCGATACCGCCATCGCGACCATCGTCGTCGCCCCGGCGCCTGCGCTGACGATCGAGAAGACGGCCGGCGCGCCGACGGGCAGCACGGCGGGCAGCACGATCGCCTACAGCTTCCTGGTGACCAACACGGGCAACGTGACGCTCACGGGCATCGCGATCACCGACCCGCTGCTGGCCACGGCGCCGGTGTGCCCGGTGACGACGCTGGCCCCGGGTGCGAGCACGACCTGCACGGGCAGCTACGCGATCACGCAGGCGGACATCGATGCCGGTGTGGTGAACAACAGCGCCACGGCCACGGGCACGCCGCCGACGGGTCCGTCGGTGACCTCGCCGCCTGACACGACGAGCACGCCGATCACGCAGAGCTCCTCGCAGACACTGGTGAAGGCGCTGACCGGAGACAGCACCGGTGGTGCGGTCGCGGTGGGCGACGAGCTGACCTACACGGTCACGATGACCAATACGGGCAACACGACGCTGACCAATGTGGTGGTGAGCGATGCGCTGATCACCCCGAACAGCACCACCTGCGCCAGCGTGGCGCCGGGTGCGACCTGCCAGCTGGTGGGTACGTACACGGTGACCCAGGCCGACGCCGATGCGGGCACGGTCCGCAACACGGCGGTGGTGACCAGTCCGGTCTGCCCGGCGGGCAGCACGGATCCGTCGTGCACGA
This sequence comes from Pseudoxanthomonas sp., assembly GCF_035999195.1. Taxonomy (NCBI): domain Bacteria; kingdom Pseudomonadati; phylum Pseudomonadota; class Gammaproteobacteria; order Lysobacterales; family Lysobacteraceae; genus Pseudoxanthomonas; species Pseudoxanthomonas sp. The sequence continues at coordinate 2,362,193 of NZ_DASYGY010000009.1, forward strand.
CGACGATCGACACCCCGGTCGAGAATCCGCAGGTGACCTACAGCAAGTCGGTCACCCTGCCGGTCGGCCAGACCGAGGTTTCGGTGGGCGATACGCTGACGTACACGCTGCAGGTGGTTGTGGCCGATGCTGCCACCACGGCGCCGGTCATGCTGACCGACACCATGGGCCAGGGCCTCACGCCGGGTGTGGTGAACGCGGGGGCCTTCAGCTGCGCCGCCGGCAGTCCGCTGGTCTGCACGCTGCCGGCCGGCACGGCGCCGGGGACCTATGCGGTCACCTACACCGCGATCGTCAACGAGCTCGCCACGGGCTTCGTGCGCAACACCGTGATCGCGACGGGCGACGATGCCCCGACCTGCCAGGGCAGCTGCCAGACCGACACCATCGTGACCGAGCCGCTGCCGGCCATCATCAGCTACGGCAAGACCGTGACGCTGCCGGCCGGTCGTACCCAGGTCGTGGCGGGCGACGTGCTGACCTACACGCTGACCACCACGGTGGCGGCGGCGCCGACGTCCGGCGTGCTGACGCTGACCGACACGCCAGGCAATGGCCTGACGTTCGGCGCGGTGACCAGTGCCGGCGCCTACACCTGCTCGGGCACGCAGCCGCTGGTCTGCACCCTGCCGGCCGGCACGGCGCCCGGGGTGTACGCGCTGAGCTACACCGCCACCGTGAACGCGCAGGCGTCCGGCGTGGTCCGGAACAGCGTGGTCGGCAGCAGCGACGACAACCCGGTCTGTGCGACGGATTGCGATGTCGAAACGCCGGTCGCGGCCCCGGTCATCACCGTCAACAAGAGCGCTGATCCGGGCAATGGCACGACGGTCGAACCCGGCCAGGTGATCACCTACGTCCTGTCCGTCGAAGTCGGCCAGGCGGCCACCCGCGCGACCGTGACGCTGGTCGATACGCCCGGCGCAGGACTGGTGCCGCGTCCGATGCCCGCCGGCTGCGACTACAACGGCACCACGATCACCTGCACGTTGCCGGCCGGTACGCCGGTGGGCATGCATACGTTCACCTACACCGCGACCGTCGATGCCTCGGCGAGCGGCCGCGTATCGAACGTGGTCGTGGCGACCAGCGGTGACACGACGGGCGACCCGCCGACCTGCCAGAGCTGCAGCACCGAGCATCAGGTCGACCTGCCCGAGATCCGCCTGAGCAAGTCGGCCGGTGCGCGCGAGGTGAAGCTCGGCGACCTGGTCCGCTACACGCTGACCGTGGAGAACGTGGGCACCAGCGACCTGGTGAACGGCCGCATCATCGACACGCCGCCGGCAGGGTTCACCTATGTCGAAGGCTCGCTGGTGGCCGGCGATGCCGACCGGATGGCGACAGTGTCGGGGACGTACCCGATCCGCATCGACGGCTTCGACGTGCCTGCGGGCGAAACCGCCACCCTCGTCTACGTGATGCGCGTCGGTGCCGGCGTCCGCCCGGGCACCCACGTCAACCAGGCGCAGGTGCGTTCGGCCACCGATGAGCCGCTGTCTAACATGGCGACGGCGGAGGTGACGCTGACGGCCGACGCCCTGATCGACGACAGCCTGCTGATGGGTACGGTCTTCAACGACCGCGATGGCGATGGCTGGCAGGACAGCGCTGCGTTGAGCGGTGTCAGGGTGCGCGGCGGCTTCGCGCCGGGTGCGTACATCGCCAACTCCACCACGGTGGACCGTGGCGCCGGCCCGCAGCCGGAGCCTGATGCCAGCTCGCCGCTGCTGCACGGCATCGCGGTGGGCGCCATCGCGGGCCGCCAGTCGGTGGCCGAGCCGGCCGATGCGCAGGAAGTGGTGATCCGCCAGCGCCTGAGCGAGGCCAGCTTCACCGACGACTTCGTGCTGACCAGCGACCAGGGCGTGACCGTGCGCATGGATGCGGCGGGCAATACCCGCGTCGAGAAATCGGGCGATGCGGCGAAGGGCCTGAATGCCGCGACGCCGACGGTCGAGCGCCGTGTGTCGCAGGGTGAGGGCGGCTACGTGGTCGACTACGTCATCCGCAACGCCGGCATCGACGAACGCGGTATCCCCGGCGTGCGCATCGCCTCGGTGGAAGGTCTGCTGATCGAGACCGACCAGTACGGCCGCTACCACCTGACCGGCGTGTCGGGTGGCACGTGGGAACGCGGTCGCAACTTCATCCTGAAGGTCGATCCGTCCACGTTGCCGGCCGGTGCCGAGTTCACCACCGACAACCCGCTGCTGCGCCGGATCACCCCCGGCGTACCGGTCCGCTTCGACTTCGGCGTGACGTTGCCGGAGCAGGTGATCGAGGGCGGTGAGGAGCAGGTCGAGCTGGAACTGGGCGAGGTGTTCTTCGCCCCGGGCAGCGCCGAGGTGCGTGCGCAGTACCTGCCGGTCATCGACGCGATGGCCTCGCAGGTGCGCAAGTACCGGGGTGGCGAAGTGGTCATCGACGCCAACGGCGACAGCGAGGGCCTGGCCTTCCAGCGTGCCGAGGCGGTCAAGACGGCGCTGCTGGCCAAGCTGGACGACCAGGCCGCGAAGGCGCTGGTGGTCAGTGCACGCGGCAACGTCGACGACCCGGGTTCGCTGGTGGTCGGCGTCGACGAGGGCGGAGCCTTGCTGGGCACGGTGCTGTTCGACACCGACAAGGCGGTGATCCGTCCCGAGTTCACGCCCCTGCTCGACAGGATCGCGGCATCGCTCGAGATGCGCGGCGGCGGCAGCATCGCCATCGTCGGCCACACCGACCAGCGCGGCTCCCACGCCTACAACACGGCGCTGGGCATGCGTCGCGCCAAGGCCGTCTACGACGCCATCGCCACGCGTCTGAGTCCGGAGGTGCGCGCCAAGGTGCGCGTGGACGCCAGCAACGATCCGACCGCCCCTGTCGGCGTGCGTAAGTGAGGGGGCCGATCATGAAGAAGCGTATGAAGATGAAGCTACTGGACTACACGCTGATCGGCCTGCTCGCCGGCACCGTGCCCGTTGCCGCGGCGCAGACGCCGGCCTCCCCGGCGCCGCGCAGCGGCGATGCCGCCGCGTCGGTTGACTGCGGGGACGACGGCTGCCGCGGCGAGGAAGGCCTGCTGTTCCGGTTGCGCACGCGCAGCTACGACAGGCCGGTGACGCAGGGAACCGATGCGCGCTCGTCCTCCGAGGCCCTGCAGCCCGACCGCCGCGTGACCGTGGCGACCGAGCAGCCGGGCAAGGCGACGGCGATGGGCAAGTTCTCCATCGACCTGCCGGGCGGCGGCGTCATCTGGGCGACGGAAGATCCCACCCTGGGCCAGCCCGAGCTTTCGGTGTCCGCGCCGACGATGGTGGCCTTCGATGGGCAGCGCATCACCAGGCCGGTGCAGTTCTACGTCCGTGGCAACTACCCGGCCTTCATCAAGCGGTTGGAGATCTCGCTCTATCGCAGCGGCGACGCCGACCTGATCGAGCCCATCGCCACCGTGCCGATGGACGTGGCGGCGGTCAGCCAGGCGGACTGGGACGGCACGCTGCCGTCCAAGTATCCGTTCCGCAAGGGCGATGAGCTCGTCTATGTGCTGCGTGCCTATGGAGAGGGCGACAGTTTCGACGAAACCTATCCGCGGACGCTGCAGCTGGTGTCGCCCGAGGAGGCCGAGCGCGGCACCGACCTGCTCCGCGGCAGCGTGGAGCGCGCACTCGGCACCGCGCTGACCGGTGAGCAGGCACAGGCGCAAAGCCTGCTGGACACGGCGTTCGCCGACAACGGCCTGCGCCAGCAGAACATCCCGCTGTACGGCTCGCGCATCCGCATCCAGGGCCGCAACATTCCCGAGCCCGGCCAGCTGACGATCAACGGCGAAAGCTATCCGGTCGACCTGGAGCGCAAGTTCGTGGCCGAGTACCTGGTCCCGGTGGGCCGGCACCGGTTCGACATCGGCGTGGGCGGGGGTGAGGGCGCGCCGTCGGCCAAGCCTGCGTACACGCTGGACGTCGATGTCACCGGCCGCTACTTCTTCGGCGTCGGCCTGGCCGACGTCACGATCGCACAGAACAAGGTCAGCGGCTCCGGCGCGGCGTTCGCCAACGACACCCGCTACCAGGACGACGTCATCAGCGACGGCCGCCTCGCGTTCTACGGCAAGGCCAAGTACGCCGGCAAGTATCTGGTCACGGCGCAGGCCGACACCACCCAGCGCGACCTCGAGCGCCTGTTCGACGGCTTCACCGAAGCCGACCCGCAGGACATCTTCCGTCGCCTCGACCCGGATCTCTACTATCCGGTCTACGGCGACGATTCCACGACGTACCGCGACGTGGACACGATGGGCCGCTTCTACCTGCGCGTGGACTGGGACAAGAACCAGGCGCTGTGGGGCAACTACAGCACCGGCATCACCGGCACCGAATATGCGCAGTACCAGCGCTCGCTGTACGGTGCGGCGCTGAACTGGCGCTCCAACGCGACCAACCGCTGGGGCGATCCCGGCAGCGAGCTGCGCGTGTTCGGCTCGCAGGCCGAGACCGCGCCGGGCCACAACGAGTTCATCGGTACCGGCGGCAGCCTGTACTACCTGCGCCATACCGACCTGCTGCCGGGCTCGGACGTGGTGACCCTGGAGATCCGCGACCTGACCACCGGCCGCACCGAGAACCGCGTGGTCCTGCAGCGCGGTACGGACTATGAGATCGACGAACTGCAGGGACGCGTGCTGCTGACCCGCCCGCTGGCGCAGATCACCCGCGAGAACATTCCCACGCTGACCCGCGACACGCCGCTGGACGGCTTCGAGCAGCGGCTGATCGTGGACTACGAATGGGTGCCGTCCGGCTTCGATGCCGACGATGTGACCGCCGGTTTCCGCGGCAAGCACTGGTTCGGCAATCATGTCGGCGTCGGCGCGACCTACGTGCAGGAAAACCGGGCGGGCGAGGACTACACCCAGGCCGCCGGCGACCTGACGCTGCAGGCGGGCAAGGGCACCTACGTCAAGGCCGAATACGCGCAGACCGAATCGTTCGGCGCCCCGGTGTTCTTCTCCGACAACGGCGGCCTGAGCTTCAGCCAGCAGAACGACACCGCGCTGTTCCGCGAGGGCGAGGCCAAGTCGCTGGAAGCGCGCGCCAACTTCAAGGAACTGGGCTGGACGGAACAGGACTGGAGCGTGGGCGCGTGGTGGCGCAACACCAGCGCCGGCTATTCCATCTCCCGCTACGACACCGGCCGGCCGGTGACCGAATACGGCGCCGAGCTGCTGGGCCAGTTCACGCCCAACCTGGGCCTGTACACGCGCTACACCCGCGCCGAAAGCGGCGCGGAGTCGCTGACGCAGGCGCAGGCCACGCTGGAATGGCGCGTCAACGATGCCGGCACCTTCAGCGCCGAGCTGCGCCGCGTGGACCAGGAAGGCACGACGGCCGATGCCGCCGGCACGCTGGGCGCGCTGAAATACCTGCACCGCTTCGGCAGCACGCTGGAGTTGTACGGCATCGGACAGGTGACACTGGACGACGATGGCGGCGCGTATGCCGACAACAACGCGCTGACCCTGGGCGGCAAGGTCCTGTACGGCCAGCAGTCGTCCGTGGGCGCGGAAGTCACCACCGGCGACCGTGGCGAAGCCGCCACCGTCAATGCCGAGCATCGCCTGACCGCCGAACATTCGGTCTATGGCGCCTACACCTATTCCACCGACACCACCGACTACGAGTCGCTGTTCAACCGCGGCGCGCAGAACGGTTGGACGCTGGGCCAGCGCTGGCGCCTGTCCAACCAGGTCAACCTGTACAACGAAAGCCAGTTCCTGAAGGAACGCGACGAGTCGGGGCTGGCGCACACGTTCGGCATGGATTTCTATCCCGCGCAGGGCTGGAACCTGGGCTTCACGCTGTCCGATGGCGAGCTCACCAACAGCGCAGGCGGCAACATCGACCGGCGTGCGATCAGCATTTCCGGCGGCCGCACGTCGCCGGAGACCGACTGGCAGAGCAAGCTGGAGTGGCGCGAGGACCAGGGTGCCGAGCAGCGCGAGCAGTGGGTCAGCACCCACCGCCTGACGCACAGGATCAACGAGAGCTGGCGCATCGCGGCGCGGTTGAACTACGCCGACACCGACGACGAGCGCGATCCGCTGGCCAGCGCGCGCTTCATCGAGGGCAATGTGGGCTTCGCCTACCGTCCCTGGAACAACCAGCGCTGGGGCCTGTACGGTCGCTACACCTACCTGTACGACCTGGCCACGCTCGGCCAGGTGGGCGGCGCGGATTACGACCAGAAGTCGCAGATCCTCTCGTTCGAGGGCGTGTACAAGCTGGACCAGCGCTGGGAGTTCGCCGGCAAGCTGGCGCGCCGCGAAGGCGAAGTGCGCCTGGGGCGCGGTACCGGCGTGTGGCTGGATTCGGCCACCACCTTCGGTGCGGCCCAGGTGCGGTACGACCTGCGCACGAAGTGGCATGCGCTGGCGGAATACCGCTGGCTCGATGTCGATGACGGCGGTACACGCCAGGGCTTCCTGGTGGGCGTCGATCGCGACCTCGGCAGGAACTTCCGCATCGGTTTGGGCTACAACTTCACCGAGTTCAGCGACGACCTGACCGACTTCGACTACGACCACAAGGGCTGGTTCCTCAACCTGGTCGGCACGTACTGACACGCACTTCGCGGCCGGCGCACGCGCCGGCTTCGTGTCAGGAGGACGACGATGGCGCGTCGGTCGACGCCGCGTCAGGCGGCGTCGATGGCGGCTGGTAGTGCCGGATCAGCGCGTCGCGGATCATCACGGTGGTGGCATGGCCGGCCCCCAACTGGCGGCGGGCTTCCACCAGCGCATCCTGCAACAGGATTTCGGCGCGCCGACGGTCGTCGGACGGGACCGGTTCCGCCTGCTGCAGCAACGTGTAGGCCAGCCAGTATCTGGCGGTAGGGGCGGGCCACTGGCGTTGCCGCGCGGCGTGGAGGGATTCCTGCAGCAGGCCGGTCGCTTCATTCCGCCACGTGTCGGCCTGGTCGGTCGTGGCCTCGGCGGCCAGCACGGCCAGCGCGCGCGCCTGCGTTTCCTTGGCGGCGAGGGTGGCGGGATGACGGGGTCCGAGTGTCTGCTCGAGCAACGCGACGCCCTGCCTCGCCCATGCCAGGCCCTCTCGTGCGTCGCGATGCAGGGCCACGCGCGCCTCCAGCAACATCTGGTATGCGTACTCGGGGTGGCGGGTGCCGTAGGCGTGCGCGATCGCGCGGCGGGCCGTCTGCAGCGCCGGCGCGGCGACGTCTGCGCCCCCGGGCGCCAGCGCGGCCGCTTCCAGCTGCAGGCGCAGGCTGCGCGCGGTATCGGGGTGCGCGGGGCCAAGGCGCTGACGGCGGTCGGCGAGCAACGACGCGGCCAGGTGCGCGGCGGCTTCATGCCGTCGCTGCAGCAGCAGCAGCGACAGGCGCGTCTCGTCGATATCGCTCGTCAGGGCCGGTGCGCCGGGTGGCGTGGCTGCCGTCGCATCCCGCAGGTCGCGCTCGGCGGCGGTCAGCTCCAGCAACTGCAGATGCCATTGGGCGCGAAGGAGCAGCAGCGTCGCGCGTGCCGTCATGGCCGGGTGCGACGACGCGCCGGCGGTGCCGTCCAGCGCGAAGGCCAGCGTGGCGAAGGCGGTGTCGTATTCGGCCAGCGCCCAGTGCGCGCGGGCCAGTTCGACGAGCAGGTCGACGACGGCCGGGTCTCCGACCGGGGCGTTGCGCGCCGACTGCGCCAGGGCGCGCGTGGCGATGTCGCGCGCTTCCGCATGCCGGGCCTGCAGGTTGAGCAGCCGCGCGAGCATGGCCTGGGTATCGATCGAAGCGGCAGCACCGGCCGCCAGCAGGCGCTGGGCTTCGTCCGCCAGCGCCAGGGCATGGGTGTAGTCGCCCAGCGCGGCGTAGCTGCGCGCCAGGGATGCCATGGCCCGCGCCTTGATCGCCGGGCTGGACTGCAGCGGCAGTGCGCGCAGTTGCCGCTCGGTCTGCTCCAGCATGTGGCGCGACGACGGGCGCGCCTCGGCCAGGCCCGACAACGTCACTGCGCCCAGGGTCTGCTCGAACACGGCGGATACCGACTGCATGTCGCGCAGCTCTTGGCGGTCGCGCAGGTAGGACCAGCCGACCACGCCAGCGCCTCCGGCCGTCGCCAGCGCCACGCCGCCGGCCAGCGTGCATGCCACGGCATGCCGATGCAGGAAGCGCCCGACCACATAGGCCCGGCCGCCTTCGCGCGCCGCCACGGGACGTCGCGCCAGCCAGTGCTCGAGATCCTCGATCAGGGCATCGACACTGGCATGGCGGTCGGCCGGCGAATACGCGGCCGCCTTCAGCGCGATCGCATCCAGGTCGCCACGCAGGCGGTTGCGCAGTTGGCGCGGGCTGCGCAGGGCGCGTTGCCAGGCCACCTCCGCCGACGCGGTGGAGGCGAGCATGGAGGGAGCGCGGGCGGGTGACGCGGCGGCGCGGCCGAGCAGCCCGGCATGCAACGACTGCAGCGGGCGCGGCCAGTCGCCGACCAGCAACTGGTACAGCATCACGCCGATCGAATGGATGTCGCTGGCGGCCGTGGCGGCGCCGCCGGCCAGCACTTCCGGCGCCGTGTAGCCGTTGGTGATGGCCAGGCGCGGCAGGTGGCCACCCTCCAGGCCGTCGATCATCGCCGACAGGCCGAAGTCGATCAGCTGCACGCGGCCATCGGCGGACACCAGCACGTTGCACGGTTTGATGTCCTGGTGCAGTACGCGCCGGCCGTGCGCATAGCGCAGCGCTTCGCAGGCCTGCAACAGCAGGCGCACGCGCGCTTCCAGCGGCAGGCGATGCCGGTTGGCGTACACGTCCAGCGCGGTGCCGTGCACCAGGCGCATGGCAAACCAGGGGCGGCCATCGCCTTCGACGCCACCGTCCAGCAGAGGGGCGATGTGCGGATGGTCCAGCTGGGCCAGATGGTTGCGCTCCCGCATGAACGCATCGATCAGCACGGGCGTGGACATCTCCGCCCGCATGCACTTCAGCGCGACCTGCTTCTCGTACTGCCCATCGGCACGGCTGGCCTCGTAGACCGTTCCCATGCCGCCGGATTCGATCACGCGGTCGATCCGCCACGGACCCAGCCGGTTGCCGATGCGGTCGATCGCCGCGTCGGCGTCGTGGCCGGCATGCGCCCCGACCAGGGCATCGAAGGCGACGTCTTCCAGCGGGTGCGTGGCGGCATCCGCCGCCAGCAGGCGGAGCAGCGCGTCGTGCAGGGCGGGCTCGCGCGCCTTCAGTCGCTTCAGGGCGGCCGAGCGCTGCGGTGGCGCGAGTTCGGCGAAGGTGTCGAACAACGCCAGTGCGCGGGTTTCCGGGTCGGACATCGTCGACGGTCGGTTGAAGGCGGAATGTCGCGGCGCCGGCGGCCTGGCGACCATGGCGCGAAGCGGGAGCGTACACGCTTCGCGCCGCAGATCAGGGAGGGGTGGCGCGCCTGGAGGGATTCGAACCCCCGACCAATGGCTTCGGAAGCCACTACTCTATCCGGCTGAGCTACAGGCGCACGGGACCGGCATTCTAGCCGCAAACGGGTGCCGATGGCCGAGTCCGGCCGGCGATCACGACGATCCGGGCCGCTGGACTCGCCTGCTACCCTTTCCCGCATGGGATACGAGCGTTTCGACGAAGTGGATACGCCGCGCTGGCGCGAGCGGCTGGGCCAGTACTGGAAGCTGGTGCGCGGCGACCGGCCGATCGGCGTGTTGCTGCTGCTGTGGCCGACGTGGTGGGCGCTGTGGCTGGCCGCCGATGGCGTGCCGCCGGGGTGGACGCTGTTCGTGTTCACCGCCGGCGTATGGCTGACCCGCTCGGCGGGGTGCGTGATCAACGACTATGCGGACCGCTGGCTGGATCCGCAGGTCGAGCGCACGCGCGGGCGTCCGTTGGCGACCGGCGCGGTCTCCGGGCGCGAAGCGCTGGGGGTGTTCGCGGTACTGATGCTGGCGGCCTTCGCGCTGGTGCTGACGATGAACCGCCTGACCGTGTGGCTCAGCGTCGTGGGTCTGTTCCTGGCGGCCAGTTATCCCTACCTCAAACGCTACACCTACCTGCCGCAGGTCTATCTGGGGCTGGCGTTCGGCTGGGGCATCCCGATGGCGTTCGCCGCCGTGCGCGGTGAGGTGCCGGCCGTGGCCTGGGTGCTGTACGGCGCCAACATCCTGTGGGCGACGGCCTACGACACGTGGTACGCGATGGTCGACCGCGAGGACGACATCCGTGCCGGGTCGAAATCCACCGCCATCCTGTTCGGCGACCTCGATCTGGTGATCCAGGGCGTGTTGTATGCGCTGGTGTTCGTTGCGCTGTACCTGGTCGGCGATCAGGCCGGGCTGGGGATGTACTACTGGGCCGGCCTCGTCGTGGCCTCGCTGCTGGTGGTGTGGGAGTTCGCCATGGCCCGCCACCGCGAGCGCCAGGCCTGCTTCCGGGCCTTCCTGCACAACAACTGGGTAGGTGCGGCGGTGTTCCTCGGACTGGCGTTGGATCTTGCCCGCTGAGCGGTCCGCCGCGTTCATGGGAGTCGCGCAGCACTGTGATAGTGTTCACACTTCTTGATGTGAAATCACGTATCGCACGGCATGACAGAACAATACAGGGGCGCGGGAATCGCCGTATTTCCGTCGAGGGGACGCGGGCGTTGGTGGATCGGTGCGGTGCTGGCGATGTGCACGCTCAATGCGGCCGCGCAGACCGTGCGCTGGGAGGACTATCGCGGCAACAGCCGCGTCGGCACGGTGTATACCGGCCCGGCCGGCGCGCCGACGTTCGCCAACAACACCGGCACCGGCGCGGCACGACTCGATGCCTTGCGCGCCATCGCCAGCAATCCCGCCAATGCCGTGCGGACCGGCACGGCCGCGGACATCAACTTCCGGCAGGCGGCCAACCATCTCTGCAACATGGATTCGCCGCCCAACAGCGTCGCCTCCTGCAACCTGCAGGCGATGGGGCGCGTGGCGTACGCGCTGATCCGGTTCCCGCAGGCCGGCACCTACAACGTCAGCGTCGCGCATGACGACAACATCGAACTCGGCTTCTCCAGCGACTACGCCAATACGTCGTACCGCACCGCGTCGTACGACATCCCGGTCGGTACGGTCGACAACTGGACCGCCAACGAAGACACGTACGTGAACCTCGGCAGCTTCACCGCCGCCAGCGCCAACAGCTGCGCGCTGGTGCGCATGTACTGGCTGAACCACGGAGGCATCAACTTCGCCCGGTTGCGGTGGACGCCGCCCGGCAGCGCCACGCCGGTCATCATTCCGGCCACGGCCTTCCGCGACCCCGCGGCTGCCGCCAGCGCCACCGGGTGCAACGGCTCCATCACCGGCAACGGCACCACCATCACGCTGAACAAGGCGCTCGGCGCGCCACGCGCCGCGGCCAGCGACCAGTTCACCGTGCAGATCGGCACCACGGCAGCCGCCGGCACGGTGCGCGAGGCGACCACGTCCGGCGCGGGCGTCGGGCAGCAGGCCAGCACCGGCGCGCTGGCAGTGACCACCGGGGCGACCTATTATCTGCGCGACATCATGGCGACCGGCAGCGCGTCGACGCTGGCCGGTGCGTACACGGCCTCGATCAGCTGCACGCGCAACGGCACGGCGTTCACCCCGGCGGGCGCATCGCCGACCTGGAACGTCACGCCGGCGGCCAACGACCAGATCGTCTGCACCATCACCAATACCGCGCGCCCGATCCTGCGGCTCAGCAAGGAACTGCCCGACGGCCGCCTGCTGGGGACCGACCAGTTCACGCTGGCCATCGCCGGCACGGGCGCGGGCACCGGCGCGTCGGTGACGACCACGGGCGCCAGCACCACCCCCACCCAGACGGCCGTCGTTGCCCCGGCCACCGCAGGCGCCAGCTACACCTTCTCCGAAGCCGGAGCCGGCGGCGCGAACCTGGCCGACTACACGACGACCTACGCCTGCACCAACGCGCGCAGCGGCGGACCGGCACCCAGCGGCAGCGGGACCTCCTTCGCTTTTTCGCCGGTGGCGGGCGACCAGCTGAGCTGCGTGTTCCGCAACGTGCGCATCCCGCGCACCGACCTGTCCATCGTCAAGGCCGCCAGTCCCGCGACGGCCGTATCCGGCAGCGTGGTGACCTACACGCTCACCGCGAGCAATCCCGGTCCCAGCGCCGCCAACGGCACGGTCATCCGCGACACCCCGGGCGCCGGGCTGGACTGCGCCGATCCCGCGATCACCGCCGCGTGTGCCGCCTCGGGCGGGGCGAGCTGCCCGGGCGCCACCGTGCCGGTAGCCAGCCTGACCGGAAGTGCCGGCGTGAGCATCCCCACATTCCCGGCCGGCGGACAGGTGGTGCTGACCTTGCAGTGCCGGGTCACCGCGAGCGGCCTGACGCCCTGACGCCGTGCGTGCCCTCAGGGCACGCGCGCGCAGACCCAGGCATCCACGCGCGTCGCGCCCGCCGCGAGCAGGGCGCGCGCCGCCGCGTGCAGGGTGGCGCCGGTGGTCATCACATCGTCGAGCAGCGCGACATGCCCCGGCGGCACGCTGCCAGGCGGTACCGCAAAGGCGCGGGCGACATTGCGCTGCCGCTGCAGTGCGTCGAGCTCGGATTGCGGCGCCGTCGGCTGCACGCGTCGCAGCAGGTCCGCTCGCAGGGGCAGGGCGAGCCGCGCCGCCAGTGGCCGCGCCAGTTCCAGCGCCTGGTCGTAGCCGCGTTCGCGCAGGCGGCGGGCATGCAGCGGTACCGGGACAATCGCATCCGGCCGCGGCGCCGATGACAGGGGGCCCGCCATCAATTCCGCCATCAGCCGCCCGGCGGCCAGGTCGCGATGGAACTTGAAGCGCGGCACCAGCCGGTCCAGCGGGAACCCGTACACGAAGACCGCCTGCGTCCGCGTCAGCACCGGCGGCTTGCGCAGGCAATCGCCGCAGTCGCCTGCGTCCGCCATCGGCACCCCGCAGCGGGGGCATGCCGACGTGTTCCACGGCAGCCGTTCGGTACAGGAGGCGCACAGATCCGTGTCGTTGCTGCCGGTTTCGCGGCAGATCAGGCATCGCGGCGGGAACAGCAGGCGGACGGCACGACGCCATCCGCCGTCAACTCGTGAGGCATCCATGCGGTTGACAGGGCGGTGCCCGGTTTCCAGACTCCCCCGACTGTATTCCGTCGAGGCCGCGATGTCCGCACACATTTCCACCGATGCGCCGGTCGTGCGCCATGACTGGCGCCGCGACGAGCTGCTGGCCCTGTTCGACCTGCCGTTTCCCGAACTGCTGCATCGCGCGTCGACGGTGCATCGCGCCCATTTCGACCCCGCGGAGGTCCAGGTCTCGACCCTGCTGTCGGTCAAGACCGGCGGCTGCCCGGAAGACTGCGCCTACTGCCCGCAGGCGCAGCGCTACGACACCGGCGTGGCCGCGCAGAAGCTGATGGACGCCGACGACGTGCTCGCGAAGGCCGCGCAGGCCAAGGCGGCGGGCGCGTCGCGCTTCTGCATGGGCGCGGCCTGGCGGTCGCCGAAGGACCGCGACATCCCCAAGGTCGCCGAGATGATCCGCGGCGTGAAGGCGCTGGGGCTGGAGACCTGCGCCACGCTGGGCATGCTGAGCGGGCCGCAGGCGCAGGCGCTGAAGGACGCCGGGCTGGACTACTACAACCACAACCTCGACACCGCCCCCGACTTCTACGGCGACATCATCCGCACGCGCGAGTACCAGGATCGCCTGGACACGCTGGAACATGTCCGCGACGCCGGCATGAAGACCTGCTGCGGCGGCATCGTCGGCATGGGCGAGTCGCGCGACCAGCGCGCCGGCCTGCTGCAGGCCCTGGCCAACCTCCCGTCGCATCCGGATTCGGTGCCGATCAACCGGCTGGTGCAGGTGGCCGGCACGCCGCTGCACGGCACCACCGAGCTGGACCCGTTCGAGTTCGTCCGCACGATCGCGGTCGCCCGCATCGTCATGCCCGCCTCGATGGTGCGCCTGTCGGCCGGCCGTGAGGCGATGAGCGACGAACTGCAGGCGCTGTGCTTCCTCGCCGGCGCCAACTCGATCTTCTACGGCGAGAAGCTGCTGACCACCGGCAACCCGGATACCGCGCGCGACCAGGCGCTGTTCGCCCGCCTCGGGCTGCGGCCGATGGCGGTGCAGGTGGAAAACATGCACGACCATCACAGAACCGATGCCCCGGGCAGCGGTACGGTGCATGCCGACATCACCCGTCCCGAGCCGTCCTGCGGCCGGGCGGCGTAAGTCGGGGCGACAGGGGGCAGGACCGGACGCAGCACGCTGGCGCGGAAACGCGGGCCGGCGCGTCGTCGTCGGTGCCCGCGATGCGTCCCGGCGCCCTCCCATGCCAGGCCCGTCGACATGACCCGCACCGATCTGCACGACCGCATCCTTGCCCAGCGCCAGCAGCGCATCGCGCTGGGCCGGCAGCGGACGCGCCGCACCATCACCCGCCGCGACGGCGTGCGCGTCGAGGTCAATGGCCGCTGGCTGACCGAGTTCAGCAGCAACGACTATCTCGGCCTGGCGCAGCAGTTCGAAGTGACCAACGCGCTGCAGGACGCGGCCGCGCGCGAAGGGGCCGGTGCCGGCGCGTCGCATCTGGTCAGCGGCCACCACGCGGCGCATGAGGGCCTGGAGCGCGACATCGCCGACTGGCTGGGCTATCCGCGGGCGCTGCTGTTCGGCAGCGGCTTCCTCGCCAACCTCGCCGTGCAGCAGGCCTTGCTGGAAGACGGCGACGTCTGCGTGCAGGACCGGCTCAACCACGCCAGCCTGCTCGACGCCACGCGGCTGGCGGGCGCCAAGCTGCGCCGCTACCCGCACCTCGACCCCGAAGGCGCGCTGCGCCAGTTGAAGCTGCAGCCCGAGGGCGCGGCGATGCTGGCCACCGACGGCATCTTCAGCATGGACGGCGATGCCGCGCCGCTGCGCGCGCTCAGCCTGGTCGCGCGCATGCAGCAGGCACTGTTCTTCGTCGACGACGCGCACGGCGTGGGCGTGCGCGGTCCCGAAGGCCGCGGCAGCGTGGCCGAAGCGCGCATGGGCGTGGCCGACGTGCCGCTGCAGCTGGTCACGCTGGGCAAAGCGCTGGGCGGCTACGGGGCGGTGGTGGTGGGCGAGGACACGCTGATCCAGCATCTGGCCGAAACCGCGCGCCCCTACATCTATACCACGGCCATGCCGCCTGCATTGGCCGCGGCCACGCGCGTCGCGGTGAAGCATGCGCGCCGCGACCAATGGCGCCGCGACAAGCTGCAATCGCTGGTGGACCGCTTCCGCAGCGGCGCGCAACGCGCAGGCCTGCAGCTGATGGCGTCGGACTCGCCGATCCAGCCGGTGCTGTGCGGCAGCGATGCCACCGCGCTGGCGCTGTCCGCCGCGCTGGACAGCGCCGGCTACCTGGTGCCGGCGATCCGTCCGCCGACCGTGCCGGACGGCAAGGCGCGGCTGCGGGTGACGCTGTCCGCGCTGCATTCGCTGCAGGACGTGGACGGCCTGGTGGCGACGCTGGCGCGCTCATGGGACGCGGTGCAGCGCGTGCACGGCGCCGTGGCCTGAGCACGACGCCCGAGGTTCCGGACCGCACGGGATCGGCGACAATACGCGGCATGCATATCGAAACCCTGGGCAGCGGCCCGTCCCTGGTGCTGCTGCATGGCTGGGCGCTGCATGGCGGCGTCTTCGCCCCGCTGGTCCAGCGACTGTCCGACCGATACACGCTGCATCTCGTCGACCTGCCGGGGCATGGCCACAGCCGGGACAGCGACGTGGCGCTGACCGTGGAGGCGACGGTCGGCGCGATCCTCGCGCGCACGCCGCCGGCCGCGTGGCTGGCCTGGTCGCTGGGCGGCCTGTTCGCGCTGCATGCGGCCGCGACGTCGCCGCAGGTGCGCGGGCTGGCGATGATCGCCGCCACGCCGCGCTTCGTGCGCGGCGAGGACTGGCCGCATGCCGTGGAGGCCCGCGTGTTCGCCCAGTTCGGCGACGACCTCCGCAACGACTACGCGGGCACGCTCGAGCGCTTCCTGGCGCTGGACACGATGGGGTCCGAACACGCCCGCAGCGAACTGCGCACGCTGAAGCACGACCTGTACGCGCGCGGCGAGCCCGCACCGGCCGCCTTGCAACGCGGCCTGCACCTGCTCGAACACACCGACCTGCGCGCAACGTTGTCCACGCTGCCGGTGCCGAGCCTCTGGCTGGGCGGACGCCGCGACCTGCTGGCGCCGTCTAAGGCGATGCAGGCCGCAGCGGCCGTCACACCGCACGCCACCTTCATCGAGATCGCCGGTGGCGGCCACGCGCCGTTCCTTGGCCACGCCGATACCGTGGCGATGGAAGTGGATCGCTTCCTGCAGTCGCTGTCGCAGGACGCCCTGGCATGAACACTTTCGACCAGCGCCATATCCGCCGCGCCTTCTCGCGTTCGGCCGCCGGTTACGATGCGGCGGCGGCATTGCAGCACGAGGTGGAGAAGCGCCTGCTGGAATCGCTGGACTACTTCCGCCTGCGGCAGGGCGATGACGCCGCCGATCCGAAGGTGGTGCTCGACGTCGGCTGCGGTCCTGCGCACGCCGCCGCCGCCATGCGCAAGCGGTGGCCGAAGGCGCAGGTGATCGCGCTGGACCTGGCGTTGCCGATGCTGCGCGAGGCGAAGAAGCAGGCCGGCTGGTGGAAGCCGTTCCAGCGCGTCTGCGCCGACCTGCGTGCGTTGCCGTTGGCCGAGGGCAGTGTCGACGTGCTGTTCTGCAATCTCAGCCTGCAGTGGGTGGACGATCTGCCCGCCGCGTTCAACGGCTTCCGCCGGGTGCTGAAACCGGGCGGCCTGCTGGTGTGTTCGACCTTCGGTCCGGAAACGCTGCAGGAACTGCGCGACGCGTTCGCGCAGGCCGACGACGCGCCGCACGTCAGCCCGTTCCCGCCGATCGCGCAGTTCGGCGATGCGCTGATGCTGGCCGGCTTCCGCGACCCGGTGCTCGACCGCGACCGCTTCACCCTGACCTATGACGACCTGCCGGCCCTGATGCGCGAACTTCGCGCGATGGGCGCGACCAATGCCTTGCATGGTCGCCGGCACACGCTGACCGGGCGGGCGCGCTTCGCCGCTGCGGCCACCGCGTACGAACCGTTGCGGCGTGCCGACGGCAAGTTGCCCAGCACCTGGGACGTCATCTACGCGCACGCCTGGGCACCGCCGCCGGGCGCGCCGATCCGCGGGCAGGGCGAAGACATCGCCACCATGCCGCTGGCCAAGATTCCGATCAGGCGGAAAGGCGAATAGCGCAGAACGGTGGTTCGCCGCGCGCGATGGCTGCGGCCCGTGATGCCTGGCGTCGGCTCAGGGAGTGTCGCGGCGCACCTGCCGCACCCAGTCCTGCAGGTTGTAGTAGTTGGTGACGCGTGCGATGCGGTCGTCGCGGATGTCGAAGAACGCACCACCCGGCAGCACGTACGTCTGCCCGTTCGCCGGCGGCAGGCCCTCGTCGGTGTTCAGGTATTCCCCGTGCACGATGTATTCGGCGGCCGCGCGCTGGCCGTCCTGGGCGACCATGACGACGATGTAGCGTAGCTGTTCGCGGTAGCTCGCGTTCATGCGGCCGAGGAACGTCGCGAAGGCCTCGCGACCGGTTTCGCGCGCGCCCTGGTTGAGATCGTGCACCACGTCGTCGGTCAGCAGGCTCAGCATGCCTTCCCAGTCGCCGCGGTTGAAGGCCGCGTAGTAGGTGAGGACCAGCTCGGTGGCGCGGTCCTGCCGGCGCGTGCCGTCGATCTTCATGTGGATTCCCCGTGTGTCCGACGCAGCATGATACGTCAGCGGGGCAGACGGTCGCGGTGGAAGAAGTAGACCTCCTGCAGCAGGAAACGCCAGCGCGTGGCGAAGCTGCGGAAGCGGCTGGTCGGCGTGGGCGAGCCGACCGAGCGGATGCCGAGCTCGCGGCTGATCCTCAGTGCGCGCGCCATGTGCAGCGGATCGCTGACGATGATGACCGTATGCAGCTGGTGCTGCTGCATCAGCGTGCGCGCCTGCCGCAGGTTGTCGTGGGTGTTGCGCGAGAGCGATTCGATCAGGATCGCGTCCTCCGGCACCCCCTGGCGCAGCGCATAGCGGCGCGCCACCTGCGATTCGGAGAAGCGCGCGCCCACGCCGCCGTAGCCGCCGGTGAAGATCATCGTCGGCGCGAGCCCGCGCTTGTACAGGTCGATGCCGTGGCGGATGCGTTCCTCGAACACCGGCGAGGGCTTGGCGTCGTAGGCGGCGGCACCGAGCACGATGATGGCGTCGGCCGGCGCCGCGTCGTCGCGCTGTCCCATCCAGATGATGTAGGCCGCCACGCCGACCAGCCAGACCAGGGCGAGCAGCAGCAGGCGCCATGCCCAGCCGAACAGGCCGCGTGGGGCCTTCTTCCTGCGCAGCGTCATGCGGCTCGCTCCCACGGCAGGGCGGCCAGGTCGACATTGCCGCCCGACAGCAGCACGCCGACGCGTTGCCCGGCGAAGCGATCCCGCTGCTGCAGGATCGCGGCCAGCGCGATCGCCGAGGACGGCTCCACCAGCAGCTTCAGGCATTGCCACAGCAGGCGCATGGCGGCCAGCGTGTCGGCATCGGATACGGTCAGCACCTCCACCCCGTGTGCACGCAGCAGCGCGAAGTTCGGTTCGCCCAGCGTGCCGCGCAGGCCGTCGCAGACGGTGTCGGGCACGAAATCGATACGGCGTTCGCCCGCGGCGAGGGAGTTGGCCGTGTCGGCGGCGCCTTCCGGTTCGGCGCCGACGACGCGGCAGGCGGGGGCGGTGGCCGCGGCGGCGATCGCCGTGCCCGACAGCAGTCCGCCACCGCCGACCGGCGCGACCAGGGTATCCAGCGGTCCCTGTGCGTTGAGCAGTTCCAGTGCCGCCGTGCCCTGGCCGGCGATCACGTGGGGATGGGTATAGGGATGGATCAGGGTGGCGCCGGTGTCGGCCTGGACGCGGGCGGCGGCGGCCTCGCGGGCGTCTATCGTCGGCGCACACGTATGCAGCTGCGCCCCGTAACGCTCGATATTGGCCCGTTTGGCGGCGTTCGCGCCCTCCGGCACCACCACGTGGCAGGCGATGCCCCGCGTCTGCGCGGCCAGCGCCAAGGCCGCGCCATGGTTGCCCGACGAATGCGTCACCACGCCGCGGGCGGCGCGGGCGTCATCCAGCGCCCATACCGCATTGCAGGCGCCGCGGAACTTGAACGCGCCGCTCCGCTGCAACGGCTCTGCCTTGAAGTGGAGCTCGCAGCCGGCCAGCGCGTCGAGGGCGCGGGAGCGCAGGACGGGCGTGGCATGGGCATGTGGGGCGATACGGGCGGCGGCGGCGAGGACGTCGTCGAAGGTGGGCAGGGGCATCGGCATGACGAAAGGTTAGCGCATCACCCCGCGATGAACCTCCGCCGGCGGCCGTGGCCGGCGCCGGCAGGGTTAAGCACGGATTCAATGCCCCGGGTCGATGCTGCGGTGGCAACGTAACGGGGTACCCGCCATGAAGCGCTCATCTGTTTTGACCGTCGTGTTCGCCAGCCTTGCCCTGGGCGGCTGCGCCACCTACGACTACGTCGGCGATACCGCGCCGGGCGGCTACTACCACGGTCGGCCCAGCACGCAGTATTACGATCCCTATGGCGGCTACTACGGCGGTGTCGGTGTGTACGGCAGCTACCGTTACGGCAGTCCGTACCGCTACGACCGCTATTACGGCTATCCGTACTACGGCTATTACGGCTCGCATTACCCGTACTATCCCCGTCCGCCGCGCCCGCCCCGTCCGGACGACCACAACCCGCCGCCGCGTCCGCCGCCGACCAGCGGAGGTGGCAACCGTCCGCCGCCGTGGCGGGACCCGACCGGCCGCTGGCGCGAGAGCGGCGCGCAGCCGATGGTGCCGGGTCGCCCGGCCCAGGTCTCGCCGTCCCCCAGTCAGCCCCGCGTGAGCGAGGGCGGCTATCGCCCGCCGCGGGTTATGCCTTCACCTTCGATGCCCCGGTCGGCCGAACGGCCCCGCACCATGGAGCGGGCAGCCCCGCCGCCGCGTGCTGAACGTCGCGCCCCGCCGCCGCGGATGGAGCGGCCTGCTGCGCCCTCCCGCCCGGCAGCGCGCGACGACGGCGGCACCCGCCAACTGGAACGGTGACCCCGCCGACGGCCGTCCGTCGCCCCAACCCTGCCGCTGACGCGGTTGCGAGCCTGAGTTGACCGGTTGCGTCGCTTTCTGACGTAAGCGGCAATTAAAGGTTCAATGTCGACGTCCGGTGGGGAAATCTGGATCCCCCCTGTTCCGGCCCCATCGGGCGTCGGCGCCTAACGAAAAGCCCGGCTGTGCCGGGCTTTTTTCTTGCTCTGGTATCCTGCGCGCACAAAAAAGGGGCCGGCAGTCCCCCGACTACCGGCCCCTCGGCATCCCCGGCGTGCGCATGGCTGGCCCCTGTTCCATTACCAGCCCGGCGCCCCTGGTCGCTTGCCACGACGGGTGCCTGGGGATACAGCAGGAAGCGTGCCAACTTTGCCGCGTCGCCATGCGCATCCCGTCTTTCCGAAGCGCCCCGCCTCCCTGGCCTTCGCTACCGAACCCCGACAGACCATGAGCTCCAGCTTCCACCACTACGACGTCATCATCATCGGCGGCGGCCATGCCGGCACCGAGGCCGCGCTCGCTTCTGCCCGCGCGGGTGCGCGCACGCTGCTGCTGACGCACAACGTGGAAACGGTCGGCGCGATGAGCTGCAACCCGGCCATCGGCGGCATCGGCAAGGGTCATCTGGTCAAGGAGATCGATGCGCTGGGCGGCGTGATGGCCTGGGCCGCCGATCGCGCCGGCATCCAGTGGCGCACGCTCAATGCGTCGAAGGGGCCAGCCGTGCGCGCCACGCGCTGCCAGGCCGACCGTGCGCTGTACCGCAGTGCGATCCGCCGTGCGGTGGAAGCGCAGCCCAACCTGACGCTGTTCCAGGCTGCCGTCGATGATCTGGTCATCGAGAACGGCACCGTCCGCGGCGCGGTCACCCAGACCGGCCTGACCTTCCATGCACCGGCCGTCGTGCTGACCGCGGGCACCTTCCTGGCCGGCAAGATCCATGTCGGCGAAACGCAGTACGCTGCGGGGCGCGCGGGCGATCCGCCGGCCACCGCCTTGGCGGCGCGCCTGCGCGAAGGCGCCTTCGTCGTCGACCGACTGAAGACCGGCACGCCGCCGCGCATCGATGGCCGTTCCCTCGACTATTCGGTGATGGAAGAACAGCCGGGCGACGATCCGCTGCCGGTCATGTCGTTCATGGGCGATGTCGCCGACCATCCGCGCCAGGTGTCGTGCTGGATCACGCACACCAGCGAGCAGACGCACGAGATCATCCGCGGCGCGCTGCACCGCTCACCGATGTACTCCGGCCAGATCGAAGGCATCGGGCCGCGATACTGCCCGTCGATCGAGGACAAGGTGGTGCGTTTCGCCGAGAAGGCCAGCCACCAGATCTTCGTCGAACCCGAGGGCCTCGATGTCGCCGAGATCTATCCCAACGGCATTTCCACCTCGCTGCCGTTCGACGTGCAACTGGCGCTGGTGCGCAGCATCCGCGGCATGGAACACGCGCACATCACGCGCCCCGGCTACGCCATCGAGTACGACTTCTTCGATCCGCGCGGGCTGAAGGCCTCGCTGGAAACGAAGGCGGTCGCCGGCCTGTTCTTCGCCGGCCAGATCAACGGCACCACCGGTTACGAGGAAGCCGCGGCGCAGGGCCTGCTCGCCGGCCTCAACGCCGCGCGTTTCGTGCAGCAGAAGGAGGCCTGGTCGCCGCGCCGCGACGAGGCCTACCTCGGCGTGCTGGTCGACGACCTGATCACGCACGGCACGAAGGAGCCGTACCGCATGTTCACCAGCCGCGCCGAGTACCGGCTGCAGCTGCGCGAGGACAATGCCGACCTGCGCCTGACCGAAACCGGCCGTGCGCTGGGTCTGGTCGATGACGCACGCTGGCAGCGCTTCGAGGCCAAGCGCGAGGCCATCGCGCGCGAGACCGGCCGCCTGCGCGCGCTGTGGGCCACGCCGGCGAACGCGCTGGGCCGCGAGGTCACCGGCACGCTCGGCGTGCAGGTCAGCCGCGAGACCAACGTGCTCGACCTGATCAAGCGTCCGGAGCTGGACTACGCGAAGCTGATGGCGGTGCCGTCCATCGGTCCCGCCGTGGACGATGCGCAGGTGGCCGAGCAGGTGGAGATCGCCGTGAAGTACGCCGGCTACCTGGATCGCCAGCGCGATGAGATCGAACGCCAGCAGCGCAACGAATCCACCCCGATCCCACCCGGTTTCGATTTCGCCGGCGTGCGCGGCCTGTCGGCCGAAGTGCAGCAGAAGCTGGAACGCGTGCAGCCGGAAACCGTCGGCCAGGCGCAACGCATCCCCGGCATGACGCCTGCCGCCATCTCGCTGCTGCTGGTGCACCTGGAGCGCGCGCGGCGTACGCGGGTGGCGTAGGCGTACGTTGCCGCCTTTGTAGGAGCGACGTCAGTCGCGACCGCATACTCGCCGCGGCAGCGAACCATCGACAGCGGGTGGACTAGGTTCCGTAGGTCTGCAAGCGTGCGGTCGCGACTGACGTCGCTCCTACAGGGGACTTTCCGGGTGACGCGCCTCCCACGCCGCCAGTTGCTCGCGGTAGTGTCGCAGCTGTTCCGCGTACAGGTCGTGCACGCAGATCGGGCAGCCGCTGTTGCAGCAGTCGCTGGGCAGCGGCGGCTCGGGTTCGCGGGGGCGCGGGTCGTCGTCGGGCGTCACGGGGCGCCCATTTCCTTCAACAGGTGCGGCGCCGGATACACCTTGCCCATCAGCCAGCGCATATAGCGCATGTCGACGTGCACCGCGCGCTTGTAGCGCGGATCGAACATCCAGCTGGCGCTGACCGATTCCCAGTTGCTGTCGAAGTTCAGGCCGATCAGCTCGCCGCGCGCGTTGAGCACGGGCGAGCCGGAGTTGCCGCCGGTAGTATCGAGGTTGGTCAGGAAGTTGACCGTCTGCGTCTTCAGTGCGGGATCGTCGGTGCCGGCGAAATCGCCTTTGGCGATGGCATCGAGCAACGGCCTGGGCGCGTCGAACGGCACCTGGCCGGTGTTCTTCTCGACGATGCCCGCCACCGTCGTCACCGGGGTGTACTGCACGCCGTCGCGTGGCGAGAAGCCGTCGACCTTGCCGAAGCTCACGCGCAGCGTGCCGTTGGCGTCGGGGTACAGCGCGCGGCCCTGCTGCTGGCGCCAGGCGAACAGCGCGCGCATGTAGGCCGGGCGCAGGCGTAGCTGCTCGCCCTCGCGGGTCTTGCGTTCGTTCTCCAGCGTCAGTTGTACCGGTACAAGCGCCGCCGCCAGATCGATCAGCGGGTCGGGTGCCAGCGCCTTGCCTTCGCGCGCCGCCGCGAAGCGCGACAGGCGTTCGGCTTCGTCGCCGAGTTTCGTGCCGGCGTACAGCGTGTCGAGGGCCTGCTTCAGCGCAGCAGGGGTACGGCCGAACGCGGCGTCGAAGGCGGGCAGGCGCTGCGCATCCGGCAGCTGCTGGTACCGCGTCAGCAGGACCGTGAGCAGGGCCTTCTCCACCTCGGGCGAATAGCGGCGTTGCACTTGTTTGAGCACACCCTCGATCATCGCGTGGTCGCGCGCCTGGAAGCCCGTCTCGCGCTCGGCATCCGGCTTGCCGGACTCCAGGCGCAACCGCTCCAGCGTGATGGCGGAGCGCATCAGTTGGGACTGCGTACCGAGCAGTGCGAGCAGCAGGTCGCGCTCGCGCATCGCGGAAGCACCGGCGATCGACGCGGCGAGCGCATCGATGTCGGCGCGTTCCTTCGTCGCGGCTCCGGTGGCGAGCATGTCGCGCTCGTCTCCGGCACGCACCCGTACCGCATCGCTGCGGCGCAGGCCTTCGAGTTCACCGGCAGCGCGCTTGCGGTTGTTCTTCAGCGACTGCAACTGCGCGGCGTAGCGGGTCTTCGCATCGGCATCCCTCGCGCCCGCCGCTTCCACCACGTCGATCAGCTGATCGAACACCGCCACTCGCGTCGGCAGCGTCCAGGTGATCTGTTCCTCGAACTCGGCCGCGGTGCGGTGGCGGTAGGTGATGCCGGGGTAGCCGGCCAGCATCGCGTAGTCGCCGGCCTTCGGTCCGTCCTTGGCCAGCGCCAGGTGCGCCGGCGCGCGGTACGGCACGTTGTCGGGACGGTAGGGCGCCGGCTTGCCGTCCTTGCCGACGTACGCGCGCAGCAGGGTGAAGTCGCCGGTGTGGCGGGGCCAAATGAAGTTGTCGATCTCGTCGCCGTAGTTGCCGATCGCGCGCGGCGGCGCGTAGGCCAGGCGGATGTCGCGCAGCTCCAGTTGCGTGATGCGGTAGAAGTCGGTGCCGTAGTACATGTTGGCCACGCTGCAGCGCACGCCGCCCTTGGCCTCGCACTCGGCGACGATGGCCTTGCTGGCGCGATCGACCGCGTCGAAGTACGCGCGTCCGGTCTTGCCCGTCGCCTCCTTCAACACGGCGTCGGTGACCTTGTCGTAGCCGACCGTGACCAGCACGCGGAAATCCGGATTGGCGGGCAGTTCGCCCGCGCGGTCGGCGGCAATGAAGCCGTCGTCGATCAGGTTGTGGCCGGGCTTGCTGTTGTACTGGATCACGCCATAGGCGACATGGTGGTTGGTCAGGATCAGGCCGTCCTGCGAAACGAACGCACCGGTCCCGCCGCCGGCGCGCACCACGGCGCTCAGCGGCGCGGCGGTGACGTCGGCCAGCGTCTTCGGGTCGCCCTCGAAGCCGGCCTCACGCAGCGTCTTGCCCAACTGCGGTAGCTGCGAGGGCATCCACATGCCTTCGTCGGCATGGGCGGGCAGGGACAGGGCGACGCCCAGGGCGAGGGTGGAAATCGGGAATCGACGGCGCATGGTCAGGATCCGGCGGAGAAGACGGAACGATATCGGGCGCATCCCGGTGCGGCAATGACGATCCGTGTCGGGTCGCCGGTCAGCGCGCGTCGCCGAGAAAGCGCCGCCAGCGGTGTGCAGCACGAAGGAGGGCCGTGTGTTCGGCTTCCTCCAGCGGGCGGAGCGCATCGAACACGACATCGCCGTCGCTGGCGGCACGCTTCCAGGTCGCCGCGACGCGCCCGCCGACGATCGCGGTGGCGGCCACGAGTCCGTTGACGCTGAACACGCGCCGTGTCTGCGCGGCGTCCAGCACCGGCGTGCGGTCACGGTAGCCGATCAGGTATTCGTCGAACGCGGGCAACAGGTGCACCGCCCGGGATCGCGACGGGACGGGTGCATCGGATCGCCACCACCAGGTGACGCCTTCGCGTGTCTCCTGCTCCAGCGCGGATGAGGCGAGCGCCAGCGCGTGCCGGGCATCCGTCTGCGCCAGCCCCGACCACCATGCGAGATCGGCGGCGGTCGCCGGCCCGTGTCCCTGCAGGTAGCGCAGCGCGAGGCGGTGCAGCGCTTCGTCGCGCTCGAGCGGTGCGGACGGCGGCACCCACGCATCCATCAGCACGAACGTCGGCTGCTTGCCGTGGCGGGGTCCCTGGCAGAGGACGCTTTCGTGCGCCAGCCAGTTCAGCAGGTGGAGGCCGCGCTGGTGGCTGCTCGCGATGCCGGCGGCATCCATGCGCGCATACAGCTCGGATCGGGCGAGGGGCAGGCCGTCACGGAGCGTGTGCTCCATCAGTTGTCGGCCGCGTGCCAGCGTGGCGGCGTCCAGCCCCAGGTCGCGTGCGAGGCGTGCGGCGTTGGCGGCCTGCACGCGCCGCGCCAGCAGCGCGACCATCCAGCGCACGTCGTCGCGCGCCAGCAGGTGCAGGGTGCCGCGCATCGGCCAGGTGCGCACGATGTCGCCGCGTGCGATGGCGTCCTCCACCTGCGCCCGCGTGGCGTCCTGCGTGCGAAGTCCGACCGCCCACAGCGCGGCGTGGTAATCCTGCGCCTGCATCGCGGCCAGGTGCCGTACCGCATCCTCGGGCGAGGCCGCGATGGGCGCAACGATGCGCTGTGCCTGCAGGCGCCGTGCCGTCAGCGACGGCGGCACGCCTACTTCTCCCGGCGCCAGTTGATGGAGCCGCGCGTCTCGATGGTGCTCGATTCGATTTCCACGTCGAAGCCCTTGCGAAGCAGATACTTCAGCGTCACCGCGGAGCCGGAGCCCACCATCGAGACGCCGTAGCTGACGTAAAGCTTCGGCGACAGGTACTTGCCCACGCCGAACACCGAACCGCCCAGCGTGCGCGATTCCAGCACGCCGGCGTCGTCCAGACCGATCTTCGCGCCGAGCTGCGAGGCCAGCAGGCCGGCGCCGGCACCGAGCGCGGACGAGGCCGCGTTGATGCGCTGGCTCTCGTCGCTGCTGGCGGTGTTGAGCGAGCGGCCCAGCACCAGATAGGCGAGCGCCTCGGATTCGGCCATCGACGGGTTCGACCACACGCGTGCGCGCGGCTGGCTGGCGCGGCCGGTGACGTCGATGCCGGCGGTGACGCCGGCACTGACCACCTCGCGCTCGGCGCGGATGTTGATGCGCGGGTCGGAGACGGCGTTGTTGCTCCACGTCAGTTCGCCGCGGGTGATGCGCAGTTTCTGGCCGTAGGCCTCGTAGCGGCCGTCCACGTCGAGCCGTCCGGTCGCCAGCATCTCGCGCCCGGGCTGCGAGCGCACATGCATCGTGCCGGCCAGCGTGCCCTCCAGGCCGTAGCCTTTCAGTTCCACCTGGTCGCCCACCTTCAGCGCCAGGTCCAGGTCCAGGCGCGAACTTGGCGCGCGCTCCGGATCCACCGGATCCAGGACCACCACGTCCTCCGAGGCGGAGACACCGTCGTCCAGTTTCTCCACGTCGATCGTGGCCGACGGAATGCCGACTTCGCCGCGGACGCGGATGGTGTTGTCGGCGAAGCCGATCTGCAGGTTCGGCGAGGCGACCGCGCGCAGGTCGGTGGTGTCGGCGACCAGCACGTTGTCGCCGCGCACCTGGAACTGCAGGGGCGTGGTGTCGTTGTTCCAGCCCAGCGTGCCGGCCACGTTGAGCACGCCCCCGGTGCCGGTGCCGCCGGTCGACGACACCGTCTTCATGCTGCCGTCGATGCGCGCGCTGCCGTCGGACAGCGCGACCAGTTCCGCGCCACCGTCGGTCAGCGAGATGCCCAGCGCAGGCAGTTCGCCGGTGAACTCGGTCAGCGTCGCTTCGCCGCTGAGCAGCGGACGCCCCCGCGTGCCGGCGACGCCGATGTGGCCGGCCAGCTGGCCGCGCGGACGCACCAGGTCCGGCGAGAACAGTTCCATCCAGAACAGGCGCGAGTTGTGGAAATACAGATCGCCCTTCAGCGGCGCGAACGCATCCCAGCCGGTGTTGAACGTCGCATCGACGTAACCGTCGCCCTTGAAGCCGGTGCCGAGACGGCCCTGGATGCGCTGCGGCGTGAAGTCGACATCGAGCGTGAAGTTGTCGTAGCGGATGATCTCGCCGCGCGCCGTCGTGCCCATCTTCAGGCCGCCGTCGAGCGAGGCCAGGTGCACCTCGCCCTGCCAGGCGTTGCCGGCCGGGCGCAGCGTCGCATCGAGAGTGAATTCGCCGCGCAGCGTCAGCGGCCTGCCGTCGGCCGGCGGCAGCCACGGCTGCACCAGGGCCAGCGACAACGCATCGCCGCGCACGGCCAGGCCCTGACGCGGCCAGTTGGCGCTGGCGCACAGCGCGCCGCCGATGTCCGACGCCAGGCAGCTCTCCGACAGCGTCCAGTTGGCGCCGTTCTGCGCGAAGCGCGCGGACTGCCGCAGTGTCCACGGATTGCCCCTGGACGGCGCGATGCGCAACGCGTCCAGCGTGCCCTGCCAGTTGGCGCCGCGCTTCTGTGCGCTGCCGGACAGCGCGACCGCGCCCATCGCGTTGCGTGCATCGCCCTCGATGCGCAGGTCTTCCACCGCACCACGCGCGTTGAGGCTGACGGTGTCCAGCACGGTGCCGACATCCACGGCACTGCCCTGCAGCGCGAGGTCGCCGCTGCCGCTGCGCCAGGGGAGGCGGCCGCGCAGGCTGAGCGCGCCGGCACTCCAATCGTTCCAGCGCAGGTTCTCGCCACCGAGGTCGGCGTCGATATTCGGCGCAGTGCGCGCGCCGGTGAGGTTGACGGTGCCGGACAGCGTGCCGCTGGCGTCGGGCAGCAGGTCGGCCAGGTTGAGCGGGCGGAAGGCGGCGTCGACGGTCAGCGTGTCGCCCACCTTGCCCTTGGCGGTAACGCGGCTGCCGCCCAGCGACAGCGCGAGATCGCCTTCGCCGTTGTGGCCGTCCAGGGCGAACGTGCCCCGCGCGTCGAGGGAGCGATCGCGCAGGCGACCACTGAGCGTCGGCACGTCCAGCGTGCCCTGGAACAGGCCGTCCTCGCGCTGGCGTCCCTTCGAGGCGAGGTTGCCGGAGACGTTGCCGTTCCAGCCGGCAGCGAAATAGCCGGGATCGAAGCCCGCCAGCGTCGCGGTGACATCCCAGTCCAGTGCCGGCGTCCAGCCGACCGTGCCGGCCGCGTCGAGCGTGCCGGTGGGCATGGTGGCGCGCAGCGTCTGCAGCTGCACGCGCTCGGCGTTGCCGCGGCCGTCGAACTCCAGCAGCGCGCTGTCGTCGCCGCGCGTCAGCGTCGCCTTGCCGATGGCGGCCCACGCTTCCAGCTTGCCGGCCAGGCCGAAATCGCCTTCGGCGCCGATCATGCTGTCGGCTTCGGTGCCCCAGCGCAGGTCGCGCGCATTCACCGCGAAGCGGAATTCGGGATTCTCCGGCACGGTGAAGTCCGCACGGCCGCGCAGCGAGGCATAGCCGTCGAAGGCGCGGATGGCGAGCGGTTCCACCGTCAGCACCTCGCCGTCGATGCGCGCATGCGAGGGCTCGATTACCACCGCGATATCGCCCTGCTGCACCGTGCCCTGCAGGTCCGCCGCGCCGCCGGCGCCCTTGGCCACCAGATCGAACGAAACCGGCGTGCTGTCGTCCATCACGCCCAGCAGCGAGAGATCCAGCGCTTCCGTCCTTGCCGCGAAGTTCCAGGTCGGCCTGGTCTCGCCGCGCAGCGTCAGCGTGGCGCGGAGCGGTGCCGGTGCCGCGCCCGACACGCCCACGTTCATGCGCGCGCGGTTGCCGCGGGCGACCAGGCCGATGCGTGCCGGTGTACGCCCCAGCGGGGCGGGAAACACGCCGGTCGCGGTCAGGTCGGTCGCGTAGCCGTCGCGCGGCGCGTAGCTCCCGTGCACCCCGAAGGCGCCGCGGTCGCTGGCGATGGCCAGTTTTTCCGCCTGCACGTACCCGTTGCCGATATCGATGGCGCCGCTGGCGCGCGCGATGTCGATGACCGGCTGGCCGCCCTGGCGGATCAGGAAACGGTCGATGTGCAGTTCATCGGCCTGGATCGCCAACGGCATTTCGATCTGCGGCAGCACGTCCGGCCAGTGCGGCAGCTCGAACGGCTCCTCGCTCTCCGGCACATCGAGCATCGCACCGCGCAGTTTCAGCACGTCCAGACGCAGACGCTTGCCGAGCAGGGGACGCAAGTCCGGTTCCAGGTACACCTCGTCGGCGGTGAAGCGGATCGTGTCCCAGCGGAAGTCCACGCCGCGCAGCGTCAGCGGGCCCGCAATGGGTCCCTCGGCTTCCCGGTAGTCCAGCGACGCGTCCGCCGGCAGCCGCGCCTTGATCTGCGCCAGCAGCACGTCGCGCCCGGCGACCGTCTGCAGCAGCCAGTACAGGCCGATGCACAGCAGCACGGTGAGCACGCCGGTGCCGATCGCGCTGCGGATGGCCAGCGTGCGCATGCGCGCCTTGCGGCGTGCGCGCAGTTCGGCGATGCGGGCCTCGCGCTCTTCCGGCGTCAGGTTGTCGGGCAGTCGGTGCTTCTTCCTCACAGGTCCGTCCCGATGTTGAGGTAGATCTGGACGCTGGAATCCGGATCGTTCAGGCCATGCGCCAGGTCCAGCCGCACCGGCCCCACCGGCGAGCGCCAGCGGAAGCCGACGCCGATGCCCGTGCTGAGATCCGGACGGGTGCCGTCGAAGGCGCTGCCCGTATCCACGAACACCGCGCCGCCGTACGGGCCACCCTTCGGATAGAACTCGTACTCCACGCTGCCTGTCAGCACGTTCTTCGCGCCCAGCGCGTAGTCGCCGCGGCGCGGACCCACTTCGCGCCAGGCGTAGCCACGGATGCTGCGGTCGCCGCCGGCGAAGAAGCGCAGCGACGGCGGCATGGCCACCAGCGAACTGGTGAAGGTGTGGCCGTACTCGCCGCGCACGATCAGCGCGCTGTTGGTCCTGTACTGCTGCGACCAGCGCGCGCGCATGTGGAACTGGAAGAAGTTGGCGTCGGACCCGGCCCCCTCCACGCCGCCGCGCAGCAGGATGGAGCCGGCCAGCTGGTCGGGACGGTTCGAGCCCACCGGCGAGTTGGTGTAGTCGGCGCGCAGCGAGGGGTAGGTGAAGGTGGCGTACTCCACCGTGGTGTCGGGCAGGCCGGTGAGCGGATCGTCCTCGACGTAGCGCCAGCGCTCGCGCAACGCATGGATGGAGGCCACCGCGGTCCAGTCCTCGCTGACCTGGCCGCTGCGGCTGCCGGTGAACTCGACATGGCGCAGGTCGATGTAGTCGGTCTGTTCGTCGCTGGCCTGCAGGCCCACCGTGTACCAGCCGTCCAGCCACTTGAACGCGGGAATGCGGTATTGCGTGAGCAGCGTCTTGCGCTTCTGCGCGTAGTCCAGGTGCGTGGACAGCTTGTGCCCGCGCGAATTCACGTAGCGGCGGTCCAGTCCCAGGCGGATACCGGGGCCGCTCTCGGTGCCGTACGCCAGGCCGGCGGTGTAGATGTCGCGCTTGGCCAGCTCCAGGTTCACGTCCACCGGCACGCGGCCCTCGACCGCCTTGTCCGGATTGGCCTGGATGTCGATGCTGGAGAAATAGTCCAGGCCCACCAGCGATTCGCGCAGGCGGTCCAGCTTGCCCTGATGGAAGTAGCTGCCTTCTTCCCAGTACACCAGCTTTTCCAGCAGTCCGGGGTCGAACTTGTCCTGGTGGAAGGTGGTGGCGCCCATGTCGTAGCGGATGCCGCTGACCCAGCCCAGCGCGATGTCGGCGGCGTTGTCGGCGCGTGTGACCTCGACGCGGCGATGGGTGAAGTCCGCATCGAAGTAGCCGCGGTCGGCCAGGCGTCGCACGATGGCCAGCTTGCTCGCTTCGTAGGTGGTGTGGTCGAAGACGTCGCCGACCGCAGGCGCGAACGCGGCCAGGTCCTCCTTCAGGTAACGGTCCTCGCCGCCTTCGCCTTCGATGGACAGCTCGCGCCGGCGCACGCGCACCGGTTCGCCCAGCTGCACGCGCACCGTCACGGTCAGGCGCTCGTCCTCGGCGCCGTCGGTGCGGGGCGCGTCCACGGTGATGGTGGGCGAGTAGTAGCCGAACGGCTCCAGCGCCTCGCGTGTTTCGGCGACGGCTTCGCCCAGCAGGTACTCCAGCCGCGACTCGCCCAGTCGCCTGCCCAGCGAGTCGTTCAGCGACAGCGCGGTGTTGATGTTTTCCACCATCAGTTCGTCGTCCAGCCCGTCGATCCGCACCTTGTCGACGATGGCCGCAGCCCAGGCCGGAGCCATGGTGGCGAGCAGGACGACGAAGGTGGCGAGGCGGGGGAATCGACGCATGCGGAGAGGATACCCGGGGAGGGTTAAGCGGGGTGAAGGGTTGCCGCCCTCAAGCGGCACATCGTTCACGCAACCATGTCGATACCGCGATCTGCGCCTTCCCCCCGCACGCGGGGGAAGGCGGGGAGGGGGGCAAAGGTGAGATCACGCGGACGGTGGTGATGCGAGCGGTCCATGCATCGCGCCCGCCTCCACCCCAGTCCTCCCCCGCCAGCAGGGGAGGGAGCGCATGGCGAGCACCTCAGCCCGACAAATGCACGATCACTGCCGCCGCGCGCGGAACATCCCCTCTCCCTGCGCAGCGGGGAGAAAGTTCCGAAGGCGGGTGAGGGGCGAACGGAGTGAGGTACCCGCTGCGCCTGTACAAGCACCGCGCTCTGCCCCTCATCCGCCCTCCGGGCACCTTCTCCCCGCACGCAGGGAGAAGGGAACACATCTCAGCTCGACAGGTGCTCGATCGCTGCAACCGCACGGAAGCGGTCGGCCAGGCGCTTCAGCAGCGCAAGGCGGTTGGCGCGCACGGCCGGGTCGTCGGCGTTGACCATCACGCTGTCGAAGAACGCATCCACCTGCGGGCGCAGGCGGGCGAGGTGGTTCAGCACGGTCACGTAGTCGTGGTGGTGCAACGCTTCGTCGGTTTCGCCGAGCACGGCTTCGACGGCTTCGGCCAGTGCGCTCTCGGCCGGGTCGGTCAGCAGCGTGCGGTCGATCGCGTGCGGGATGGCGATGTCGGCTTTCTTCAGGATGTTGCCGATGCGCTTGTTGGCGGCGGCGAGGGCTTCGGCTTCCGGCAGCGTGGCGAAGGTGCCGATGGCGTCGAGGCGGGTGTCGAAGTCGTACAGCGACGCAGGCTTCAGTTCGGCAACGGCGTTGAAGTGCGCGGCGGGCACGCCCTTGTCGGCGTAGTAGCCGCGGAGGCGGTCGAGGATGAAGTCGAAGATCTCACCATCTTGGCTGGGTTGAGCAAGCGAAAGTTTGGCCTCGCTTTCAACTGGCTCTGGGAGATACGCACCTGCGTCCTTCGCTTTTTCAACTGCATCGATTCTCTTGATAGCGAGCGTGCCAGAAGAACTGACATTGACTTCATGCCTAGCCTGCTTGAGCAGTTCGTGCAGATTGAGGTTGAATCCACTCTCAATCACTGTCCGCGCCAACCCAAGCGCATTCCGCCGCAGCGCGAACGGATCCTTGTTGCCGGTCGGCTTCAACCCTGCCGCAAACCCACCCGCCAGCGTATCCAGCCGTTCCGCGATCGCCAGCACCTTGCCCAGCGGCGACAGTGCGATGTCGTCGCCGGCGAAGCGGGGCTGGTAGGCCTCGTCGATGGCCAGCGCGATCTCCTTCGGCTCGCCGGCGGCGAGGGCGTAGTGGCGGCCCGCGATGCCCTGCAGTTCGGGGAACTCGTTGACCATGCGCGACTGCAGGTCGTTCTTCGCCAGTTCCGCCGCTTTGCGTGCCTGCGCCGGATCGGCGCCGACCTGCGCGGCGATGGTTTCGGCCAGCGCGGCCACGCGCGCGACCTTGTCGGCGACGCTGCCCAGCTTTGCCTGGTAGGTGACGGTCTTCAGTCCGTCGCCCATCGATGCCAGGCCCTGCTTCAGGTCCTCGTCGAAGAAGAACTTCGCATCGCTGAAGCGCGGACGGATGACGCGCTCGTAGCCCTTGCGCACTTCGTCGACGTTCTGCGATTCGATGTTGGCGATGCCGATGAAATGCTCGGTCAGCTTGCCGCCGTCGCTGAGCACCGGGAAGAACTTCTGGTTGATCTCCATCGTCTCGATCAGCGCTTCCTGCGGCACGGCCAGGAACGCGGATTCGAAACTGCACAGCACGGCCGCCGGCCACTCGGTCAGGCAGACCACCTGTTCGAGGTTGTCGTCGGTCACGCGCGCGCTGCCGCCGGCCTGCGCCGCGGCCTTCTGCACTTCCTCGACGATGCGCGCGCGGCGCGCGTCGGCATCGACCAGCACCTTGGCGCCGCGCAGCGCATCCACGTAGTCGTCGGGCTGGCCGATCCACACCGGTTTGTCGTGTTCGAAGCGATGGCCGCGGCTCATGCGGTCCGACTTCACGCCGAGTACTTCCGCATCCACCACGTCCTGGCCCAGCAGCAGCACCAGCCAGTGCACCGGCCGTGCGAATGCGTAGTCGTGGTCGCCCCAGCGCATCGGCTTGGGAATCGGCATGCCCGCCAGCGCCTCGCGCACGATGTCGGCCAGCAGGTCGGCGGTCTTCGCGCCCGGCTTCACCGCACGGTGGACGAAGCGCTCACCCTTGCCGTCCGTGGTGCGCTCCAGCTGCGTCCACGCGATGCCGGCCTTGGCGGCGAAGCCCTCCAGCGCCTTGGTCGGTGCGCCGTTCGCGTCCAGCGCGATGTTGAGGTACGGGCCGAGCACCTCCGACTTCTGTTCCGGCTGTTCCACGTCCACGGCCGGCAGCAGCACCGCCAGGCGGCGCGGCGTGTACAGCGGCTTGGCATCGCCGCGCTCGAAGCCGATGCCGCGCTTCTCCAGCGCCGCGATCACGCCATCGAAGAAGGCCTGCGCCAGGCCGGGCAGCGCCTTGACCGGCAGTTCTTCGGTGCCGAGTTCGACCAGCAGGGATTTTTGTTCGCTCATGTGCATGCAACCTTGAGTTGTTCCCTTCTCCCTGCGGGAGAAGGTGCCCGAAGGGCGGATGAGGGTGCGGCGGAATCCGTGGCGGTGAACCATCCGGATTGCGCCGGACCCTCTACCCCAACCCCTCTGCCGGCAGTAGAAGGGCTCTAAGCGGTCTCTTTCTTCAGGCCCGGAAACCCGAGCTTCTCGCGCTGCGCGTAATACGCCTCGGCCACCGCCTGCGCCAGCTTGCGCACGCGCAGGATGTAGCGCTGGCGTTCGGTGACGGAAATAGCGCGACGTGCGTCCAGCAGGTTGAAGCTGTGGCTGGCCTTGCAGACCTGCTCGTAGGCGGGCAGCGGCAGGCCGACCTCGACCAGCTTCAGCGCTTCCTTCTCGCAGGCGTCGAAACGGTGGAACAGTTCCTCCACGTCGGCGTGCTCGAAGTTGTACGTGCTCTGTTCCACCTCGTTCTGGTGGTACACGTCGCCGTACTTCACCACGCCCTGCGGGCCGACCGTCCACACCAGGTCGTAGACGTTGTCGACGTTCTGCAGGTACATGCAGAGGCGCTCGAGCCCGTAGGTGATCTCGCCCAGCACCGGCCGGCATTCCAGACCACCGGCCTGCTGGAAGTAGGTGAACTGGGTGACTTCCATGCCGTTCAACCACA
This sequence comes from Pseudoxanthomonas sp., assembly GCF_035999195.1. Taxonomy (NCBI): domain Bacteria; kingdom Pseudomonadati; phylum Pseudomonadota; class Gammaproteobacteria; order Lysobacterales; family Lysobacteraceae; genus Pseudoxanthomonas; species Pseudoxanthomonas sp. Next base: position 2,397,122 of record NZ_DASYGY010000009.1, read on the forward strand.
CTTCCCAGCCCAGGCCCCAGGCGCCGAGCGTCGGCGACTCCCAGTTGTCCTCGACGAAGCGCAGGTCGTGCACGCGCGGGTCGATGCCCAGCGCCTTCAGCGAACCCAGGTACAGCTCCTGGAGGTTGTCGGGATTCGGCTTCATCACCACCTGGTACTGGTAGTACCGCTGCAGGCGGTTGGGGTTTTCGCCGTAGCGTCCGTCGGTGGGACGGCGGCTGGGCTGCACGTAGGCGGCATTCCACGGCTCCGGTCCCAGCGCACGCAGGAAGGTGGCCGGGTGGAACGTGCCGGCGCCGACTTCCAGATCCAGCGGCTGGATCAGCACGCAGCCCTGTTCAGCCCAGTACTGGTTCAGGGTCTGGATCAGGGCCTGGAAGCTGAGGCCCTGGAAGGTGGTTACCGGTGAAATGGTTTGTCCGGTCATCGCGTTATCGTGCACTGCGGAAAAGCGGGCTAGTATACGGGCAAGCCCTTGTCCTTCCGCCCTTTTCGCCCGTTCGCCGCCGTCGTGGATATGCCCGTGAAAGCCCCCTTCCTCATCGTCGAAACCGGCCAGCCGGTGCGCTCGATGCGGCGGTATGGCGGCTTCCCGCACTGGATCCGCGTGGCCGCCGGACTGGAGGCGCACGAGACCGTGGTGGCGAACGTCGAACGCGGCGATGCGCTGCCGTCGCGCGATGCGCTGGCGGGCGTGATCGTCAGCGGCTCCGCCGCGATGGTCACCGACCGCGCCGACTGGAGCGAACGCAGCGCCGACTGGTTGCGCGATGCCGCCCACGAAGGCCTGCCGCTGTTCGGCATCTGCTACGGCCACCAGCTGCTGGCGCATGCGCTGGGTGGCGAAGTGGCCTATAACCCGGCCGGGCGCGAATCCGGCACCGTCCACATCGACCTGCATCCGCAGGCGCAGGACGATCCGCTGTTTTCGGCGCTGCCGCTCAAATTCACCGCGCATGCGACGCATGTGCAGACGGTGGCCCGTCCACCGGAGGGCGCCACCGTGCTGGCGCGCTCCGAGCAGGACGACTGCCATGCGTTCCGCTGGCGCGACCGCGCCTGGGGCGTGCAGTTCCACCCCGAGTTCGCCACCCACCACATGCGCGGCTACGTGCACGCCCGCGCCGAGCACCTGCGCAGTGAGGGCCGCTGTCCGGGCACCATCGCGCGCAGCGTGACGGCGGCGCCGCAAGCCCGCAAACTGTTGCGGCGGTTCGTCCGCCATGCGCGTGGCCTGCACGCGCGCTGAGCCTCCTGCTGCACACCTCCCAGAGAACCCCGATGTCGATGATCAACAAGGTGCCGGCCAGTGCCGGCGCGGAATGGCTGCTGGCGGGCTTCGCGCTGCTGAAGCGGGCGCCGGTGCCGTTGGCCACGCTGGCGGTGCTGTGGGGCCTGCTGTCGATGGTCGTGATGCTGGTGGCGGTGACGCTGCCGGCGATGACGCTGGCGATGCAGTTCCTGCTGGTGCTGGCGGGGCCGCTGTTCTTCGCCGGCATGCTGTGGGCCGTGCGCGAAGTGGACCAGGGGCGCACGGCGCAACCCTCGCACCTGCTGCAACCCGTCCGTGACGGCCACGCGCCGGCGCTGCTGGCCACGCTGCTGCCGCAGCTGCTGGCGGCGCTGGCGATGGGCGCGCTGCTGTTCGTGATGGTGGGAACCGAGCAGTTGCAGCACCTGGCCGACGTCTACCAGCAGATGCAGGCGATCGCGGCGGCCGGCGGCCAGCCCGATCCCTCGCTGGTCGAAGGCCTGCCGGCGGGTCGCCTGCTGCTGTGGCTGCTGCTGGTGGCGGTGGTGTTCGTGGCGGTGAAGTGGATGACGTTCATCGCCTCGCCGCAGATCCTGTTCTCCGGCACGCACGTGATGGATGCCATGCGCAACAGCCTGCGCGCCTGCCTGCAAAACTGGACCGCGATGCTGGTGTTCTACCTGCTGGCGGGCATCGCGATCTTCGTGGTCGGCATGGGCTCGTTCCTGGTGGCGTCCATCCTGGCGCTGGCGGTCGGTGCGGCCATCGCGTTCGGCTTGTGGCAGTTTGCGCTGCTGGCGCTGGTGATGCCGGTGCTGGCGGGCGCGGCGTATGCGGCCTGGCGGCAGATGCTGGGCGAGGGCGCGGCCACGCCGGCGACGCCGACAGCGCCGTCGCAGATCGAGGTCTGAGCGTCAGGCATCGCGCGTGGTGGGCCAAGGCCCACCCTACGGGGCTGGATGGGGATACGCCTGCGTCGACGGGCGGGTCTTCGCCGACGTTGACGCGGATCGAGGTCTGAGCCTGCGGGATCGTGAGGCGGCGGGCCAAGGCCCGCCCTACGACGCGGCTTGGTCCTTCGGCTTCAGCCAGCCCGCGGCGATGATGCCCAGTTCGTAGAGCAGGCACATGGGAATGGCGAGCATCAGCTGCGACACGACGTCCGGCGGGGTGATCAGCGCGGCGATGACGAACACGCCGACGATGGCGTAGCCGCGGCCTTCGCGCAGTTGCTGCGGCGTGACCCAGCCCAGCAGCACCATGATCACCAGCGCCACCGGCAGTTCGAAGCTGACGCCGAAGGCCAGGAAGATCACCATCACGAAGTCCAGGTACTTCGCCGGGTCCGGCGCCAGCGTCACGATGTCCGGCGTGAAGACCGTCAGCGCATGGAACACGCTGGGCAGCACCAGGAAGTACGCGAACGCGCAGCCGGCGTAGAACAGTACGATGGACGAGACCAGCAGCGGCGTGGCCAGCCGCTTCTCGTGCCGGTACAGCCCGGGCGCGACGAAACTCCATGCCTGGAACAGCAGCCAGGGTGAAGACAGGAACAGGGCCAGGAAGAACGCCAGCTTGATCGGCGCGAAGAATCCGGAGGTCGGGTCGCTGGCGATCATCTGGGCCGCCTGTCCCGCCGGCAGCTGCGAAATCAGCGGCCTCGCCAGATAGTCGTACAGCTGCCTCGCGAACGGCAGCAGCGCCAGCAGGACGATGCCGGTGCCCGCCAGTCCGCGCACCAGCCGCGTGCGCAGTTCCAGCAGATGCTCCATCAGGCTGCTTTCGGCGTCCTGCTGCAGCGACTCGCGGTTCATCGCGCGTCCTTCGGCGGGAACAGGTCGGCGGTGGTACCGGTCGCCGGTTCGTGGGTTTCGTCCGGCAGCGCCTCTCCGTTCGCATCGGTGGTCGACGCGCGACCGCCTTCGTCTTCCACCACCGGCGCGGGGTCCGCGGCCGCAGGGGCAACCGGCGGTCTCGCCAGCGCGGGCGGGGTGATGGCGGATTCCACGTCCTCGCGCAGCGCCCGGGCATCCTCGCGCGCGGCCTGCCGCACGTCCTCGAACTGGCGCTCGGTCTCGCGCGCGCTGTCGCGGATGCGCTGTTCGGTGTCGCGCAGCGCGTCCTGTGCGTCCTTGAGGTTGCGCTTGAGCTCTTCGGAGGCGAGTTCGCGCTCCAGTTCGTCCCTCACCGAATACCACTGCGCGCGCGCGCGGCGTACCCACAGCCCGGCGAAGCGCGCCGCCTTCGGCAGCCGCTCGGGACCCAGCACGATCAACGCGACGACCGCGACGACCAGCAGTTCACTGAAGCCGATATCGAACATGGCGGCTGCGATGCCGCGCGATCAGCCGGCGTCGCGGTCGCGCTCTTTGGCGGCGCTGGACTCGTCGGTGCGCGACTGGTCGTTCAACTGGCCGGTCGGCTTGTCGTCGTCCTTCATACCCTTCTTGAAGCCCTTGACCGCTTCGCCCAGGTCCTGGCCGGCGTTGCGCAGGCGCTTGGTGCCGAAGACGAGCAACACGACCACCAGCACGATGATCCAATGCCAGATGCTCAAACCGCCCATGGTGTGCTCGCAGGAAAGTTGGGGCGCTCAGGATAGCGCAGCCGGGCCGCCGGCGCGGCGACCCACGACCCATTACTTCCGTTATGGGGTGCCGTCCAGCGGCTCGGTGCGCACTTCGCCGTCCTGCACGGGCTCGAATCCCTGCGTCTGGGCAGGCGCTTCGACGACCACCGGCGCGACGGCGGGCGCGGGCGCCTGGGCCGTCGCGGGCGCGGTGGCGCCGCCCGTGCCGCGATTGCCGCGGGCGAGTTCGGTGACTTCTTCCAGCTGGTCGCGGAAGCCGACCACCGCATCCGACGGCTGGCCGGCGCGGCTCTCGAAGATGGCGCGCGGGGTGGCGGCGCTGCCGTAGACGGCGGTGTTGGCGTCGTCGTCGATCTGCAGCACCGCGCCATCGAGCGCCACGCCCGCGAACAGGCCGCGCGCGCGCGACCACGACCAGATCTCGGCCTTCAGCTGGCCGTCGGTGGAGGCGCTGGCGTTGCGGCCGACCGGGCCGGCAGCCACGCCGGCATCGGCGCCGAGGGTGAACTTGCCGTTGACGATGGAGTCGAGCGAGCGGTCGTTGCGGAACACCAGCACCACGTCGGACGACTGCACGCCGGCCTGGAAGCCGATGCTGCCGCCGGTGAGCTTGATGAAGACCGGTTGCGACCAGCTGCCGTCGGGATTCTTCACCGACATCAGGCCGTGGCCGCGACGACCACCGATCACCAGGCCCGCCTTCAGCGTGTCGGGGATGACCACGATCGCGCGGCCTTCGTCGAGCAGCTTGTCGGGGATGCCGTTCTCGGGGATGCGCTGGATCTCGCTCAGCACGCGCACCGCGTTGGTGGCGCGCTCGTCCTCCTTCGGACCCGCGATGGCCTGGCCGGCGAACAGGGCGGCGGCCAGCGCAAGCGCGGTGGGCGGCAGCAGGCGGCGGGAAGTACGGCTCATGATGGCTCCAGGGGGGATTCGCAGCGATACGCTGCAACCGCCCGAAAGTAGGTGGGGCCGGATGAATCGGTGCTGACAGAAGGTGCCTCTGGCTGCCATCGGACGTATCGATTCGGCGCGGCGTGGGCGCTCTGACACAATACGCGCATGCCCGACACGCCCGCCACCGCCCTGCTCGTCGTCAATCTCGGCACGCCCGAGGCACCCACGCCACGTGCGGTCCGCCGCTACCTGGCCGAGTTCCTGCACGACCATCGCGTGGTGCAGCTGACGCGCTGGCTGTGGTGCCCGCTGCTGCACTTCATCATCCTGCCGCTGCGCGGGCCGAAGGCGGCGGCGAAGTACGCCAGCATCTGGCTGCCCGACGGCTCGCCGCTGGCGGTGTACACGCGCCGGCTGGCCGAGGCCCTGCAGGCGCGATTGCCGGACTGGCGCGTGCACGACGCGATGCGCTACGGCCAGCCGTCCCTGACCACCCGCCTGCGTGCGCTGCGTGCCGACGGCGTGCGGCGCGTCGTGGTGCTGCCGCTGTACCCGCAGTACTCCACCACCACCACCGAGTCGGTGCGCGACGTGGTGGTGCGCGAAGCGGGGGGGCTGGAGGTGCGCTTCATCGACGACTACTCGGTCGATGCCGGCTGGGTAGCGGCGGTGGTGGCGTCGATCCGCCAATGGCGCGAACGCCACGGCGGCGGCGAGCACCTGCTGTTTTCCTATCACGGCCTGCCGCAGCGGCTGGCCCGCAACGGCGATCCGTATCCGCAGCGTTGCGAGGCGAGCACGCGCGCCATCGTCGAGGCGCTGGGCCTGCGCGACGACGCGTGGACGCTGACCTACCAGTCCCGCTTCGGCAAGGAGCGCTGGCTGGAGCCGGCCACCGACACCACCCTGCAGGCGCTCGCCGCGCGCGGCGTGCGCAGGGTCGACGTGGTCTGCCCGGGCTTCGCGGTGGACTGCCTGGAGACGCTGGAGGAGGTGGGCATCGGCTTCGCGGAGGAATTCGCACACGCCGGCGGCGCGCTGCGCTACATCCCCTGCCTCAACGACGATGCCCGCCATGTCGAAGCGCTGGCTGCACTCGCCTGCCGGGCGGGCGACGCGGCCGCATGAGGCTGCGCGAGTTCGCGGTCGACATTCCGCTGGGGCGCATCGCCGGCCTGCGGGGCGGCGACGACGGCCCACGCGTGCTTGCCCTGCACGGATGGCTGGACAATGCGGCGAGCTTCGTCCCGCTGGCCGCGCATCTGCCGGGCATCCGGTTGGTGGCGCCCGACCTGCCGGGACACGGCCGCAGCGCGCATCTGGCGCCCGGCGCGGAGTACACCAGCGGCGTGGCGGTCAATGCGGTGCTCGATATCGCCGATGCGCTGGGCTGGGAGACGTTCTCGCTGCTGGGGCATTCGATGGGCGCCGGTATCGCCAGCCTGATGGCGGCGGCGGTGCCGCAGCGCGTGCGGCGACTGGTGGCGATCGAGGCGCTGGGCGGGTTGGCGGAAACCGTCGAGCGCACCGCCGACCGCTGGCGTGAGGCGATCGCGGCCGCGCGTGCGTTGCCGGGCAAGCAGCTGCGTGTGTTCGCCGATCTCGCGGCGCCGGTCCGGGCCCGCATGCTGGCCAACCAGTTGAGCGAGCCGGCGGCGCGCCTGCTGGTGGAGCGTGGTGTGCGGCCGGTGGAAGGCGGCTTCGTCTGGAGCAGCGATCCGCGTCTGACGCTGCCCACGCCGCAGCGCCTGGACGAAGCGCAGCTGGCCGCATTGGTGGCCGGCATCGCGTGCCCGACCACGGTCCTGTTCGCCGATCCGCCGCAGCCCTATTTCCCGGAGCCGCTGCGCTCGCAGCGTGCGGCGCTGCTGCCCGATGGCCGGCTGCATGTCCTGGCCGGCACGCACCACCTGCACATGGAAGATCCCGCCGCCGTGGCGGCGCGGATCTCAGCGTTCCTGGCCGAGGCCTGACGCGGCGCGCTTGGCGTGGCGGAACTCCACCGCCAGGCGGATGTCGCCCTTGCGGATCGGTGCGCTGCTGCGCCACCACGCGGCGGTGGCGGCATCCAGCTCGCTGTCTTCCTGCGCCAGCCGGCGCAGCAGTGTGATGTCCTCGGCGCTGGCCAGCTGTTCGTCGGGCAGGTAGTAGCGTTCGAGCGGCAGACGGGCCGCCTCGGGCGTGCGCGTGACCCGGGCGATCAGGGCGGCAGCCGACAGTCCCAGCAGCACGTAGCCGGCCAGCAGGACCGGAATCGAGTCGCGCGCGCTGCCGAGCCAGGCGACGAGGCCGGCCACGACCAGCAGCAGGAGCAGCAGCCGGGCGAGGCGGTCGAAGCGCTGGATCTCGCTGGCGGCGCGCCGCCGCTCCCGCGCCCGCGTGCCGACCTCCTCCACCGACAGGCTCTTGCGGCTCATCAGCGCACGCCGGGCCCCGAGGCTGGCGGCCGTTTCGGTGGGCGGGATGGCGTACAGCGAGAACCGGCGCAGGGAAGGCTCACCGGTGCCGCCGCGCGGGCGAGCGGAGGCGGAACGGGAATCGGCAGGCAGCGCGGCAGGCCGCGGGAACGTCGGGCGATGGTCCATGGGTGGGCCTTGAAGGAAAGGAAGGCCGGGTGGCACGGTCCCCCATGGACCTGCCCGCCCCGGCCTGCCCCTGAAATCGTGATGTGCATCTCATTCCGGACATGAGATGTTTCACATCAAGATTTTCGCCCTCAGCCGGCCACCAGCAGCCGGTGCAGGCGCGCCTTCAACCGCCGGCCCTCGGCGTGGAACCATGCCCGTTCGTCCCGCCAGTCGGGGAAACGCGCCTCCACCTCGCGCCAGAAGGCGGGCGAATGGTTGGCCTGCAGCAGGTGGCAGAGCTCGTGGACCAGCACGTACTCGAAGGCCGAGGGTCGGCCCAGCACCAGCGCCAGGTCCAGCGTCAGCGTGCCGTCCGGCGCCAGTGAACCCCATTGCGAGGACATCACCTTCAGCCGGATCTGCCGCGGCGCACGCGGCAGGCCGGTCAGGTAGGCCGGCAGCCAGCGGCCGATGTCGGCGCGTGCTTCGGCTTCGTAGAACGCGCGCAGGGTCCGGCGCAGCGTGGCGTCGCTGGCGCGCGCGGGCAGGTGGACGTGGATTCCATCCCCGTCCTGCGCGATACGGGCATAGCGGCCCTCGTGCCAGTGCAGCGGCACGTCCTCGCCGCGCAGCGGCAGGTGTGGGGTGACGCCGGCCACGAAGGACGCCGCGTCGTCGCCCGGCGCATGGCGGGCCATCTGTTCGGCCAGCCAGTCGCGGTGCTGCTGCAGGAAGCGCTCGCCGGCCACCAGGCTGGCACGCCAGGGCAATGTCAGTCGCGCGCCGCGCTCGTCGATGCTCAGCTTCAGCCGCTTGGCGCGTGGATCGCGCACCCGCTGCACCTCCACGTCGCGGCCATCCTCCAGCTGCAGCGTCACGGTATCGCGTTCGACGCTGCGGGGCGTGCGGGTGGTGAGGCGCTGGAGCAGGGACGGCATGGCGCGATGGTAACGGAAGCGGTATGCGGCGAAGGCATCGCGGAGCGCGGAGCGGGCGCCGCTCCACGGCGGCGCCGTCACTCCGCCTTGCTGAGCTTCAGCGCGTGCTCCAGCACCAGGAACAGGCGCTTCAGTTCGCCGGCCATCAGCGCGAAGCGGGCATCGAGCTCGGCGCGCAGGTCGTCGTGCTCGGTGTTCTCCAATTGGTCGACGGCGCCGTCGAGGAACTTCAGCTTGCGCACGATCAGGTCTTCGCCTAGGACGAACGACACGTGGTCGTCGAGCACCAGCGCCAGCTTGGTGACCTGCTTGCCGGCTTCCAGGTGCTTGGCGATCTCGTCGCTCTGCAGCTCCTGGTTCTGGCACTTCACCACCGCGCCGCCTTCCATCGCGTCCTTCAGCTCGCACTCCTCGCCCAGCGACAGGCCTTCCGGCAGCGGCTCGCCGGCGATCCAGCCGGTCAGCACGCTGCGCGGTGCGACTTCGGCATTCAGCGGCAGGGCGGGGAAGCTGCCCAGTGCGCGGCGCACTTCCGACACTACGTTCTCGCCGGTCTTGCGCGAGGACGCATCGACGGCGATGAAACCGTGCTCCAGGTCAATCAGCGCATCAGTGCGCGAAGGCTTGACGAACGCGCGCGGCAGCAGCTCGTGCAGCAGATCGTCCTTCAGGCGCTTGCGGGTCTTGCCGCCGGGCTTGCGGCCTTCCTTCGCCTCGATCTCCAGCAGCTTCTTCTGCAGCAGGTCGTTGACCACCGCACCGGGCAGGATCTTGTCTTCGCCGCCGACGCTCAGCCAGATGGCGTCGCTGATGCGGTGGGACAGCGCCTCTTCGCCACGGCCGAACGGCGAGATGAAACCGCGCGAGGACAGCTCCAGCGGGCCGACCGGCTTGAGCGCGGCCTCGGGCAACAGGTCATCGAGCTGGGAGAAATCGAGGGAGGTGGGGAAGCGGAACAGGGTCAGATTGCGAAAGAACATCGGGGAATCAGAGTCCGGTAAATGAGGGGAATGCGTGTGGTTGCTGGCCCGTCATCCCGGCGAAAGCCGGCATCCATTCTGCTTCTGCCATCCGCCAGCGCGCTGAAGCGCAAGAGCAAGATGGATCCCGGCTTTCGCCGGGATGACGGCGAGGGTGTGGCGAGGTCAGGTGTCCTTGTTCGCCAGGGCAGCGTGCGGTTCGCCCGCCAGCCATGCCTGCGCATCCGGCAGCGTGGCGCCGTCGCGATGGCCCAGCGAGAGGAAGTCGAACAGCCTGGGATCGCTCAACTGCGACGGACGGATGTCGCCCAGCGCGCGCGCGATGGTCTCGATGCGGCCGGGCGTCTCGCGCTCCCAGGCGTCCATCATCTTCTTGACCTGCTTGCGCTGCAGGTTCTCCTGGCTGCCGCACAGGTTGCAGGGGATGATCGGGAACGCCTTCGCATCCGCGTACGCGGCGATGTCGTCCTCGCGGACGTAGGCCAGCGGGCGGATCACCACGTGCTTGCCGTTGTCCGACAGCAGCTTGGGCGGCATGCCCGAGAGCTTGGCGTGGAAGAACAGGTTGAGGAAGAACGTCGCCACCAGGTCGTCGCGGTGGTGGCCCAGCGCGATCTTGGTGAATCCGTTCTCCTCGGCGTAGCTGTACAGCGAACCGCGACGCAGGCGCGAGCACAGCGAGCACATCGTCTTGCCTTCCGGGATCACCCGGCTGACCACCGAATAGGTGTCCTGCTCGATGATGTGGAACGGTACGCCGACGCGTTCCAGGTATTCCGGCAGGACATGCTCGGGAAAGCCGGGCTGCTTCTGGTCCAGGTTCACCGCCACCAGCTCGAAGCGCACCGGGGCCTTCTTCTGCAACTGCAGCAGGATGTCCAGCAGGGTGTAACTGTCCTTGCCGCCGGACAGGCACACCATCACCTTGTCGCCCTCCTCGATCATGCCGAAGTCGGCGATCGCCTGGCCGACCTGCCGGCGCAGGCGCTTGGCCAGCTTGCCCTGCTCGTGCGCGGTGCGGCGCGGATCGGCGGCCGGACGGCGCAGGACGGGGTCGGGCAAGGGCAGGACGGTGCTCATGGCGCCATTGTACCGGGGCGCGGTGACGCCCCCGCCGTCGGCGGTGTACGCTCGCCGCGTGGACATCGACAGCCCCGCCGACATCGCCGAGAAGATCGCCGCACTCAGGACGGAACATCGCGACCTGGACGACGCCATCGTGCGCCTGGTGGAGGACGGGGAGGCCGACGAGGTCGCCATCAAGCGGCTGAAGAAGCGCAAGCTGTGGCTGAAGGACTGCATCGCCCGGCTGGAGAGCGCGCTGATCCCGGACGAACCGGCCTGACGCTGCGGCGTCGTTCCAACCGGCCGGTCGAAGCCCGAATCTGACGCTGGGCGTCACCCGTGGCGGCGTGCCTGCCATCCCTCAAGCGCATCGCCACTGCCGGAAGGCCGCGTGGCGGTCGTTTCCCGCCCGCGCGCGGCCCTGCGCGCAGTTGGCCCGATGTTTGCTTCGTAGCCCGGTGTGGGGATTTCCCCGACCGACTGACCGTCTGCCGTCCTGCCGGCGCCGCGGTTCCCAATGACAGGCCACGCGCTGCCGCGCCGTGGCGAGGGAGTGGCATGGAGCAGGACAAGCCGTTCAACCACCGGATGCCGGTGTCCGCCCGCGAGGCGCGGATCGCGTCGGCATCGGCCGAGGCGGCGCTGGCCGGCATCGGGCTGCGGATGCGGCGCATCGCGCCGGGCGAACCGCTGGGCGACGTGCCGCGCCTGCGCCGCGAGGTGTATTTCCACGAACAGGGCCAGTTCGGCGACCGCAGCCGTCGCGTCGCCGACGGCCTGGACGCGTGCGGCACCACCCTGGCCGTGGAGAAGGCCACGCAGGCGATCGCCACGCTGCGCCTGCACGACTTCTCGTCGCTGGCGGTGCAGGTGGAGTACGGCCACCTGTTCCAGATCGACGACTTCGCGCGGACGTGGCCGCTGTCGCAGGTGGCGGTGGGCACGCGCTTCGCCGTGCAGGCCGACCAGCGCAACAAGCCGGTGGTCGACCGGCTGATGGAAGAGGTCTACCGCTGGGCGCAGGAATCGCGCATCCAGTTTTGCCTGATCGCCTGCGAGCCGTTCCTGCATGGCGTGTTCGAGCACTACGGCTTCCGCGAATACCTGCCGCCGGCGATCCTGCCCGGCGGCGTCGACCTGCTGCGCATGGTGCTGGTGATGGAGGACGAGCCCTACCTGTCCGAATGCGGCTCACCGCTGCACCGGCTGATCCGCGAGCCCGCACGCGCGCTGCCGGCCAAGGCGTGGCTGACGCGCCAGTTCCACGCCCTGGGCGGCTGAGTTCGCGCGCCCGCCGGCGCGGTCAGTCCTGCGGCGCGGCGGCCGGTTCGGCCGGCTTGGCGGCCTCCGGGCTGACCTTCTCGATGGTGTGGCGCAGTTCGCGGCCGAGGATGGCCTTGGCGTCGCGCGCCCACGCATCCAGGCGGTCGTCGAACAGCAGCTTGCTGTTCTCGTCGGGCCAGACCAGCTTGAGTTCGCGCAGCTTCTGGATGAAGCCGCGGAACAGGGTCTTGTCGAAGAACTCCGGCGCGGCCGGTGCGTACAGCAGGCTCAGGCGCTGCGCGGCCTGCTGGCACAGGCTTTCCAGTTCCGCCGCACCCAGCGTTCCGGGGCCGTTCTTCACCAGCACCGAAATGGCGATGTAGTAGCGCTCGAACGCCTGCTGCAGGGAGTGGCCGATCGCACGCAGGCGGAACACCTCGTCGGTCTGGCCGGCGCTGCGCGCCAGGATGCCGCCATCGTCGTCGTTGACCTGCTGCAGCAGGCCTTCGCGGACGAACACCTCGATGGTGCGCTCCATCCGCTCGACGAACTCGTCCTCGCTCCACGGCAGGAACAGTTCGGCCTGCAGGAACGGGTACAGCGTGCGGCCCAGCCGGAGCACGCCGGCGCGGCTCATGCGGCGGTTGTTCTGGAAGCAGCAGGCGATCCACGACGAGGCCGTGAACAGGTGCAGCACGTTGTTGCGGTAGTAGCTCAGCAGCACCGCGGTGTCGTCGTCCACGCTCAGCACATCGCCCAGCGGATGCTTGATCCGCTGCAGCATGTTGATCTCCTCGGCGTGGGCGATGATGCGGTCCGGCGAATGCGGGGTGACGGTGACGCGGTCGGAGTAGGGCAGTTCGGCCAGCAGCGTCTTCGACAGTTCGATCTGCGCGACCAGGTCTGCCTCGCCCATGGCGTGCTTGGGCGTGGACAGCAGCGCCAGCGCCAGCAGGTTGATCGGGTTCACGTCGGCGGCGCGATTGATGTTGACCTGGATCTGCTGGGCCAGCGCATCGACGATGTCGGACAGCCAGGCCGGCTTTTCCTCTTCGCCGACCGGCTTGCCGTCCCACTCGGGCGCGTACCTGGACAGCGCGTCGTTCAACGGGATCGGCTCGCCGAAGTTCACCACCACCTGGCCGTAGTTCTGCCGCAGCACCTTGGGGATGCCCCACAGCACGGCCCAGATGGATTCCTTCTCCTTCGGCCGGCCGCTGAGCTCGTCCAGGTAACTGGTGCCTTCCAGCAGCTTCTCGTAGCCGATGTAGACCGGCTGGAACAGCACCGGTTTGCGCGGCTGGCGCAGGAACGCACGCAGCGTCATCGAGATCATGCCGCCCTTCGGCGGCAGCAGCCGGCCGGTGCGCGAGCGTCCGCCTTCGATGAAGTACTCCAGCGAATAGCCGCCGGAGACCAGCTGCGCCACGTACTCGGTGAACACCGCCGAGTACAGCGGATTGCCGCGGAAACTGCGGCGCATGAAGAACGCGCCGCCCTTGCGCAACAGCGTGCCCACCACCGGCAGGTTGAGGTTGATGCCCGCCGCGATGTGCGGCGGCACGATGCCGCGTTCGTACAGCAGGTACGACAGCAGCAGGTAGTCCATGTGGCTGCGGTGGCAGGGCACGTAGACCACTTCGTGGCCGGGCGCGGCTTCCTTGAACTTGTCCAGGTGGTGGACCAGCACGCCGTCGTAGATCTGGTTCCACACATGGCTCAGCAGGAAGCTGGCCGAGCGCACCACCGGGTTGGAATAGTCGGCGGCGATTTCCCAGGCGTAGGCGTGCGCCTTCTTCCATGCGTCCTCGGGCTTGGACTTGTCGCGCCGGGCCTGTTCGGCGATCGCGTCCTTCACCGGCTCGGCCGCCAGCACCTGGTCGACCAGCAGGCGGCGCGTCGACAGGTCGGGGCCGATGACCGCTTCGCGGATGCGGTGGAAGTGGGTGCGCAGCACGCGCGAGAGCTTGCGGACGGTGCGTTCGGGTTCGAGGCCTTCGTCTACCGTGTTGCGCAGCGACACCGGCGGCGCGAAGCGCACGATGGTGCCGCGGCCGTTGAGCAGGATGGCGAGCAGGCGGCGGAAACGGCCGACGATGGCCCAGTTTTCGGAGAACAGCACCGAGAACCAGCCGCTCTGCTTGTCCGGCGCGCGGCCGACGAAGATCGACACCGGCACCAGCTGCACGTCCAGCGCCGGGCTGGCGCGGTGCGCCTGCAGCAGCTTGGCCAGCGAACCGGAATGCGTCTTGGCGCTGACCTGGTCGGGAATCAGCGTGCTGGCATTGCGGCGCGACAGCGCCACGTAGGCACGCTTGCGGCCGAGCGGATTGCCGCCGACCGGTACCGGTACCAGCGGCGAAGGCAGGCCGGCGTCGCGGCAGGCGCGGTCGAGGATCAGCGCGTTCGACAGGCCGTAGTCTTCCAGCACGTAGCAGACCGGGCGGCCATCCAGCAGGTCGGCCGGCACGTCCGGTTCGATGTTCAGCGCCAGCCACGGATCGGCCAGCCGGCCCAGCAGTCGTGCCCACAGCGGGCGCTTGGCCTGGCGTGCAGCGGTGTAAGGCGCCATCGGCAGGCCTGCCGTCACCGGTGCGTCGGCGTGGACAGGGGCATCCGGCGACGCCCCGGGCGCAGGCGCGTCCGTCGCCCCGGACTTCGTGGGGGGCGGCGTCGGCGTCGGGCCGTCCGGAAACGGCAGGGAATTCTGTTCAGGCATCGGCCGCATTATGGCCCACGGCCATGGCCGGCTGGAAAGCGGTTACAGCGCCAGGCCGGTGTCGTTCATCCGGCACGGCCGCGACATCCGCCCCGCAGGAAAGGACGCAAGTCGTTGAAAACAGGGCGTCCGGTACCTGCGGGCCGTCAGGGCGGGGTGGGCGGGTCGGGGTCGGCCGCGGGTGTTGGTGCGGGCGGCACGGTGTCGGGTGCGGGCAGGGCCGCCAGCACCGCGTCGGCGTGCCGCAGGTAGTCGGTGAGGTACCACTGGCCGTCGCGCCGGGTCAGGCTGACCACGGTATCGATCTCGCGTTCGCCCAGCGGGTAGTGGATGCGCACGGTGGCGGTGTCGCCCGTCTGTTCGACCAGGCCGGTGCGCAGGTCGGTGAAAGTGGTATCGAGCGGCAGGCCGTAGCGGGCGAACGTGGCCTTGGCCTCGACGAAGAACGGGGTCAGTCGCTGCAGGCTGGCCACCATGCCGGCGTCGTTCACTGCCTGTTCGGTGGTCAGGCCGCTGCGGCGCGCGGCCGGGGCCAGGCGCGCGAGGGTGGCGCGCGCCAGCGCGGCGTCGCCGAGGGGGGCACGCTGCGCCCAGTCGCTCAGCGCCGCGATCACCTGTGCGTAGTGGTCGCGCTCTTCCTGGGTGTAGTCGCCCTCGTTCTTCACGTACTGCACGCCGAACAGGCCCAGCGTGCGCGCGGCCTCCTTCAGGTCGCGGTCCTGGCGCGCGAACTGGCGGTCGAAGCTGCGCTGCAGGGTCTTTTCCGCATCCTTGGCCGACAGCGCGGCCAGCATCGGCACCAGCTTGTCGTCCAGCGGCAGTTCGGTGAGCGGCCAGCGGCTGTGGCCGGCGCGCCAGGCCGCGTCCAGGCGCGCATGCGTGGCGGGCGGCACCGCATCACGGGCGAAGCCGACCAGGTCGTCGTGCTGCAGATGGGTGGCCAGCTGGCGCACGGCCGCCGCCGGTTGGCTCGCGGCGCCGGCCAGTTCCTCGGGTTCGCGCTTCTTGCAGGCAGCCAGCACCGCCAGCGACAGCCCGAGGGCTGCCAGCACGCGCAGGACGGACGCGGACGGCTTCGGCTTCATGCGGTGTGACTCCCCAGTCGCGTCGCATCTTCGCGGGAGCCGCGGGGGCGGGCAAGCACGGCCGTCGCAGTTGTGGCGCAGGGGGCAGGGGCGGGAACCGGGAATGAAACACGCCGGAGGCCGGGGATATCTCGTCGGCAGGGAAAGACCGTTCCCCGTTCCCCGCTTCAAACAAAAAAGGAGGCCGGGCGCCTTGCGGCGTCGCGACCTCCTGAAATCCGGCCGAAGCCGGAGGACGAAGTGTTGTGGCACATCTCCGGCCCGAAGGCCGGATGCGCACAGCCTACCTGCGCCCGAATGCTAAGGCAATACCTGAAATAGATACAGATAAGCTATTGAATTAATTGACGACACCAGCGATTTCCCGCTGTATCGCTTCGGCGGCGGCCCGTGGATCCTCGGCTTGGCTGATCGGCCGGCCCACCACGATGGCGTCGGCGCCCAGTGCGAATGCCTCGGCCACGCCCACCGTGCGCTTCTGGTCGTCACCGACCGGGCCACCCGGGCGGATGCCGGGACAGACGATGGAGAAGCCGGGTCCGGTGGCGGCGCGGATCATGCCGGCCTCCTGGCCCGAGCAGATCACCCCGTCGATGCCGGCGGCCTGCGCCGCCAGCGCGCGCTGCACGACGATGTCGGCCGGTTCGCCGCTGTCGATGCCCATGGCGCGTAGATCGCCGCTGTCCATCGACGTCAGCACGGTCACCGCCAGCAGCCGCAGCTCGCCTCCGCGTGCCTCGGCGGCGGCTTCCATCATCCCGGCATGCCAGCCGTGGATGGTGGCGTAGGTCACCGGCCAGCGCGACAGGCCACCGATCACCCCGGCCACGGTGGCGGGGATGTCGAAGAACTTCAGGTCGACGAACACCCGCTTGTCGCGGCGGGCCAGCTCGTCCAGCACGGTGAAATAGTCGCCGCTGGCCAGCAGCTCCATGCCGATCTTGTAGAACTGCACCGCATCGCCCAGCCGGTCGACCCAGGCCAGCGCGTCGGCACCGGACGGCGCGTCCAGCGCGAAGATCAGGCGCTCGCGCGTGCCGAGCGCGACGGGGCCGCGTGCAGTCACGGTGCGTAGTCCAGCGCGTCGCGCTTGGCCTGCGTGCGGGCGGCGGGCGGCTGGTCCCAGGCGTTGTTGAACAGCGCCGGCTCCCACGAGCCGTAGGTCGGGTTGGGCAGCATCCACCAGCGCTCGCCGAACCAGTCGTCGTATTCGTCGAACAGCGCCTGGCGACCGTCGCGCGTGTTGGCTTCCACCTGCACGAAATCGCCGATCTGGTCGCCGAACTGCATCAGCACGCGGTACTGCTGGCCGGCCAGGCGGCGGCGGCAGTTCTTCTCGCTGCCGTTCTGCTCGCAGCCTTCCAGCACCGTGCCCAGGCCGAGGAACACGCTGTCGTCGGCGACCGGCAGGCCGGCCTCGCGCAGGTTGGCCAGCGTCGCGTCCTTCAGGTGCACGGCGCGGTTGGAGATGTAGAGGATGGTCACGCCCTTCTCGGCGGCGGCCCTGGCGAAATCCACCACGCCCGGCAGCGGCTTGGCCTTCTTCTCGGCCACCCACTGGTCCCAGCTGATCTCGTCGTATTCCTTGCCGTCGCGGATCAGGCGCGCCTGGTACGGCGAGTTGTCCAGCACGGTCTCGTCCACGTCCATCACCACGGCCGGCTTCAGGCCGGCCGCAGCGTTGCCGCGTTCGCTGGGCACCAGGGCGTCCCAGTGCTTTTCCTTCAGCGCGGCATCCAGGTGATCGGCGGCGGCGCGGAAGGTCTGGGTGGTGATCGCGCGGTACTCGACCGAGGTCTGCACCCACGCCACGGCATTGAGGTTGTCGTGCGTGCCGGTGGGCTTCGTCGTGGTCGCGGCGGCGGCAGGCGCGGCGGCATCGGCCGGCGCCGCTGCGGGTTCGGTGCGCTTGCAGGCGGCCAGGGTCAGCAGTGAAGCCGCCAGGCCGGCGGCGAGCAGGGAAACGCGCATGGAAGATCCCATTCCGGAAGTGCGGGAATTCTAGCCGACCGGTGTTACACGCGTCGGTCGGTGCGGTGGGACGCGGGTTATCCTGCCGGCCCGTTCCTGTTTCCGACTCCTCTATGGAAGACACCGCGCCCGTCCTGACCGCCGCCGAGGCCCGCCTGCTGGGTTGCCTGATCGAGAAAGAGGCCACCACGCCGGAAACCTATCCGCTGACGGTGAACGCCGCGCAGTCCGCGGCCAACCAGAAGACCGCGCGCGAGCCGGTGATGGCGCTGGATCCGGGCGCGGTGAACCACGCGCTGCGCCAGCTGGAGCAGAAGGGCCTGGCCAAGCAGGTGTTCTCCTCGCGCGCCGAGCGCTACGAGCACCGCACCGCGGCGTTCTTCGGCATTCCGCAACAGCAGGCCGTACTGCTCGGCCTGCTGCTGCTGCGCGGTGCGCAGACGGTGCACGAACTGCTCGCGCGCAGCGAGCGGCTGTTCAAGTTCAACGACGCCGACGACGTGCGTCATCACCTCGACCGGCTGATCCAGCGCCAACCCGGGCTCGTCGTGCAGATCCCGCGTGGCCCCGGCCAGCGCGAGGACCGCTACGTGCACCTGTTGAGCGCGCCGGTGGATGTGGCCGCGATCGCCGCGCGTCTGCCGTCCGCACCGGCAGGCGAGCCTGCGAATGCGGAACTCGAAGCGCGCGTCGCGGCGCTGGAGGGCGAGGTGGCGGCGTTGCGTGAACAGGTTGCCCGTCTGCTGGACACGCACGGAGACTGAGCGCCCGTCTTCGCGATCTTCGCCAGGCGCGTTCAAGGCGTTGTTCACATTCGAGGCCGCATGCATGGCGCGGTGTTCGCCTGCGGGTCCGCGAACTACATGCGGATACGCGCGCTGCGACGTTGCATCGCGCGATGCGTCGCGCTACGTTCGCTCCGCCCCCGGCACGGAACGTCTTCATGGAACGACGCCTCATGCGGAGTATCGCCACCGGCGCGCTGATCTGCTTAGCCACGACAGGATGCCACGCCACCATGGCCACATCGACCTCACCCGGCCCTTCTTCCGCGTTGCCGGAAGGCCACTACACCAACGTCGGCGCCGAGTGGCCGCTGAAGTTCAGGGCGCATTATTTCGGCGGCCACTGCTTCAATACCCAATCGTGCGAAATCCTTTATCGCGGTTTCAGGCATGGCGCGGAAGACAGGCCATCGCCTTCGGTCGAATCGTATGGGCGACCGCTCGACACGCTGCTGAGTGCGGGTCGTGGCCCCATCCCGAACTTCCCGCCGCCGGCTCGCGTCACCTGGCGGTCCAAGGACGGCACGCCGCTCGAGGCGGAAATCGACATCGGGGAAATCTTCAGGGACGAATTGGTCCGCCACAACGTCAAACAGAACGAGATGTCCGAGCTTGGGCCGGGACCGGGGTTGCTGCCGGCGATCATCCTCGAAGTCAACGACCGCACCATCAATGTCTACATGCGGGCGCACATATCCACCAAAGAGCTACAGAAGCCGGACAACCGGTACAGCGACTTCCGGGCTGACCTGATCAAGGTATTCAGCCGGAACTATTGAGCAAGGAGCGCTCGCCATGCAATCGAGTCACGAGGCGCAGGATCGGGACGGCAGGATAGAGGTGGAGCGGATCGGAGAGGTCCGCGGCGAACGCTACCGCCAGGCCGAGGCCGATCTGTCGAAACTTCGGATCCCCCTCTTTCTTCGTGAAGGAAATCCGCACGAACGTTTGTACATCGCAGGTCTGGATGGGACCGGGAACAGCCTGTTCGATGATGATCCTGCGCAATGGAGCACGGTCGCGAAGATCTACAAGCAGATTGAAGAAACCAGGCCGCCGAGAGTCGCGGCAGGTTATGTGGAAGGCACCTTCACGCAGAATGGATTGCTCAGGATCCCGGAGAAGCTGCTCGACGGGCGTTTCGGACACACCTTCGACGAGCGAGTCGAGACGGCTTACTTCCAGCTCTGCGTGCGGGCCAAGGAATGGCTGAGAGAGGACCCCGATGCGCAGATCCGCATCGCCGGCGTGGGGTTCAGTCGTGGCGGGGAGCAGGTGGCTGCGCTCGAGCGCATGATCCATGAGCGAGGCATACGCGATCCGGAAGGCGCGGACTATCGTTTGAATGGAGAGAACCTTATCACCCACATCGAGTATGCGGATCGGCCCCTGCTCGTGCAGCCGGGCCTGACGCCGCAGGTGGCGCTGCTGATCGATCCCGTTCAAACGGGGGTCGAGGAGCACGACCGCCGCTTACCCCCCTCGACGCTGACGACGTTCCAGCTGACGGCTGAGAACGAGAGGCGTGATCTCTTCAAGGTGACGCTGCACGTGGCACCAGGATTCAGCGAAGACGACCGCAGCCTGAACCTCATTCGCCCTGGAGTTCACGGCAACATGGCGGACACCTATTCCAGGAACGGATTGGGCACAGAAAACTTCAACCTGAGCGTCGAGTTCCTCAACCGCCTCAGCGACACGCCGTATCTCGAGAAGCGTCCGCTTCCAACCGATCCCGACCAGTACGTGATCCATCGGTCCGACCAGCACATGGGCGGCCTGTACGGGACGCGCGGCTACGACCGTGACGGCGTTCGCGACCATGTGGAAGCGCTGGCACCGGAGCGGCTTTGCCGGCAGGCGGTGGTCGACGACTGCAACCGCAAGGAGCCGATCGACGAGGCACTGGATGCCCGGTTCGAGCGCCGCACGGCGCCGAACCCGCTCCCCGCTCAGGCGACGCCGCAGGACGCTGGCCAGCCCTGGCCAGGATTGAACGACCTGGTGGCGAAGGCGTCGCGCGCGGGCGCGTCCGATCCGGCCAGCGTGATGCCTGCGGTCATGGAGGAGTACCTGCGTGGACCCTGGGCCAGACAGTTCCAGGCCACAGTAGGGAAGGAACTCGCAGCGCGCGATCCGGCGCCGCTCGCGCCCGTCGGGGCGACGCGGGACGAACCGCCTGCGCTGGCGCGCTGATCGTCCCTCAGCTGCTCAGCGCCTCTCCTCCATCAATCCCACCAGATTGCCATCCGGGTCGCGCAGGAAGCCGATCCAGAGTTCATGATCGGGCATGCGCACCGCGAGCTGCGGCCCACGCTCTTCCGTTGCGCCTCGTGCCACCAGTGCGACCTGCGTGGCGACGATGTCGTCGACGCGGAAGTACAGCACTGAATTGGCACCGACCGCCCCGGCGCCCTGCGGCGTGGTCAGCATCAGGCGCACGTCGCCCGCCTGCAGGAACGCGAGCGTCGGCGCGGGCTGGAACAGGAAGGGCAGGCCCAGCGCATCGCGGTAGAACGCCAGCGCGGCGTCGACGTCGCTGACGGTGATCGCGATCTGGTGGATGTGCGAGAGGCGAGCGTCCGTCACGGCATCTTCGAATTCACTTCGGCCGCCGGCTGCTGCGCAGCAGGAACAGGCTGCCGATGAGCATGCCGGCAAACGATGCGCCAAGTCCGAGCACGCCGGCGACCACGACGTCCGCCACCGGCGCGCCTGCCGGTGGCAGGTGATGCATCGCATTCCATGCGATCCGTACGAGCACCGCCGCCGGCACTGCGAATGCAATCAGCAGCCACAGC
Organism: Pseudoxanthomonas sp.; assembly: GCF_035999195.1. Lineage (NCBI taxonomy): Bacteria > Pseudomonadati > Pseudomonadota > Gammaproteobacteria > Lysobacterales > Lysobacteraceae > Pseudoxanthomonas > Pseudoxanthomonas sp. Next base: position 2,418,035 of record NZ_DASYGY010000009.1, read on the forward strand.
GTGACGAACCGGCCGGTGCCGAACGCGCGCAGCAGCATCGCGATCACGCCGACGGCCACGAGCCCCGGCCCGTACAGCGCGCGTGGCAGGCCGGCGAGTTCCGGCGGCAGTTGCCAGTACGGAAAACCGACGCCGATGAGGGCGATCAGGAAGCCGATCCACCGCCAAGCCTTGCTGTCGCGCGTCATGCCCAGGTCCACCGGAGTGCGATGCCGCGCAGCGTAGCGCAAGCGCCGTCGCTGCGGGTCAGTCGAACATCGCCTGGATCGCGGCCAGGCCGGCGCTGGCGCGTTCCTTCTTGCGTTCGGCGTCGGCCACCGGGTCGGCGCCGTCGCGCTGCAGTTCGTCGGCGGGCAGTTCGTCGATGAACCGGCTGGGCTGCAGGCGCAGGCGCTCGCCGAAGCGGCGCGTCTCGCGGCTGTGGCTGAGCCACAGCTGCTCCTTGGCGCGGGTGATGCCCACGTACATCAGGCGCCGCTCTTCCTGCAGGTTGCCTTCCTCCACGCTGGTCTCGTGCGGCAGCGTGCCGTCCTCGCAACCGACGATGAAGACGTAGCGGAATTCCAGCCCCTTGGCCGCATGCAGGCTCATCAGACGCACCTGGTTGCCGCCGTCGTCCTTGTCGTTACGCGACAGCAGCGCGAGCTGCGCGGCGAGGTCGCCGGCCGAACTGCCACGCGGTCCGCCCTCGAACCAGTCGGCCAGTTCGTCCAGGTTGGCGCGGCGGCGCTGGAAGGAGGCCTCGTCCTTGCACTGCGCGCGCAGGTCGGCGAGCAGGCCGGACCGCTCGCTCAGGCGCCGCACCAGGTCGGCCGGCGGCAGTTCCTCCGCGTGCCGGCGCAGGTCGCGCACGATGTCGACGAAGGCGCTGAGGCCGTTGGCCGCGCGCGGCGGCAAGGCCTTCAAAGCGCCCATCGATTCGGCGGCGCGCGACAGCGGCAGGTGCGCGTGCTGCGCCATCTCGGCGAGTTTCGCGAGCGATGTCGCGCCGACTTCGCGCTTGGGCGACTGCACCGCGCGCAGGAAGGCGGCATCGTCGTCCGGATTCACCAGCAGGCGCAGCCACGATAGCGCGTCCTTCACTTCCTGGCGTTCCAGGAAGGCGGTGCCGCCGGTCAGGTGGTAGGGAATGCGCAGCAGCTGCAGCGCCTTTTCCAGCGCGCGCGACTGGTGGTTGCCGCGGAACAGGATGCAGAAGTCGCTCCAGGCCGCGCTCTTGGACGCGTGCACGAACGAGATCTCGGCGGCCACCTTTTCCGCTTCGTGTTCGTTGTCGCGGCATTCCCACACGCGGATGCGCTCGCCGTCGGCCTGGTCGCTCCACAGCGCCTTCGGGTGCTCGTGCGGATTGTTGGCGATCAGCGCATTGGCGGCGCGCAGCACGCGGTTGCTGCAGCGGTAGTTCTGTTCCAGCTTGATGATCTGCAGCGCCGGATAATCCTTCGCCATCTGCAGCAGGTTGTCGGGATTGGCGCCGCGCCAGGCGTAGATGCTCTGGTCGTCGTCGCCCACGCAGGTGAAGTCGCCCCGCTCGCCGGCGATGGCCTTCAGCAGGCGGTACTGCGCATCGTTGGTGTCCTGGCATTCGTCGACCAGCAGGTAGCCGATGCGCTCGCGCCATGCGGCGGTGATCTCCGGGTCGTTCTCCAGGATCTGCACCGGCAGGCGGATCAGGTCGTCGAAGTCGACCGCATTGAACGTGGTCAGCCGGTCCTGGTAGCGCTGGTACAGCAGCGCCGCGTCCTTCTCGCGGTTGGTGCGTGCCTCCGCCAGCGCCTCCTCGGGTGACAGGCCGGCGTTCTTCGCGCGCGAGATCAGGTTCTTCGCCGCCTCCACCTCGTCGGGCTTGGCGCCGTACATCAGGTCCTTGACCTGCGCGTGGGCATCGTCGGCATCGAAGATGGAGAAGCCGCGCTTCAGGCCCACGGCGGCATGTTCGATCTGCAGGAACTTCAGTCCCAGCGCATGGAAGGTGCAGATGGTCAGGCCTTCCGCCGCATCGCCCTTGATCCGCTTGGACACGCGCTCGCGCATTTCCTTGGCGGACTTGTTGGTGAAGGTGATCGCCGCGATCCGCCGCGCCGGGAAGTGGTTGCCCGCGATCAGGTGCGCGATCTTCTCCACGATCACCCGCGTCTTGCCGCTGCCGGCGCCTGCGAGCACCAGCAGGGGACCCCTGCTGTGCAGGACGGCGGCGCGTTGGGGGGGGTTGAGACCGTGCATGGAGGCTTCCGCTAGGGGTGCGATTGTACCTGCCGACGGACGGCGCGGGCGTACGTTGACACGGCTTGGGGCGTCGAGTAGTGATGGCCTTTCGATCAGAAGGCGGAGGCTTTTCACATGAAGAAGGCGCTCGCGCTTGTCCTCCTGTCGCTGGCAGTTCCTGCGTCCGCGCACCGGGAATTCGACACGATGTCTGCCGCACCGCCGCTGTCGGCGGTCTTCGAACTTCAGGCGGTCGACCATCTGATCATGCGGTCCGACGACTACCTCAGTTTTCACCCGGACCAGCAATTCCGCCGCCGTGCCAGCGACATGCTCGTTGCGGGGCGTCCCGACCTGGCGCGGACGTACTTCCAGCGTGGGGCCCATTACGCCGACAAGCTCTCCCAGGCCGCACTGGCCGAACTGTGGTGGGAAGGCCGGGGCGGCGCGCAGGATCGCGCCATCGCTTACGCATGGATAGATCTGGCGGCGGAACGGGGCACGCCTTACCTGTTGACCAAGCGTGAGCTTTATTGGCAACAGATGAGCGAAAGCGAGCGTGCGCGCGTCGCGATCGAAGGTGCAGCACTGAAACGCCAATATGGCGATGCTGTCGCCAAGCCTCGTTTGGCGGCACAGATGCGTCGTGGCCTGGCGCAGATGACGGGCAGCCGCACGGGAGGGGCGCCGCGCATGCAGGTATGTCCCAGCAATCTGGCTTCGGGATCGGGTGGGTGCGCGCATTGGGTCGCGGCCAGCGACTACTACGCGCCGCACCACTGGAAGCCAGACGCCTATTGGCGGATGCAGGATGAGATCCTGGGCAAGCTCGGCGAGCGTACCACCGTGCACACCGGAGCCGTGGATCCCATCCGCTGAGTCGCGAGGCGGCGGGAATGCTGAGGAGAGATGGCTACACCCCGGTCTACAATGGGACATGGCCAAGCTCTACTTCTACTACTCGGCGATGAATGCCGGGAAGACCACCACGCTGCTGCAGTCGGCGCACAACTACCGCGAGCGCGGGATGCGGGTGGCGATCCTGACGCCGCGGCTGGATGACCGTGCCGGCACCGGTGTGGTGGCCTCGCGCATCGGGCTGCGCGCGGAGGCGGTGGCGTTCGACCGGGCCGACGACCTGGAGCGCTGGATCCGCGAGGACATCGACGCGCACGGCAAGCTGGATTGCGTGCTGGTGGACGAGGCGCAGTTCCTGACCCGGGCGCAGGTCTGGCAGCTCAGCGAGGTGGTGGATGCCTTGCGCATCCCGGTGCTCTGCTATGGCCTGCGCACCGACTTCCGCGGTGAACTCTTCGAGGGCAGCCAGTACCTGCTGGCCTGGGCCGACGAGATGAGCGAGATCAAGACCATCTGCCACACCGGCAAGAAGGCCACCATGACCGTGCGCGTCAACGAGCAGGGCCTGGCCGTGCAGGACGGGCCGCAGGTGGAGATCGGCGGCAACGAGCGTTACGTGTCGGTCAGCCGTGCCGAGTTCAAGAAGATCGCGCGCGGCGAGGGCCGCATCGATCCGGTGCAGCCGGGCCTGCCGCTGGCGTGAGTCGCCCTACTGGCAGGTGGCGCGCAGCCCGGCCACTTCGCGCGGAATGATGCCGCCATCGGGCAAGGCGACGCGCAGCTCGCCGGCCAGGGCATCCAGGTCGCGACGGGCGCGCTCCTGCTCGCCCAGCCGGCAGCGGGCTTCCGCCAGGTAGGCGCGTGCCTGCCACCGCAGCTTCGGTGCCTCGCTGCCGCCGCCTTCGTGCGCGGCCAGCGCCTGCAGCGGGGCGATGGCGTCCTGCGGCCGACCCAGCCGGGTCAGGTGGCGGGCCATCGACAGTTCGGCGAACCAGGTGCGCGGATGGTCGGGACCGAAGCCAACCCGGGTCAGCCGCACGGCGCGATCGAAGCGTTCCGTCGCGCCTTCCAGGTCTCCCCGGGCGGCGAGCACCTCGCCGATCATGCGGTCGGTTTCGCCGATCAGCGGGTGGCTGGCGCCGATGGCGCCCACGCGCATGCGCCGCGACTCCTCCAGCGCTGCCAGCGCCTGGTCGTAGCGGCCGGCGCTGTGCAGCACCATGCCGTAGTTGAACAGACCGCCGGGCAGGATCTGCATGCTTTCGGTGTCCCGCCAGATCGCCACGGCCTGCGCGATGTCGCGCACGGCGGCGGCGCTGTCGCCGCGCTCCCACGCGATGATGCCCATCGAGTTCCAGCTCGACGCGGTGTCGCGGTGCTGCGGCCCGAGCGATTCCATCGTCATCGCGTGCAGCAGGCGCAGTTCCTCGTCCGCCTCGCGCAGCTGGCCCATGTCGACCTGCACGGCAGCGATGTGCCGGCGCAGTGCCTGCGTCATCGGATGGCGCTGGCCGTAGAGGTCTTCCGACAGCGCGCGTGCGCGCCGGAACGTGGCCAGCGCGGCGTCGGTCTCGCCGCGGTTGCGGTACAGCAGCGCCAGGCTGCGCTGGATCTCGATCGCCAGCGGATGCCGCGCATGCCCGTGCGCCTGCAGGTGCGCCAGCGCGGCGCGATAGCCGCGCGCCCCGGCGTCGGCGTTGCCGAGTTCGACGTCGAGCTGCGCCAGGTCGCGCATGTTCTCGGCGACGCCGGCCTCGTCCTTCAGGGTGCGGCGGATCTCCAGCGAGCGGTCGAACATCTGCCGCGCGAGCTGCTTCTCGCCGGCGTCGGCGCGGCATCGGCCGTTCTGCGACTGGAACTCGGCCACCCGCAGCGGCAGGCGCGATTCGAGCAGACGCAGGCGCGCCTCCATCGGCGCCATCGCCTGCACGCACGGACGCGAGCGTCCCAGCAGGCGCAGCACGTGTCCGTGCTGCGTGGCCGCCTGCAGGCGCAGGCTGTCGGGCACGTCGTCGGTCGTCGCCAGCACGCGTGCCTGCTTTTCCAGCAGGGCGAGCGATTCGTGGTAGTCGCCCAGGCCCAGGCGCAGGCGCGCGATCACGCCCAGCAGCTCGGCATGCGCACGCGGCTGGTTGGCGAGTTCGCGCTCGCCGCGGCGCTCGCCGGCCGCGAGCAGCTCGCGCGCATCGAAGGTGTTGCCCTGCTGCGAGGCGCTGGCGTTGTCGAACAGCCCGATCACGAAATCCTGCATCGCCTGCGCGCGCGCGGTCTCGCGCATGGCCTGCCGCCCCTGCCAGACGCTGACGGCCAGCGCGGCGACCAGTACGGCCGTGGCCAGACCGCCGCCGGCCAGCGCCCAGCGATGCCGGACCAGGTACTTGTGCAGCCGATACCCCACGCTCTGTGGCCGCGCGTGGACCGGACGCCCTTCGATATGCCGCTGCAGGTCCAGCGCCAGCGCCTCGACCGAGGCGTAGCGCTGTTCCGGCAGCTTCTGCAGGGCCTTGAGCGCGATGTTGTCCAGATCGCCGCTGAGCTTGCGGGCGGTACGGCGTGCCTCCGGACAGCGGCTGCGGCTGCCGTCGGTGGTGCGCAGGGTGGCGACCGAGGGCTTGAGCGGTTCCACCGCCAGGATCGCCTGTTCCCACTCGGCGTCGGTCTGGCGGCGCAGGCGGTAGGGTTTGGTGTTGGCGATCAGTTCGTACAGCACCACGCCGAGCGAGTAGACATCGGTCATGGTGGTGACGAGTTCGCCGCGCACCTGTTCCGGCGCGGCATAGTGCAGGGTGAAGGCGCGCACCTCGGTGCGCGGATGCATCGGCACCGGCTCCGGGTCGTCGAGCAGCTTGGCGATGCCGAAATCCAGCAGGCGCACGTCGCCCGAGGGCGTGACCAGGATGTTGGACGGTTTGAGGTCGCGGTGGACGATCAGGTTGGCGTGCGCGTGGCTGACCGCTTCGCAGACCTGCAGGAACAGCGCCAGCCGCGCGTCCAGGCCCACGTTGTTGGCCTGGCAGTAATCGGTGATCGAGACGCCTTCGACGTACTCGAGCGCGAGGTAGGGTTGGCCTTCGCTGCCGATGCCGGCATCCAGCAGCCGCGCGATGTTGGGATGCTCCAGGCGCGCGAGGATTTCGCGCTCGCGGGTGAAGCGCAGCCGCAGGTTGGGGTCGGCCAGGCCCGGCCGCAGCAGTTTCAGCGCGACGCGGCGCTTGTACAGGCCGTCCGCGCGCGTGGCCAGCCAGACCAGGCCCATGCCGCCCTCGCCGAGCAGCGACTCCAGCTGGTAAGGGCCGATGCGCATGCCCGGCTTGAGCTGGCCGGGCTTGTCGACCAGCGGCTGGTCGATGAAGCCGTCGCCTTCCTCTTCCAGCGCGAGCAGCGCCTCGACGTCGCGCGCGGTGTCAGGATCGTCGGCGCGCAGGATCTCGAGTTGTTCGGCGCGCGCGTCCGGCTCCAGTTCCAGCAGGACGTCCAGCAGCGGGGACAGGCGTTTCCAGCGTTCGACGTCCATCGGTGCGGCGCGGGTGGGACGGGCTCAGCTGTCCGCCATCGCCGACAGCAGGAACAGCCGCGCCTTCTGCCAGTCGCGGCGGATGCTGCGCTCCGAGCGCTGCAGCAGTTCGGCGATCTCCAGCTCGGACAGGCCGGCGAAGTAGCGCATCTCCACCACCTGGGCCAGGCGTTCGTCGGCGGCGGCCAGCTTCTCCAGCGCGTCGTTCAGCGCCAGCATGTCCTCGTCCAGGCGCAGGTTGCCTTCGACTTCCTCGGGGATGTCGGCCACGCGCTTGAGGTCGCCGCCGCGCTTGCGCGCCAGCCGGCTGCGGGCGTAATCCACCACCACGCTGCGCATCGACGAGGCGGCATAGGCGAAGAAGTGCGCGCGGTCCTCGAACTTGGCCGTGCCGGTGGAGCCGAGCAGCTTCAGGTAGGACTCGTGCACCAGCGCGGTGGCGTCCAGCGTGTAGCCGTGCTGGCCGGACAGCTGGCGGCGCGCCATGGTGTGCAGTTCCTGGTACAGGGTGGCCAGCACGCGGTCCAGCGCGGCGCGGTCGCCGCTGCGGGCCGAGTCCAGCCACAAGGTGATGTCAGTCGCGTCGGCCATCCGTCTTCCCCACGTGCCAAGGGCGCGAATATAACGTCATTTACCTCACAGGACGTGAGGAGGGGCGGGTTCGCCCGCCGGGGTCAGCGCTGGCAGTGCCCGCACCAGACCGTGGCCCGCTGGCCGATGCTGGCGTGCTTCATCGGCCGCCCGCAGCGCGGGCACGGTTCGCCGCCGCGGCCGTAGGCCGAGAGTTCCTGCTCGAAGTACCCCGGCGCCCCGTCCGGGCTCAGGAAATCCCGCAACGTGGTGCCGCCGCGGGTGATGGCGTAGGCCAGGATGTCCTTCACCGCGTCCGCCAGGGCGCCGTAGCGTTCGCGCGAGACCCTGCCCGCCGCGCGCAACGGCGAGATGCCGGCCCGGAACAGGCTTTCGGCCGCATAGATGTTGCCCACGCCCACCACCACCGCCTGGTCCATCAGGAAGGTCTTCACCGGCGCCTTGCGGCCGCGGCTCAGTGCGAACAGGTAGTCGCCGTCGAAGGCATCGGACAGCGGCTCGGGGCCCAGCCCCCGCAGCAGGGGGTGGACCTCGCCCACCGGCTGCCACAGCAGGCTGCCGAAGCGGCGCGGGTCGTTGAAGCGCAGCACACGCGGCGCTTCGCCTTCCAGCGCGATGTCCACGTGGTCGTGTGCGGTCACCGGCGTGGAGGCCGGCAGCACGCGCAGGCTGCCGGACATGCCCAGATGCAGCAGCGCGCTGCCCGCCGACGTCTCCATCAGCAGGTACTTGGCGCGCCGGCGCACGGCGTCGATGCGCTGACCCGGCAGTTCGCGTGCGACCTCCTGCGGGATCGGCCAGCGCAGGTCGGGGCGACGCAGCGTCACGGCGGCGATGCGCCGGCCTTCGACATGCGGCGCCAGTCCGCGGCGCGTGGTCTCGACTTCGGGCAACTCAGGCATGGGTCACCGTCGCACTGTAGACATCGCCCTCGAACCGCACGCGGACCTGGCCGCCGAACGCATGGCTCAGGTGCGCGTCGGTCAGGATGGCCGCGCGATCGCCGTCGGCCTGCAGCGTGCCGTCGCGCAGCAGCAGCACGCGGTCGATCTCGGGAATGATCTCCTCGATGTGGTGCGTCACCAGCACCAGGGTAATGCCGCGCTGTGCGAGCAGCCGCATCAGGCCGAGGAAATGCTGTCGCGCCACCAGGTCCAGCCCGGCGGTGGGCTCGTCCAGCAGCAGCGCTTCGGGTTCGTGCACCAGCGCGCGCGCGATCAGCACGCGGCGCATCTCGCCGGTGGACAGTTCGGCGACCTGGCGGTCGGCGAGGGTGGCGGCGTGCACGTCCGCCAGCGCACGGCGCGCGCGTGCGCGCATGTCGGCGTCGATCTGCCGGTGCGGCGGTACCACGAAGCTGGAGAAGAAGCCGGTGACCACGGCCTCCTCGACCAGCAGTTGCGGCATCTGCTGCAGGTCGCGGGTCAGGTCGCTGGTCACCACGCCCAGGCGGTTGCGCAGCTGGTTGACGTTCCAGCGGCGCAGGCCGAACACCTTCACCGGCGCGTCGCCCTCGCGCGCCAGCGGATACAGCTCGCGGTTGATCAGCTTGATGAAGGTGGACTTCCCGCACCCGTTCGGTCCGAGAATGGCGGTGTGCTGGCCCAGCGGAATGCTCAGCGACAGGTCGCGCAGGACGCGGGTGGCGCCGCGCACCACGGTGGCGCGGTCCAGTTCGAACAGGGGCGCGACGGTCGTCGTCGCCACCGGCGGGGCAGGCAGGTTCATCGTGCGGCGGGGCGGGGAGATGCCCGTGCAGGGTAACCGAATCCCCGGCGCGGCCGGCGTGCGCGTCGTCGCCCTACAATGCGGGCATGCGCATCCGTCTGCTCCTGCTCGCCACCGCCTGCCTGCCGATCCTCGCCACGGCCCAGGTCACCGCCACCGGCGAGTACCTGGCGCGCATGGACCGCGACGGCGACGGCCGCGTCAGCCTGGCCGAGTACCAGGCGTGGATGAGTTACGCCTTCGACGGCATGGACCGCAACCGCGACGGCGTGCTGTCCGCCGACGAACTGCCCGGCGGACGCGGCAAGCCGATCACGCGGCAGGCGCACCTGGCGCAGCTGGCGGAACGTTTCGCACGGCAGGACGTCGATCGCGACGGGTTCCTCGACGAGAGGGAGCTGGCGGCGCCACCGCGGTGATTGCCGTCAGGCGTGCAGCAGGCGTCCGCCCGCGAACGCCCAGTTCTCCCGCGTCGTTTCCCTGAAGCAGACCATGACGTTCTCCGGATTCCGACCCGCCGCCGCCAGGCGTTGCATCAGGTCGGCCAGCAGTGCCTTCCTGATTTTCACGCTGCGGCCGGCCGACCACAGGATCTCGATCAGCAGGAAGTCGTCGTCGCGCGCGCCGGTCACGTCCGGATACGAAGCGTCGTAGCGGAAGTCCTGCGCCGGCAGTTCCAGCACGCGCTGGAAGCGGTCTGCTTCCGGCACGCCGGAAGCGACCAGCGCCGCGTGCACCGCATCGAGCACGGACGCCTTGAAGGCGGCGTCCTTCGGCGCGCATACGGTCACGGTGACCAAGGGCATGGCGGACTCCTGCGGGGTAGGGACCCCAGCGTATCCGGCTTGGCGGCAGAAAAAGAAAACGCCGGCCACGAGGGCCGGCGTCGGGTTGCCGGCCCCGGAGGTCCGGCGGGGGAGGAACGGTTACTTGGTGATGTCGACGTGGTTGGTCTCGCGCAGGAACAGCGTGCCGATGATCAGCGTCATCACGGCGATGCCGATCGGGTACCACAGGCCGTAGTACAGGTTGCCCGTGGCCGCGACCAGCGCGAACGAGATGGCTGGCAGGAAGCCGCCGAACCAGCCGTTGCCGATGTGGTAGGGCAGCGACATCGAGGTGTAGCGGATCTGCGTGGGGAACAGCTCGACCAGGTAGGCGGCGATCGGGCCGTACACCATGGTCACGTAGATCACCAGGACCCACAGCAGGAAGATCGTCATCGGGATGTTGATGCGGTCGGTCGCGGCCTTCTCCGGATAACCGGCGGCGGTCAGCGCGGTCTTCAGCTCGCCACCGAAGGCGGCGGTCTTGGCCTTGGCGTCATCCCCGGACAGGCCGGCAGCCTCGAACGAGGTGACCGAGTTGGCGCCCACGTTGACCTGTGCCACCGAACCCACCGGCGCCGCCTGCACCGAGTAGGGAACACCGGCGCGGGCCAGTGCGGCCGTGGCGACGTCGCAGGAGCTGGTGAACTTGCGCACGCCGACCGGATCGAACTGGAACGAGCAGGTGTCCGGATCCGCCACCACGATCGCCGGCGACGTGCGGCTGGCCTCTTCCACGCCCGGATTGGCGAAGTGGGTGATGCCCTTGAAGATCGGGAAGTAGGTCACCGCGGCCAGCAGGCAGCCGGCCATGATGATCTTCTTGCGCCCGATCTTGTCCGACAGCCAGCCGAAGAACAGGAAGAACGGCGTGGCCAGCGCCAGGGCGGCGGCGATCAGCAGGTAGGCGACGGTGGAGTCCACCTTCAGGATGCTCTGCAGGTAGAACAGCGCGTAGAACTGGCCGGCGTACCACACCACGGCCTGGCCGGCGGTGGCGCCGAACAGCACCAGCAGCATCAGCTTCAGGTTGCCGCCCTTCATCGAATCGCGGAACGGCGTCTTGGAGCCCTTGCCCTCGGCCTTCATCTGCTGGAACAGCGGGGATTCGCTCAGCTGCAGGCGGATCCACACCGAGATGCCGAGCAGGATGATCGACGCCAGGAACGGAATGCGCCAGCCCCAGGCCTCGAACGCTTCGGTGCCCAGCGACAGGCGGCACGCCAGGATCACCAGCAGCGACAGGAACAGGCCCAGCGTGGCCGTGGTCTGGATGAAGCTGGTGTACAGCCCGCGCTTGCCGTCCGGCGCATGCTCGGCCACGTAGGTGGCCGCACCCCCGTACTCGCCGCCCATCGCCAGGCCCTGGGCCAGGCGCAGCACGATCAGGATGACCGGGGCGGCCATGCCGATCGACGCGTAGTTGGGCAGCACGCCGACCAAGAAGGTCGAGATGCCCATGATCAGGATGGTGACCAGGAACGTGTACTTGCGGCCGATGCGGTCGCCCAGGCTGCCGAAGAACGCCGCACCGAACGGACGCACGAAGAAGCCCGCGGCGAACGCCAGCAGCGCGAAGATCATGCCGGTGGTCGGATTGACGCCACTGAAGAACTGCTTGGCGATGATGGCCGCCAGCGATCCGTAGAGATAGAAGTCGTACCACTCGAACACGGTGCCGAGGCTGGAGGCGAAGATGACCTTCTTGTGGCCCTTCGTCAGCTCCCCTTTCGGCGAGTGCTGCACGGTCGTGGAACTCATGTGGATTCCCCTCAGAATGTGTACTTGACGGTGGTGTGCAGACGCTTCAGGTCGCCCTCGCGGTCGTCCTCGAGCGAACGCTGGCCGTAGATGAGCTCCGCGCCGATGTCCAGTTTCGGGAACGGCGAGTAGATCAGGTTGGCGTGCATGGACTGCGTGCGCTCGGTGACGCCGAAGCCGGTCAACGCGGCGTCGTTGTCGAAATGCGAGGCCGCATACATCAGGTTGGTGCGGACTTTCGGACTGAACACGTGGCGCCAGGCGACGAAGCCGCCGTAGCCGTCCAGTGCGCTGATGTCGCCATTGGCCTCGGTCACCACGTCGCTGCCCACGCCGAAGGCGAGGTAGCGGCCGATGCCCTGGCCCGCGTTCACCGCATAGCGGATGTCGTCGCTCTTGCCCAGGTTGAACTTGCCCGACACGCTGACGGAGGCGCCGGTATCGGTTTCGTCCAGCACCTTGAACTGGCGCACCATGCCCGCGACGGTGAAGTGGCCCCAGTCGCCCTTGGTCAGCCAGCGCGCGGTGACGTCCGGCATCGCGTTGTCGCCGCTGTTGAAGCGGGTGCCGGCGAGGTACGGCGTCACCGTGGTCTGCGGGTTCTCCACCGAGAACGACCACGGGCCCTTGGTGTAGCGCACCTGCGCCTGGCGCACGAACACGGTGCCGTCGGTGGGACCGACGAAATCCACCGCATCCGGCAGCGCGGCCACGTCCATGAAGTTGGACCAGGTCTGGCCGGCCAGCCAGTTGTTCCAGCTCACGTAGGCCTGGCGCAGGCTGACGGCGTAGGTGTTGGTGGCGGTCTCGTTGCCGGCCAGCGCATTGCTGCCGCCGCCGAAGAAGTCCATCTCCACGTAGCCCTTGAACTTGTCGCCGCTGTCGGTGACGTGGTCCGCGCTCAGCCAGAAGCGCGAGAACTGCGCATGGAAGTCGGTGTAGGCGTCGCCGCCGTCGGCGGTCGGGCCCCCGACCGGAATGGTGCTGGGCACGTAGAACAGGCGACCGGAGTTGCCGTCGGCGATGCGGCCATCGCTGGTATCGGTCGCCATCGCGTCCATCTTGATGAAGCCGCCGTACGAGAACGTGCTGCCCGGATTGGCCGAGGTGAGGATGGTGGTGCCCTGGATCGGCTGCTTGCCCGCAGGCAGCGCGGGCTTGGCGGCCTGTGCCGCCTGCACCTGCGTGACCTGCTCCTGCGTGGTGCTGAGCTGCGTCTGCTGTTGCTGCTGCGCCGACAGCAGCAGCTGCACCTGCCGCTCCAGGTCGGCCACGCGGGCCTCCAGCGCTTTCTCCCTGGCGGTCTGTGCGAACGCCATCCCCGGCGCGATCAAGGCGACGAACAGCGCGGCAGCCAGTGGCCGTCGCGCGAGTGCGGAACGTTGGGTCATAACCCCTCCCGAAAGGTTGATGGCCGCGTTGCGCGGCTGACGGAGACTTGCGCCTGTGCGGCGGCGACGCCTATTCGCCATTAGTCGTAATGGCGGCGTCCCCCTGCCGAATCCCGGGAAAAACAGGGGTGCGGCGTTCGGTCGCAGGGTGCGGCAGGGACGCTTTAAGACCATCGTCTAAGCGGGATGCTGCAATGCCGCACGTCCGTATGCGTCAAACTCGATGCCCCGGATGCACCGGCGTCGTCCCTGCGGACGCACGCCTGCCACCCTTCTTGCCTCAGAATCGACGCATCACTTGAACGTCCCGGGAGGACCTCATGACTGACCTCTATCCGGTCAAGCCGGAATTCGCCGCCAAGACCCGCATCACGCGCGAGCAGTACGCGCGCGACTACCAGGCTTCGATCGACGATCCGGAGGCGTTCTGGGGCCAGGCCGCCGAACGCCTGACGTGGTTCAGGAAGCCGACCCAGATCAAGGACGTCAACTACGCGCTGGATGACTTCCGCATCCGCTGGTTCGCCGACGGCGAGCTCAACGCCAGCGTCAACTGCCTGGACCGCCAGCTGGCCGAGCGCGGCGACAAGATCGCGCTGCTGTTCGAGCCAGACGGCCCGGATTCGCCGTCCTACGGCGTCACCTACCGCGAGTTGTACGAACGCACCTGCAGGCTGGCCAACGCGCTGCGCGCGCTGGGCGTGCAGAAGGGCGACCGCGTCACCATTTACCTGCCGATGATTCCCGACGCCGCGGTCGCGATGCTGGCCTGCGCGCGCATCGGCGCGATCCACTCGGTGGTGTTCGGCGGCTTCGCGCCCAACTCGATCGCCGACCGCGTGGCCGACTGCGGCAGCAAGCTGATCATCACCGCCGACGAAGGCCTGCGCGGCGGCAAGAAAGTCCCGCTGAAGGCCAACGTGGACGCTGCGCTCAAGTTGCCGGGCACCAATTCCGTCGAAACCGTGCTCGTCGTCCGCCACACCGGTGGCGCGGTGGACATGCAGATGCCGCGCGACCGCTGGTTCGACGCCGTGGTCGATGCGCAGCCGGCCGAGTGCGAACCCGAACGCATGAACGCCGAGGATCCGCTGTTCATCCTCTACACCTCCGGTTCGACCGGCAAGCCGAAGGGCGTGCTGCACACCACCGGCGGTTATCTGCTGTACGCGGCGTACACGCACGAGGCGGTGTTCGACCTGCGCGAGGACGACATCTACTGGTGCACCGCCGACGTGGGCTGGGTCACCGGGCACAGCTACATCGTCTACGGCCCGCTGGCCAACGGCGCCACGGCGGTGATGTTCGAAGGCGTGCCCAACTACCCCAGCGTGTCGCGGTTCTGGGAAGTGATCGACAAGCACAAGGTGACGATCTTCTACACCGCGCCCACTGCCATCCGCGCGCTGATGCGCGAAGGCGAAGCGCCAGTAAAGAAGACCTCGCGCGCGTCGCTGCGCCTGCTCGGCAGCGTGGGCGAGCCGATCAATCCGGAAGCGTGGCGCTGGTACTACGACGTGGTCGGCGACGGCCGCTGCCCGATCGTGGATACCTGGTGGCAGACCGAAACCGGCGGCATCCTCATCACCCCGCTGGCCGGCGCGATCGACCTCAAGCCCGGCTCGGCCACGCTGCCGTTCTTCGGCGTGCGTCCGGCGCTGGTCGATGCCAACGGAGAGCAACTGGAAGGCGCCACCGAAGGCAACCTGGTGCTGCTGGATTCGTGGCCGGGCCAGATGCGCACCGTGTACGGCGACCACCAGCGTTTCATCGACACCTACTTCCGCACGTATCCGGGCACGTACTTCACCGGCGACGGCTGCCGCCGCGACGCCGACGGGTACTACTGGATCACCGGCCGCGTCGACGATGTCATCAACGTCTCCGGCCACCGCATCGGCACCGCCGAAGTGGAAAGCGCATTGGTCGCGCATCCGAAGGTGGCCGAGGCGGCCGTGGTCGGCTTCCCGCACGACATCAAGGGCCAGGGCATCTACGCCTACGTCACCCTCAAGGCCGGCGAAGCGCAGAGCGACGAGCTGCTGAAGGAGCTGGTGGCCTGGGTACGCAAGGAAATCGGCCCCATCGCCACGCCGGACCACCTGCAGTGGGCGCCGGGCCTGCCGAAGACGCGCTCGGGCAAGATCATGCGCCGCATCCTGCGCAAGATCGCCGAGAACGCGCCCGAGCAGCTGGGCGATACCTCGACGCTGGCGGATCCGTCGGTGGTCGAGTCCCTCGTGGCCGAACGCAAGGTGCGGTGAGGCAGGAGTGAGGGTGCAGGAGTGAGAAGTGAGTAAAGGCAGAAGCCCTTCCATCCCATTATCCTGACACCGCACCGCTCACTCCTCACTCCTCCCCACTCACTCCTCGCCCCATGCCCACCCTGCTGATCGCCGACGACCATCCGCTGTTCCGCGAAGCTCTTCGCGGTGCGGTGCAGCGCGTGATGCCCGGGGTGAAGCTGCACGAGGCCGACAGCGTCGACGCGCTGTACGTGCTGGTCGATGCGCATCCGGATGCGGACCTGCTGCTCATGGACCTCAACATGCCGGGCGCGCACGGATTCAATGCGCTGGTGCACCTGCGTGCACTGCATCCGCAGCTGCCGGTGGTCATCGTGTCGGCGCGCGAGGAGCCGGCGGTGATGCGCCGCGCGCTGGACCACGGCGCGCTCGGCTTCATTCCCAAGTCGGCCGATTCGGACACCATCGGGCAGGCCATCGGTGCGGTGCTCGATGGCGAGCGCTGGGTGCCGGACGAAGCGCACAACGCACCGGCCACCAGCCGCGACGAGCAGGAGACGGCGCAGCGCCTGCGCGATCTCACGCCGCAGCAGTTCAAGGTGCTGCAGATGCTCGGCGCCGGCCGGCTCAACAAGCAGATCGCCTACGACCTGGGCGTGTCCGAAGCCACCATCAAGGCCCACGTCACCGCCATCCTGCGCAAGCTGCACGTCACCAACCGCACCCAGGCCGTGCTCGCTGCCGGCCGCCTGGCGGTGGATCCGGACGGGATCGTGCTGCCGCCGGAAGAGGCCGAGTAACGGACGGGCCACACGCACCTCAGCGGCGCTCCGCGCGCCTCCAGGCGACGACGATGTTCAGGTGATCGCGTTCCCGCCGGATGCGGAACGGGCGGGCCTCGATCACCAGATCGCGGATCGCGAAGCCGAACGCCAGCACGCCGGCGGTCAGTCCGCCTGCAAGCAGGGAATTCAGCGGCACCATCGCGCTGACCGGGCTACCCAGCAACGCCAGTCCCGCCACCACACCCGCCACGCCCACCGTCGATTCGGCGCACAGGCACAACGCAGCCCGCGCTGGCCCATCCGCGCCGTGCTTGCGGCGCTGCGACAGCAGCCACAGATCGCGCGCCAGTCCCTGCAGCAGGAGCAGACAGGAAGCGGCGAGCAACAGTGCCCCCACGCTGGGAGACGCCGGTAGCCGATCGCCCAGCAGACCCACCGCAATGCCCAGCACCGGCACCAGCACCAGTTCCACCTGCTCCGCCCGGGTCATCCGCGCGCTTCCCCTTGTGGTTGTGCGGGCTATACGGTGCTGAGGGGGCGTTGGATCACATGCCTTACCGCCGCGGCTTGGACTCATCTGTGTACTGCTTGCCGCTCATACACACCTCCATGATTGCCGTAATGTACGGCTTGGAGATGTCTACTGAACCCGGGGCGATTCAAGGGCCATGGCTAGGCCGTATCCGAATCCGCTCTTAACTCGCAGGTTATAGGTCATCTTTGGCCGCACCTAACACCTGAGTTAAGCCGACTTGGCCGCGTCAGCGGACAAGTTCGGCTTGAATGAATTGTTAGGGCCCAGTGGGCCTAGGCTCGAGAATCTTCTCAACTGCGAGGTACGTGTCAAGCCCATCATCTGTTTGATTCATCGGGTTTGCTTTTGCAACAACGACTGTACCTTCGACCTCTGCTCTGATCTCTCCCCCAAAGGGAAGTGCGCCAATAGCACCAAAGGCCGGCCCCAACTGATTGTTTGGGTCCAGCAGGCCCAGGCCACGTCTCTCGCCGCCTCGGTCACAGGAGAGTATGGCGGCCCCATGGCGGCTCCAGACAATGCAGCCGTCAACCACAATACTTGCGCCAATAAGTTGTCGATCATTCTTACTAAGCTCGGCAGGACTAAAGCGCTGTGGTGTATTGCTGGAGCATGCGCAAACAGCACAAAGTAATAGAGCGTGCATTGCTGCGCTTGAGATCTTCGCCATGGGCCCTAACACCTGAGTTAAGCCGACCCGCGAAGCGGGTTCGGCTTGAATGAATTGTTAGGGGGCGCTGCCATTGACCGCAAGCTCCCCGCCAATACCTACATCACGGCCGTACTTGAACGTGCGCTCCGCGGCCAATCTGCCGTCGCAAATGAGAGTCATGCGATGACCATTGGAATTGGGATTGATCAGCACGCTCTGGCGGAAGCTGCCTGAAACGGTCCACTCCCGCGCAGAGCTGGTGGAGCCGACTGGAGCCACGGAAAGTTTGCATGACTCATCAGTAGGTGTGATACCAACTGCGATGAATTTGCCGTGGGCAGGACCGAACCAATGGGCGCAACCAGATAGCAGTAGAAGAATCGTGACTGCCGCTGGAACTTTCATGTGCCCCCTAACACCTGAGTTAAGCCGACCCGCGAAGCGGGTTCGGCTTGAACGAATTGTTAGGGCGCATGCTAGCGCGAACCACGGTTGCAAGTACTAGCTCACGTTGCCGGGTCGCCTCCTGCAGGCTGCCGCCGTAGATGACAAGAAGCACATCCGAAGGTCGAGCAAGGGCAGTTGGTAGGAATGCCAAGCGCTCGTGGACCGAACCTTCTCTCACGCCATAGAACCAGGCTACCTGTCCGACCGGAGTTGTTGAAAATCCAGCAAAGCGGCTGTCATCAGGCAATGGCCAATGTCCACCAACGCGGATCTCCGCGCGAAGAAGGCCTGCTTGGAGCGGGGTAAGACTGCAGATCGTGTAGTCAGGGCCGAGCTGAGCCTGCACCGAGTAGCCGGAATCCTCAGGGAGTCGGGGGCAACTAAAGTCATCGAACGCTTGCAGCAGAGGCGGCGGACTGCTGGAGGCACCGCAAGCGCATAGAGAAAACAGAAAGATGGCGAGGATGTATCTCATGCGCCCTAACACCAGAATTAAGCCGACCCGCGAAGCGGGTTCGGCTTGAATGAATTGTTAGAACTCAGCACGGCATCGACCACAAGCAATGCCTAACCGCATCGGTTTGGCCGGCCGCGAGCAAGGACTTTGGCGTGACACCGTCAAGGGCGGGCACCTCGCGAGCGAGCCACGCCAAAGAGTCGCTCTGCAAATGGAAGTACGTAGCCCAGGCAATGTCCTCATGGCCGCCGCAAGCCGCAATAAGCTCTGCCGGGAAGGGGCAGCCGTGAAACTCATCGTGGCAGATCGCTGCAAATGCGTTCCAGCGTGGGTCCATGAGTTCTAACACCAGAATTAAGCCGACCCGCGAAGCGGGTTCGGCTTGAATGAATTGTTATGCGCGCCAAGGTAAACCCGAAGCCGCCGGCCCGCAACGGGGCCAGGAGAGCAGGGAGCACGGACAAAGCCTCCGACAACCCTGGACAAATCGAGGCCAGCAAAGACCGAAGCCGACAGTGCCGCAAGTCCGAAGGTCATAAGGCCATCCTTTGCCGAGCGGCACGAACGCGATGCGTCCGAAGCCGGGTGAAGCGAAGTGCGGAACTGCCAGTCGTCCGGATGAGTCAGCGAGCGACCAACGCCGAAGCCCGTTACGCAGCCGAGGTCAGTGCAACACCGAGGCCGACAACATCAATACGCCAACCCACGCATAACACCTGAATTAAGCCGCGCCGCGAAGCGGCGTCGGCTTGAATGAATTGTTAGGCATCAGTTGGTATTCCTGCGCCTGTACACCCACCACTCATGAACTCTCTCGCTCCTGATGTCCGGATTACGAGCAAATGCCGGCTTGCGTTTGTAGAAGAACGCCGTGGCGCTGATGTCTTTGGCGCTGCCATTTTGGCGAGGTGCCTCCGATAGCAGCAGCTGCTCGCCTGCGAGTGACCAAGTACCAGCGAACTCAACCGGCGACTCGTAGGAGAAGTGCGGATGAAGTATGCGGGTGAATGTGCCGTCACTACGAAGTTCCCAAGTCTCAGAGGATCCCCTATGCCCCCAATCATAGACTCCGACGATCTCTACTGGGGTTGGCGGACGATCGGGGCCATGAATAATTGAGGCACAGCCGACTATCAGGCTTGCTGAGAGAAATGCCACAGATCGCAGTGGTCTTTCCATGATGCCTAACGCCTGAGTTAAGCCGTGCCGCGAAGCGGCATCGGCTTGAACGAATTGTTGGGCCCCAAAGGCGATGAGTCAAAATCACGACATCTCACGATGGCTGCACTCAGGGAGCCTGGATCCTGGATTTTGATTCCTTAAGTTTAGCAATTGCGTCTTCAAGCATGAACCCACTTATGGCGGCAGAGACGGCTTTGAGAAAGAGGCGCTCAGACTCTTGAGCATTGGCGACTTGTGACACTTCGGTGGCCGTTGCAACATGCGATGAGGAAGCAATCCCTAGCTCTTGATCTGCAAGCAGCACGTTAACGAACGCAAACGAACGGTCGCTCTGAACCTCGTGGTGACCGAGGATCATAAATGTGAAACCCTCGCGACCTACGAGACTACAAACATCAGAAAGTTTCGGGTCATTGATCCCGCCATTCTTCGTTATGAGTTTTGCCAACTCTGCGTCAGCAGCAACAGGGCATTCTGCACTCACAGAGCCTGCAAAGCACATGGCAAGTATTGCGATAGCTAGCTTCTTCACATGATCACCTGAAATGGGGACTGGGGCCCAACGCCTGAATTAAGCCGCGCCGCGAAGCGGCGTCGGCTTGAATGAACTGTTAGGGCCCACTTGCGTGAAGCCCAGCCGATTGAGCGAGGACCCAGCCAGACAGGCCATAGCTTGACTCAATGTGGAACCCGCTAAGACCGTTTGAATCTGCGTAGGCAGTGGCATTGGCTAGGCTGTCCGCCCAAGGCCCGGGCCAGCCACCAAGCTTGTACCCACGCTCAATGGCAGGCCAGTCCCCACGGATAAGATCGCTGGCGGCAACGCGAGTGATGCCGTAGAGAATGGCCGGCATGACGGGTGTGTCGAAGCTGTGTGCGACGACGCCTTGGAACAGAACGGCGAATGGTGCCGGAGCGGAGCCATGACCAGGTTTGATGGAAAGAAGTAGTTCCTGGCTCTCGGAGTTGACCGAGTAGCCGACTAAGAGACTGTCATGAACGCCGGGAATCATTCTTGTGGGCCCTAACACCGGAGTTAAGCCGACCCGCGAAGCGGGTTCGGCTTGAATGAATTGTTAGCGCCCATTTGCCATGGAGCACAGATTGGCGCTGTCTTGTAGGGATGACTGTTGCCCGACAAACATAAGGTCATCGGATATGCCTCGCTCTTGGTGCCAGAGGCCGATGACAAAATCACGGCCTGTCTCTTGCCCGAGACGGCTCAGGAATGAAACTAGATGATCTGAGGGCTCCCTTTGCAACTCAGTAGTACGGAAATTGATGCCTAGGTTCCATTGGGGCAGGTCATCTGGATGCATGTCGGGGGTACGAGGGTACTTGTCCGAGACGAACGATGCCTCATGACCAAAGCGCGCGGCGAACTCCGAGAATGCGCGTGTCAAGTCAGTCTCGCACTGATCAAGGTCTGAGCCGTCGACGTATACGTAGAAATTGAGCATGGGCGCTAACACCGGAATTAAGCCGACCCGCGAAGCGGGTTCGGCTTGAATGAATTGTTAGACCGCATCCCGCTGCCTGACCTTGTCCGCAATCCACCAGCAGAAGCCGGCAGCAAGGAGAAGGGAAAAGTACGGCGTGATCGACGAAGGAAGATCACCAATCGTTGCGCCGATACTTGAGGATCCAGTCGAGGCAATCTCATAAACCCGATCGTAAGAGTTGTTGATCTGACGCAAGCTATAGAAGAGCAAGCCGGCCCCAAGAAAATTGAGTGTCAGAGCAAGAGGCTTTGCCAGAGAACTTTTCATGCGGTCTAACGCTTGAGTTAAGCCGTGCCGCGAAGCGGCATCGGCTTGAACGAATTGTTAGACGGCCTACCGTGTAGCACCAGACACATAGGCCGTCGCTTGGGCAAGCTTTTCCTCTACGATGCCGACCATAATAAGTCCTTGGTCATGGGCAGTCAGGTCGTCCTCCATGAGCGCGCGGTATCTGGCTTGATGATGGACAAGAGCATGAATGCCACGCCTCTCGTCCCATTCCGAAACCTCATGCCATAGGGCAGCGCATTGGCGTATTGACCCTTCAATGCGTGGCAGATACTCCGTGAACAAGTTTGTGTAGCTGTGAAGCAGTGTCTGAGCTGGCAGGGGCGCCGCATCAAATTTTGCTTTCAGTGCGCCGATCCTGATTCGAGTCTTCTCCAGAACGGCCTGATTTTGCGTGATCAGCTGGAGCAGCTGCGCTCTTTCGCGCGCGAACGAGATGCTCAGTTGCTCGTCATACGTCTTGCGCGCGTGTGAGAGTGACTGGTGGCCGACGTATGACGCCCAGATTGCAGCTGCAAGGCTCATTGCGCTAACCACAAGGGCTAGGACAGCGATCCAGGTTGAGGAATCCCAATCTTCCATGGCCGTCTAACACCTGAATTAAGCCGACCCGCGAAGCGGGTTCGGCTTGAATGAATTGTTAGAGCGCGCCAGCATGAACTACCAGCCCTAGAAGGAAGAAGATGCCACCCGCAAAACCGATCAGGGCAGACCCCCGCTTTAGCTTCTTGTTGGGATGCTGGCGATAGTAGATCGGTACTGTAATCAGCGCCCAACCAAGGCTGCAGATGATGAGGCCGGATCTTTCAGTAAGGATCCCCGAGACAAGAAAGGCGCCTGCCGACAGAACGCTACACGCGACCATCAAGCTGGCTGTGAGCCAGCGAATTGCATCTAAAGATCTTGATGCTATGTGGTTTGTCATAGCGCTCTAACACCTGAATTAAGCCGACCCGCGAAGCGGGTTCGGCTTGAATGAATTGTTAGGCACCGGTCATCACCCTAGCAAGTCCAATAAATCTTACTGACTAGATCAACAATCTCGGGGCCATCGCTGCAGCCACCCACGTCCTGGGCTGACTTGTCCGAAGTCTCATGGCCGATGATCCACTGCCGCGATGCGGTGTGCCACATGAGCTGTCCCTCCGCGAGGATACCTGCTGGAAATGGATCAGAGGCTTCTGGGTTAACCACAACAATGTGCGACCCGGCGATCGTCACCTTGAGCTTAATGCTTGGGATCGTGGGGTGCTCTGCGAAGCGATGCTGGAAGATGTATTGACCAGACGCAAGCGGAATCGCTGGGGCGCTTGCAGCCGAACACGCAGAGACCAGTGTCGAGACCGCTATCAGAAAGAGTGAATGCTTCATCCGTTGCCTAACACCGGAATTAAGCCGACCCGCGAAGCGGGTTCGGCTTGAATGATTTGTTAGGCCGCTCAGCCGAACTGCTTGGCATATGCGGCCACTTGTTCTTGGAACAACTCCTGATAGAGCGGATACTCGATCCCAATTACATGAACCTCAATCTCAGACGCTCCAAGCTCAGTCGAGAAGTCAAGAATTGATATCCCCACTGCAGGCATGAGCTGTCCATCTGACAGAGTGACTGACAGCGGCAGATGTTCTTGCGACATATCGCGCGATGCGATGCATCGAGCTCGTACTGCCTCGTACCCTGGAAGCGGCAGAAGCTTGCCGAACGCGACACCCATTGGCGGATCGCCCGACTCAAGTGCGGAGTATCCGATCAACGTTTGATCCCACAGTATTCGGTACTGGCTCATGAGCGGCCTAACGCCTGAATTAAGCCGCGCCGCGAAGCGGCGTCGGCTTGAATGAATTGTTAGGTGCCATGCCAAAAGTCCTCAGGCGCAATAGGCACGACATTACGCTCTCCCTCGTCGTAGCGGACGAAGCTTACTCGAATGGGATGCTTGTCCATCAGATACATGACGATGCATCTCGCAGCCTGAGCCAAAGGCTCTTGCGGGCAACGGGAACTGTAGCGGCCGAGTACCGACTTGGTGGCGGTAGAGTCTGTATCTGCTTGGAACTGCTTGAGATAGATGTAGGACGAAGCACCGAGCAGATATGCGTACGCAAAGTCTTGGAGCACATCTGAGCCCGTAGGATCGTCAATAGTGAACGCGTCGCAAGTATTGTCTGGGCAATACTCGACGGTAACCGACTCCGTCTCGACCGTGACTTGCGTGTCACCGGGAAACGAATCGGTCAGCTCATGTGCGGATACACATGAGGCGAAATGCAGAAGAACTACGGTTGCGAGGATGCTTTTCATGGCACCTAACACCAGAGTTAAGCCGACCCGCGAAGCGGGTTCGGCTTGGACGACTTGTTATGCGCGCCAAGGTAAACCCGAAGCCGGCGGCCCGCAACGGGTCCGGAAGACCGGGGAGCACGGAAGAGCGGTCCGTAAGCCCGGAGCAGGTCGAGGCCAGCAAAGGCCGAAGCCGACAGCGCCGCCAATCCGCAAGTCATGAAGCCATCCTTATGCCGAGCGGCGGCGAACGCGGTGCATCCGAAGCCGAGTAAAGCGAAGCCGGGAAGCGTCAGTGGCCCCGATGTGTCAGCGACCGATCAACGCCGAAGCTAAATACGCAGCGGAAGTTGTCGCATCACCGAAGCCGACAACACCAACACTCCTACCCACGCATAACACCAGAATTAAGCCGACCCGCGAAGCGGGTTCGGCTTGAATGAATTGTTATGCGCGCCAAGGTAAACCCGAAGCCCGCGACTCGCAACGGGTCCGGAAAGCCAGGGAGCACGGACAAAGCATCCGCCA